>JACQVS010000139.1 GCA_016209605.1 Planctomycetota bacterium
CGGGAAGGAACCGAAGGAAGAGGAAATCCTCGTCGCGGCGATCCGGGGCTGAGCCGGGGCTTTAAACAGAGGCTTCCAGAAGGATTCCGCAATCCCGTTGCGAAATCCCTGGGCTGGCGGAGGGGCTGGGTCAGCCATGGGGAAGCTAGTCGGGTAGGTTGGAGGCGCGGATCGGGCTTCGAATGATGCCGACGTTTCCTCCATCCCCCCTATCATTCCGTACGGCGGATTTTCCTCAATACGGCTGGAAGGCTGGCTCTCATGCGGTGTCTTCCTGCAACGCGGCGCTGGTAAGCCTGCTCCCGGCATACCGTTGCCCCGCTGCAGTTTACATTCGTCATCCTTGCACCTGTCGGTTAAAACTGTTTTCCCGCACTGAGTCGGGACAGTCTCATCGAGAATGCATTGCCAACCCCAGGGGCCCTCGCTCCGATCCAGGTTATGCTGTCCTGGTTCATCATCGCTTATGCTTTCAACAATTTGGTCACCCTCCTTGTCGCTGGATATAACTACGACAGCTACTGGACGCGTGTGTCGGCGGAACTTCCACCCGCTGGAATAGCAGCTAGCTTCGCTGCACCAAATCCGTTGGTGCATCCCAAATTCCCTGCCCTCTTGACTCCCTCTGCGCCGAGGGCTATAGTTTTTCATTTCTCGGTAATTCCTTCAGGTTGTTGCCGGAAGACGGTCAGCACGGGGAATCCAGGAAAGAGAAGGCTTGCCTTGCGAGCCACCCTAGAGAGACGCCGCCATGTCATTGACGCTCACGAACATTCCCCGGATCATGCGAAGCAAGGGCTGGGGGAACGGCGCCCGGCTCATGGACATCTGGTTTTCCCGCCCGAGCGCCGTCGCGCCCGCCTACGGGCTGCCTGATACGGCGACGATCAAGATGGACCGTTGGGCGCTGACTTTCGCTCGGGCTCGATCGGTCTACGATCAGCTCATCCGGGACCGCATCTGGGTGAACTCGGCAGCCCAGGCCGAGATCGCGAAGATGCTCCGGCGCAAAGGGCTCCCAGCCTCGGGATCAGCGCCGCGGTCCTTCGGAAACCTGAGCCAACCGGTGGAGCTGCAGGACCCTGACTACATCAACCAGCGGATCGTGAGCTTCGGCCTTTCGGACCTCGACGACATGAGCGCGGCACTCGGCAATTTTGCCTTCCGCGTGGTCGTCGCCGGCTCGGTGGCCGCGGTCTCGGGAGGGCGCGGATTCGCGGTCACCATCTCGGAGATCGGCGTCTACATCCGGGACTCGTTCGATTTCAACGGCTCGCAGTTCCTGGGTTTCTGGGACGATTCGACCAACTCCGTGAGCATGGTGAATCCCTTGTCGGGCACGGCCGTCTCGAATGATGACTTCAGGGCTTGGCGGAGGAGCACGAGCCGCGGCGGGGATTTTTTGGTGTTCTCGGATATGAAGCGCACGAGCCGGTCGCCGGCCGACTCGTTCTCGTTCGTATGAACGCACCGGGTCAGTCTCCGCCTGCATTAGCAGATCATTTTTTTGGAGCCAGCACATGTGTCACTCTTGGATTTTAATCTGCATCCTCTGCTCTGCCGCAACCGCCGCTGAAGAACCGGAAAAACTCTACCTCGCCGAGCCCTTGACGGCCGAGGGGAGCTTCACGGCGGGCATCGAAGGCCCGGCCTGCGACCAGGCCGGGAACATCTTCGCCGTCAACTTCGAGAAGCAGCAGACCATCGGCCGCGTCGCTCCGGATGGCAAAGGTGCGGTGTTCGTGACCCTGCCCGGGAACAGCATCGGAAACGGCCTGCGCTTCGACCGCCAGGGGAACCTGTACGTCGCCGACTACATCGGCCACAATATCCTCAAGATCGACCCCCGCACCCGCACGGTCGCGGTTCTCGCTCACGAGGACTCCATGAACCAGCCCAACGACCTCGCCATCGGCCCCGACGGGACGCTCTACGCCAGCGACCCGAGCTGGGGCCAGGGGACCGGACAGCTCTGGAAGATCAGCGCCGCGGGAACGGTCCAGCGGCTCGCCGCCGGCCTGGGAACCACGAACGGCATCGAATTGAGCCCTGACGGGAAGACGCTTTACGTCAACGAGAGCGTGCAGCGGAATATCTGGGCCTTTCCCATCCAGGCCGATGGCGCCCTGGGGGAAAAGCGCCTGCTCGCCGAGTTTCCCGACCATGGCTTCGATGGCATGCGCTGCGACGTCGCCGGAAATCTTTATGTCACCCGCCACGGCAAGGGCGTGGTGGCGGTGGTCTCGCCGCAGGGGAAGGTGCTGCGGGAGATCGATGTCCTGGGCAAGATGCCCAGCAACCTCTGCTTCGGCGGCCCCGACGGGCGAACCGTTTATGTCACCGAGGTGGAGAGGCGGCGCCTGGTGCAGTTCCGCGTCGAGCGGCCGGGGCTCGAATGGCTGCGCTGGCGGGAAGGGCCCAGCTCCCTCGAGGCCGATCCCGGCGGCTGGGAGGACCTCATGCCCAGACCGGACTTCCAGGGCTGGCGCCGGGTGGCGCTGCCGCAGGATTCGCGGGCCGAGAAGCATCCCTGGAGCGCCTCCGCTGACGGCAAGATCCTCTCCTGCAAGGGGAAGGGGGTGAAGGAGATGCTCCTCCACGAGAAGGAGCGCGCCGACGGCATCTTTCATGTCGAGTGGCGCGTCGCCGATCCGCGGCAAGAGGAGTATAACGGCGGCGTTTACGTCCGCACCCGCATCGATGGCAAGATCTGGCATCAGGCGCAGGTGGCCATGGGACCAAAAGGGCCGGTGGTGGGAGACCTCTTCACCGAGGTCTCGGAGAACGGCGAGACGAAGCGGGTGGAGGTGAAGAGCCCGCTCCCCAGCCGCGCCCGGCCGCCCGGCGAGTGGAACGCTTTCGAGGTCACCTGCCGGGGGAAGACCATCTCTCTCTGGGTGAACGGCGCCGTCACCGCGGAGCTGGCCAGCTGCCAGGAGGCGAAGGGACATATCGGCCTGCAGGTGGAGTTCTACGACCTCGAATTCCGCAACTTGAAGTTCAAGCCGATGCGATGAAGTGGGTTTTCAATGCGAAATCCGTTTGAATTTTCTCTCCTCACCCTTTCGCTGATGATGGGGCCAGGCAGCCCTCTGGCTTTCTCCCAATCCCGCCTTCCTTGGGTCAGCTCCCGCCTCCACGGCACCCCCGATCCTCCTCCCCCCTACCAAGTTGAACTCGCCTTCCCGCATCTCAAGTTCCAGCAGCCGGTCGAGGTCGCCGGCGCGCCGGGCCTGGACCGCTTGTTCGTCGCCGAGCTGAACGGCAAGGTCTTCTCCTTTCCCAACCATCCCGCGTGCGCCCAGGCCGACCTCTCCCTCGAGCTTCCCAAGTTCGAGGGAGCGACGCCGATCATTTACGGCCTCGAGTTCCATCCGCAGTTCGAAAAAAACCGCTTCGTTTACCTCTGCTACGTCACGCGCAACGAGCTCCCCGACGGCACCCGGGTCTCGCGCTTCGAAGTGAGCCGCGAGGAGCCGCCGCGGATCGACTTGAGGAGCGAGACGGTGATCATCACCTGGCTCTCGGGCGGCCACAACGGCGGCTGCCTCAAGTTCGGGAAGGAGGGTTGCCTTTACATCTCCACCGGCGACGCCGTCGGCCCTTCGCCGCCCGACACCAAGGAGACCGGCCAGGACATCGGCGACCTCCTTTCCTCGATCCTGCGCATCGATGTGGAGCGGCGGGAGAACGGCAGGAATTACGCCATCCCCGAGGACAATCCCTTTCGCAACGTCAGCGGGGCCTGCCCTGAGATCTGGGCCTACGGTTTCCGCAATCCTTGGAAGATGGGGATCGATCCGGACACCGGCGATTTGTGGATCGGCGACGTAGGCTGGGAGATGTGGGAGCTGGTCGACCGCGTCCAGCGCGGCGGCAATTACGGCTGGAGCATCACGGAAGGCCGGCAGCGGGTTCGGAGCGAAGGAAAAATCGGCCCCACTCCCATCCTGCCTCCCACCGTCGAACACCCGCACTCGGAGGCCGCCTCCATCACCGGCGGTCTCTTTTACCGCGGCCGGAAGCTCCCGGAGCTGGCGGGCGCGTACATCTACGGCGACTGGGTCACCGGCAAGATCTGGGGCCTGCGGGCGAAGGGGGGCCAGGTCGCCTGGCACCGCGAGCTGGTGGACACGCCCCTCCACATCGTCGGCTTCGGCGAGGACAGCGCTCGCGAGCTGTACATTCTCGACTACGACATCACCGGGCAGCTCTACCGCCTGGTTCCCAATCCGGAGGAGGACGAGAGCCGCAGCTTCCCCCGGCGGCTGAGCGAGACGGGGCTCTTCGCGTCGACCGTGGACCTGGATCCGGCTCCGGGGGTCATCCCCTACTCGATCAACGCCGAGATGTGGGCCGACCGCGCCTTTGGCCAGCGCTGGCTGGCCGTTCCGGATGGCCGGGCCATCGATCCTGGCGACCCGCTGGCGTGGAAATTCCCGGAGGGGACGGTGCTGGTGAAAACTTTTTTTCTGGAGCTGGAGCAGGGCAACCCGGCGAGCCGGCGCCGCATCGAAACGCAGCTCCTCCACTTTGAAAAGAACGACTGGCGGCCCTACAGCTACGTCTGGAACGATGAGGGCAGCGACGCCGCGCTGGCCGAGGCCCGCGGCCTCAAACTCGATCTCAAGATCTCCGCTGGCGGAGCGCCTGGCGGCGTTCGCGAAGAAACCTGGAGCATCTCGAGCCGCGCCGAATGCTCACACTGCCACAATCCCTGGGCGGGAACGGTTCTCGGATTGAACACTTACCAGCTCAACAAACCGCAGAGCGCCGCCGGCGCCCCGGAAAACCAGCTCGACCGCTGGCAGCGCCTGGGGATCTTCCACCCTCCGCTCCCCCAGCCGGCGGACCAACTGCCGAGGCTCGACAACCCGCACGACCCGGCCGCCGGCCTGGAGGAGAGAGCCAGAGCTTACCTTCATGTCAACTGCGCCCACTGCCATCGCTTCGGCGGCGGCACCACCTCGACCCTGCAGCTCCAGCGTAACGTCCTCCTCAAGGACGCGGCGGCCGCCGGCGTCCGGCCGCTCCTGGGGAGCTTCGGCATCGAGGGGGCCGCACTGATCGCGCCGGGCGATCCTTTCGGCTCGGTGGTTTACTACCGCATGGCGAAGCTGGGGAGCGGCCGCATGCCGCGCCTGAGCGCCCGCGAGGTGGACGCGCGGGGCCTCGAGCTGATCGGCGACTGGATCGCCGGGCTGCCGGGCGGGAGCGGCGGCGGCGCCGGCAGCACGGTGAAGCCGGAGGATGAAGCGGCGCTCAAGATCCTGATCACGACCCATCCCGCCAATGATAACTTGACCGTCAATGAGACCTTGCAGGGGCCCGCCGCGATCCATCTGCTCTCCTCGACCCGCGGGGCCCTGGCGCTCCTCAAGCTCCTCGACACCGCCTCGCTGCCGGATGCTCTCCGCCAGCAGGTCCTCCAGCTCGCCGCCGATCATCCCAATCCGGAGGCGCGCGACCTCTTCGAGCGCTTCATCCCGGCATCGCGGCGGAAGAAACGGCTCGGCAGCGATCTCGATCCAATGGCCATCTTGGCTCTTTCGGGAAGCTCCGAGCGCGGGCGGCAGGTTTTTTTGAAGAATTCAGCGGCGCAGTGCAAGAACTGCCACGCCATTCAGGGGACCGGCGGCACCATCGGGCCCGACTTGAGCCGCATCGGCGCGAAGTACCAGCGCCCGGCCCTGCTGCAGCACCTCATCGAGCCCTCGCGCGAGATCGCGCCGGAGTACGCCGCTTACCTCCTCGGAACGCGCGGCGGTGAAATGCTCTCCGGGGTGCTCGTCCGAGAAACCGATCAGGAGGTGGTGCTGAAGGACGTGGGGAGCCAGCTCCACGCCGTCCCCCGTCGGCAGGTCAAGCTCCTCGTCCGCCAGGAGAAGTCCTTGATGCCGGAGCAGCTCCTGAGCGACTTGACGGCGCAGGAAGCAGCCGACTTGCTGGAGTTCCTGGCCACGCTAAAATAGAGAACCCTCATGCTCATCCGCGCTCACGTCCTCCTCATCACCGCGGGAATCCTCTTCTGCTTCGGCCTCGCCCTCCACCAGCTCCTCGCCTTCCGGCACGAGGCCGGCAAGGGAAGCCCGGCGCTCGCGATCTTCTTCCTCGCCGCCGGGATCGGCCTGGGCTTTTACTTGAAGACGGTGATCAGGAAGTTCTTCCGGAAAGATTAACATTATAACCATCATCCGTTAAAATTTCCGAATTGCCGTAATTCTGCCGACCATGTCAGCCGCAATTGAAAAGAGATCATGCCCATCCGCAAGCTGCTGTCATTCGTCAAAAGTTCGCTCATCGGCTCGAGCTTTCCCAGCGAATCCGAGGAAGGCCGCCAGTTTCTCCAGGAGCGCCTGGCCTTCTTCGGCAAGGTGGGAGGATTGATTTGCCTGGGAGCCATCATCTCGCACCATGTCACCTTCCTCCTCGATCCCCAGCGGACCTGGAAAGAGTGGCTGATGCGCCCGGTCATGCTCTTCCAGCTTCCGATCTTCGGCCTCTTCGTGGCCATGTGGGGAATCTGCCGGCGCGGTTCCCCCTCCGCCCGCGCGCTGGCGACCGTCGAGGCCTTCGGACTCATCGGCATCTGCACCGGCGCCGCCATCATCACCTGGATCGAGGACTGGCTCAAGTACAAGGAGTTCTGGGGGGTCCTCATCGCCACCAACTGCTTGATCTTCCGCGCCCTGGTGGTCCCGGGCACCGCCGCCCGGACCTTCTGGCTCAGCTCGGCGGCGTGCATCCCGACAGTCATCGGCACCTACTTGATCCACCGGAGCCGTGAGCCCTCGGCGGATGACAGCCCCCTGTGGCTCTACACCGCCTTGTCGGCCCAGTGGTGCGGCGTGGCCGTGGTCGTCTCGACCGTCGCCTCGCACGTGATCTTCTCCCTGCGCCTCAAGGTGCACGAGGCCAAGCGGCTCGGCCGTACACCCTCGAGGAGAAGCTGGGAGAGGGGGGCATGGGCATGGTCTACAAGGCCAGCCACGCCATGCTGCGGCGGCCGACGGCCATCAAGCTGCTCAAGCCGGAAACCGCCGGCGAGCAGAGCATCGCCCGCTTCGAGCGCGAAGTGCAGATGACCAGCCGCCTCACCCATCCCAACACCATCGCCATCTACGACTACGGCCGCACCCCGGAGGGGATCTTTTACTACGCCATGGAGTACCTGCCGGGGATCACCCTCGACGAGCTGGTTTCCCAGGATGGCCCGCAGTCCGAGGCCCGCGTCATTCACATCCTCAAGCAAGTATGCGCCTCGCTGATCGAGGCCCACGGCATCGGACTCATCCATCGCGACATCAAGCCCGCCAACATTATCCTCTGCGAGCGCGGCGGCAGCTGGGACGTCGTCAAGGTGCTGGACTTCGGGCTGGTGAAGATCATCGACCCGAAGGGGAACGGCAAGGAAAATGGCAACCTCCGGAGCGGCGCCAACACCATCGCCGGCACCCCGCACTACCTCTCCCCGGAGGCCATCCGCTCTCCTGAGAAGGTGGATGCGAGGAGCGATCTCTACTCGCTCGGCGCCGTCGGCTACTTCCTGCTCACCCGGAAGCAGCTTTTCGAAAGCGAGGGCTTCATTGAAATCTGCAGCCACCACCTGGCGACCCCTCCGGCGCCCCCCTCCCTCCGCCTGGGCCGTCCGATCGCCCTCGATCTCGAGGAGCTGATCCTGAAGTGCCTGGAGAAGGATCCCGGGCGCCGACCCGGCGACGCGAGAAGCCTGCTCCTGGCCCTCGGCGACTGCGCCGATGCCGGCAAGTGGAGCGAGGAGAAGGCCCGCGAGTGGTGGGCGAAGTTCGCCGAAAAAAAGCAAAAAGACGCGAGCGAGGCCGAGGCTCCCACCTCCCGCGAGAACCGGCGCCTGGGGCCATCCAGCATCACCGTGGCCCTCAACCAGAAACCCGGCAGCGGCTAGTCGATGGTCGCGTACGCCTGGCGGACGCTGGAGAGGTAGCCGTCGAACAAGCTCTTCGGCGCGACGAACTCCCCCACCACGATGGTGTCCCACAGCCAGCCGTCGTAGACGTAGAGCACCGCGAGGTAGCGGTGCGCCTGCCCTTGCGCCGTCACCTCGAAGAGCAACTCCAGGCCCTCTTGGCCGGACTGGCTCTTGACCTGGCGCTCCTCGATCAAGGCGTAGCCGCGGTTCTGGATGAAATCGCTCTTCAAGGCCTCGCCCCAGAAGGGGAAAGCGCCATCGCTCGGGCCGCTGAAGCTCCGCGCCCAGAGCTGCGCCTCATCCGGGGTGATGGCCTTGATCTCGAACCAGCCATCCTCGAGTGTGAGGAACTTCTCCGGCACCTGCATGGACAGGCAACCGCCCAGAAGAGACGCGGCCGCGGAGAGCAGAAGAAGGACAGTAAGTTTAAAAATCTTCGAGGACATGCTCCACTCCGACACGGTTGATCCAGGTGAAGCGGCTGCGGGCGCGCTTCCTGACGGGGACGGGCGGCGGGGCCGAGGAGAGGAAGCGGACCGTGACCGTCGAGAAGGCGATCTGCTCGGAGAGCAGCTTCAGCTCCCCCTTCATCCTCTCGATCTCCTCGGTGAGCCGGCGGACCTCCTGCTCGATCTTGAGCGCATCCTCCACCTTATCCGCCCGCTCGAGGAGTGCCAGGAGGCGCTGGCGCGCCTTTTCCGCCGTTTCGATCCGCAGCGAGAGATCCATGAACTGCCGGGTGACGTCGAGAGCGTTGATCGACTGCTCGGTGATGATCCCCAGCGTCTTCAAATCGTCGAGGAGCTTCTTGAACTGCGCCGCCGGGACGCGTACCGTGAGGCTGGCGTTGTCGCGGCTCTGCAGGTACCCGCCCAGCGCCTCCGCCTTCTTCATGAAATTCTCCACCGCGTCCTCGAGGTTGGCGACCAGCAGGCCGAAGGTGGCGGTGTAAACGATCAGCCGCTTACCGGCATCCGGTGCGCCGGCGGGCTGGGGAGCGGACTCGGCCGCAGTCGCTGGCTCCTTGCCGGAGCTGGTGAGGAGGGCGCCGCGCTGTTGTCCAGGAGCGGCTTCAGCGGTTTCGGCTTCGGCGCCACGAACTGCCCCTTCGCCAGCCTGCTCGAACAAGAACCTGTCCACTCCTTCCGGTTCGGGGACGGCCAGGCAGCCGGCGGCCAGCGACCAGGCCGCCAGAAGAAAGGCCGAAATCATTTTTGTGGCCATATCGAACTCTCCTTGAAATACCCGTGACAGGCGCTATTCTGGCCCGCCAAAGGGGTGCCTGTCACTAGTTTTTTCGCTCCTCCAGCCGGCTCTTCACCGAGCGGATGCGGCTGTAAAAGCGTTTGTCATCCTGCACCTGCGCGCCGTAAACCGGCAACAGCTCCGCCAGGCGGCCGCAGCGCTTCGCCGCCGCCTCGAGGGCCGAGAGAAACTTGGCATCGCCGCGGTTCTCCCGAAAGATCTTGAGAAAGAGGTCCATGGCGAGGTCATAGGCCTGCAGGCGGTAGCAGATCCAACCCACCGAGCGGGCGGCGCGGGCCGACCAGCCGGCCTGGCGCTTCTGGATGAAATCCCGGACGGCCGTGCTCTCCCCGCGCTTGAGCAGCGCCTCCACGTATTGGGGAAGGAGGTCCTCCGGCACCTCCTCGCCGAGGCCGGTCAAGGAGCTTACCTCTTCGAGCAGCTCCTCCGGTTCGAGCAGCCGGGCTTTCAGTCGCAGCAGCTGGCTTTTGGCGAACTTGTCATCCGGCTCGACCTTCAAGAAGGCCTCGATGCACGAGAGCGCCCTGGCCCAGTCCTCCTTACGCTCGTACAGCCAGGCGAGGTCGAGCTGGCACCAGGGATTTCCCGGCGCCAGGGACTGCAGGATCCCCTCCGCCTCCTCGAATTTCCTCTGCTGGGTGAGCGTCTTGCCGAGGAGCCGGTAGTTTTTCGAGTGAGGAAAAAGGCGATGGCTCTCCCGCAGGTGGCGCTCCGCCGCCGCGTAATCCTTCTGGCGGTAGGCCAGCAGCCCCGCCAGGTACTGCACCCGCGCCGACCCCGGATGCAGCTCGAGGAGCTGGCCGGCGAGGCCCTTCGCCTCCGCGAGGCTGTCCGAGCGGATGAGGTACTCGAGCTCGAGGCCGCGAGTCTCGAGCGCCAGGGGCTCCTCCGTCTTGAGCCGCTCCAGGATGGCCTTGGCCCCATCGAGGTCCCGCTTTCCCAGGGCCTGGAGAAAATTTCTCCGCAGCACTGTTTTCAAATCTGGGGTCATGCTGTTATGATATTACTCCTTCACTTTTAATGATAAAGCTGCAGCGTCCATTGTATTCGTTTTCAGCTCTTCGATGAAGGAAACGGCGCCAACCGTCAAGGCCGGAAAAATCCTGCGGGACCTCGTGGAAGTGAGGCCGCATCCCACCGTCGTCCGCCTGGAGCACCTCCAGGCCGGAGACGCCGGCTGGATCACCTCCACCTACCACCTGACGCGCGATGTCGAAAGCCACCTCCGCTCCCTGTGCCGCGCCCTCGCCATGCCCGCCGGCTGCGGCATTTTCATCATCGGGCAGTACGGCTCCGGCAAGTCCCACTTCCTTGCCTACGTGACGCAGAACCTGCGGGCGGGAAAGCTCCTTCCCGGAGGGCCCGAGGTCGAGGCGGTGTCGCTCCTCAACTTCCGAGCCAGCGCCGCCCTGGAGGACATCGTCGACCAGGCCCTCGGCCTGGCGGGGGGCGAAAGCGACCGCCGCCTGAAGTGGTCGAAGGCGGCCGAGCGGTTCCCCAGGGGCCTTCTCCTGGTCCTGGACGAGCTCTCCGAGTTCCTGCGGTCGAAGCCCGACCGGCAGTCGTTCAACGAGGACATCCGCTACCTCCAGTTCCTGGGGGAGTGGACGCAGGGAGCGCGCTTCTGGATCCTGGCGGCGGTGCAGGAGCAGATCGAGCACGCCGGCGAGCTCGAACACGGCCTCTACCGCAAGATCAAGGACCGCTACCCGCTGCGCTTCCTCCTGACGCCGGCGCACGTGAAGGACCTCTTGAGCGAGTCCATCCTGGTGAAGAAGGAAGGCTATGAAGAGGCCGTGAAGAAGATCGCCGAGGAGGTCATCGAAGCCTTCCCCTCGCTGCCCATCAAGTTGGATGACCTCCGCGCCATTTATCCCCTCCACCCCGCCACCCTGGAGCTGCTCGAGGAGGTGCGCGACCAATTCTCCCAGGCGCGCGGCATCGTCGACTTCACCGTCACCCGGCTCGCCGGCAGCCCCGCGCGCGGCGTGGCGCCCTTCCTCGACCAGCCCTGGGGGAGCTTGCTCGCGCCCGACGCCATCGTCGAGCATTTCCAGGACCTCTTCGAGGTGCAGTCGGAGTTCCTGCCGCTGGCACAGCAGTTCCTGCCCTGGTACCGCCAGCACCTGGAGGAGCTCTTCCCGAACTCGAAGCAGCGGGAGCTCGCCTGGCGCCTGATCCGCCTGCTGATCCTGACTCACCTGTCGCCGGCGAGAAAAGGCCTGACCGCCCGCGAGGCCGCCTGCTGGCTGCTCCACCGCGCCACCCGCCTCGATCCGGAGAAGAACCTCGAGGTCATCGACCGGCTGCTCAAGCAGCTCGCGGAGAAAGGCCGCTTCATCGCCCAGGTGAACGATCTCTTCCGCGTCCATCTGGAAGATGATGGAGACACGGTCATCGAGCGGCACTTGAAGCGGGAGCTGGCGGAGCTGCGCGAGCTGCGCGAACAGATTTTCGAAATCCTGGCGCCGCTCCTCGCGGAGAGCGACTTCAATCCCTTCCAGCTCTCCCGGGATGACTGGCAGAGCCGCATCTTCCGCTGGAACTTCCACGACCGCGCTTACCATGTCTACCTCGGCAACGGCGAGCCGCCCCTCCAGAAGGGCCTGGCGGTGTGCCTCCGGCTCCCCTGGGGCGAGAGCGGCGCCGCCCCGGGGGCATACACCGTGCGCCCGGCCCCCCTGCAGGCGGGGGATGAGCTCATCGAGCTCGCCGCCCTGATGCGCCTTCGCGAGCGGCGCTGGGGCGGCGACCTGGAGCGGCGGCTCGAGGCCCGCATCGCCGAGCGCTCGAAGCTGTTCGCCGCCCAGGTCAAGAACGCTTACCTCTCCGCCACGGTGGTCAGCCCCGGCGGCTCCCCGGAGACGCCGCCGTACCGCAATCCCGCGCTCAAGTTCCAGGGCTGGCTGGACATCCTGGTCGAGTGGATCCTGCGGCGCACTTACCCCGCCTTCGAGCGCTTCGCCCCGACGCACGGGCCGCTGCCCCTGGAGGCCTACCGGCAGCTCCTGCGCTTCGTCTCCGAGCACGACCTCGGCGAGCCGGAGGCGCCGGAGCCGGTGAAGGTCATCCGCGAAGCCTACCTCGTCCCCATGGGCCTCCTCCAGCGCCAGGGTAGGGAGTATGTCTTTCCGAGGGATCCGGAAAAGAACGAGCTGGTGAAGCTCCTCCTGCCGCTCCTCGACAGCCAGCCGGCCCCCAAGGTGGTCTACGAGCATCTGGCCAACCCCATCTACGGCCTGGTGGAGGACCAGGTCTCGCTGCTCCTCATCTCCCTTCTCATCCTGGGGGAGATCGATCTCGTCAAGGACCGCAAGTCGTACCGCACCCACTTCGAGATCCTGCCCAACCCCATCCAGTACGACAAGATCGTCCCCGGCAGCGCGCTGCGCCTGGAGCAGCTCGTCGAGCTGGAGAAGCTGCTCGATGGCCTGCAAGTCCGCGCTCCCCGGCAGTGGACCGTCCTAGCCCAGCGGCGCTGCGCCCAGAAGCTGCGCGAGGTGGGCAAGGAGCGCTGCGCCCCCCTCCAGGCCGCCATCCTCAAGCTCGAGAGCCTGGGCCAGGGCGGGGAACTGGCCGCCAAGCTGCGCCAGGTGGTCTCCTGGTGGGCCGCTCTCGACAAGGGAGAGAACGAGCTGCAGGGGCTGCAGCAGTTCCTCTACGAGATCGGCACCAGCGGCCGCTTCCTCTCGACGCTCGCCGAGATCTCGGACCTGCCCGGGAAAGTGGAGCGCCTCCTCGCCGAGGTCGACCGCTTCCGCCATCTCTGGAGCCACCCCGGCCTGGCGCGCTTCCCCGACGCGGAGTTCCGGCAGCGCCTCGAGCTGCTGGGGCCGCCGCCCCGCCTCGACCAGATCGAGTTGCTCGAGCAGTGGCTGAAGCAGAGCCAGCAGCTTTATGGGGCCTACAAGGAAGCCTACCGAAGGCGCCATCAAGAGTGGTGGTCATCCTGCTCCTCCCACCCCATCTGGAAATGGCAGCCCCTCAACCTCATGGCCAGCCGCCATCTCGGCCTGGAGCAGCATCTCAAGAAAATGGACGTCCTCCGCGAGCGGGCCTTCAGCCGGCGCTGCCGCGGCCTCGTCAACCTCGACTTCCAGCCGGCCTGCACCTGCGAATTCGATGGCCAGTCCTCGCCCCTGCGCGATGACCTCCTCCTCTTCGACCGGCTCCGCGAAGAGCTGCAAAGCGCCACGATCCACTTCTTCCAGCAGGACACGGTCCGGGAGCGGGTGCGGCGCTGGGTTGACGAGGGGCTCGAGGTCAACCCCGCCACGCTTTCTTACCTGGAAGGCCGCGAGCTCCTCCCGGAAGTGAAGAGCCTCGACCTCTTCGACCGCTACCTGGCGGGCATGGAGCTGATCAAGGAAGTCGAGGCCGAGGAGGTCATCGGCCTCCTCGGCGAGGGGACCTGGGACAAGCGGGAAGCCCTGGCGGCCCTGGAGGCGTTCTTGAGCCGCTTCGGCGGCAGCCGCCTGCGCTTCAAGAAGCCGGCCCCGGAAAGCTCGAGCCCGATCGCGAGCTGGTGCCTCGAGCAGGCGCTCAGGTTCGGGGTGCCGCTCCCCAAGGGATTGAGCGCCCGGGACCACCGCGACGCCTTCCAGGCCCTGCGGCCGGAGTGGGTCAGCGCCGGCTCCCTGGAGCGCCTGGAAGAACTGGGCTTGAGCGATCCGGCCCTGGACCAGATCGCCGGCTGGTTGATCGAGGGCCGGATCCCGGGGATTCCGGCCAGGGCGGCCTCGCCCCTCGTGTCGGCGGTTCTAGAGATCCTCGAGGCGCGGGATCCCGAGACCCCGGAAGAGCTGGCCGGGCTCGCGGAGCGGCTCTACCGCCAGCACCAGCGCCTCCTGCGCGCGGCTCGAGCGCCCTGGCTGGGCCGGCTGGAAAGGCTGGCCGCTCAAGCTCCCCGGACCGCCAGCGACGACCTGGTCGCGGCACTGGCGCGGCATCCGAACGTCCCGTGGCTCATCCTCGACTGCCTGGGCCTGCCGCTCCTCGGCATGCTGCGAGAGCATTTAGAGTCCTTCCTGCCGCACTGGCGCCTCGCGTCTCTTGAGTTCGCCAGGGTTTCTCCGCAGACCACGACCGACGCCTGCTACCGCCAGCTCCTCGAGGCCGGCTTCAACCAGCCGATCGAGAAGATCAACTGCCTCGACGCCCTGCTGCACCAGCGCTTCGTGCCCTTCGAGGACCTCTGCCGCCTCGGCGCGGCGGAGCTGGGGCTGGCGATGAAGAGGGTCCTGTCCCGCCTCGATCCCGGCCGCCCCCTCCTCCTCTTCGCCGACCACGGCTTCCGCATCGGCCCCGACGGCGGCTCCTTCCAGCACGGCGGGCCGTCGGCCCTCGAGCGCCTCGTGCCGGTGCTGCGCCTTGAGCCGGGGCGGTGAAGCCGCAGGGATCGACCTCATCGGAGCCGGATGCGCCAAAACCCTCGAGTTCCTCCGAGCCCTTCCGACCCCTTGATGGCGCGGTCAGCGTGTGGCGAGAGTTCCTATGATTCATTAGGCATTGGCGAAGACACCAAATAAGTTTATAATCAATGGAAGTCCTGGAATTGTCCTGATTTTAAAAGTGCCGTTATCCAGTGCTAATAAGGAATTCAATTTATGCCCTCTCCATTTCCTGGGATGGATCCCTTTCTTGAAGGGTCTGAATGGACGAGCTTTCACACGGAACTCAGTTCCGAGATCGCTCGTCAGCTCGCACCCAAGCTACGCCCAAAGTACGTGGCCCGGACCACACGGCGATTCGTGACAGAGACACCGGATGACGTCGTCATCACGACTGGCGATCTCTACCCTGACGTGAGTGTCATTCAGTCGCAACCTTCTAACGCCGTGAAAACCGCAGGCACTGTGGCGATGGCGCCCCCCCCCCTGCAACTTGCGACGGTCATACCGGCACGTGTGCCGCACATCACGGTTGAAATCCGCGATACGGCGAACCGTACCTTGGTGACCGCGATCGAAATTCTCTCGCCTGCCAACAAGCGCGGCGATGGCTACCGGGAGTATATTGAGAAGAGGCAGCGCTTGCTGTATAGCCCTGCTCATTTGGTGGAAATAGATTTATTGCGCCTTGGCCAGCGCGTCCCCATGCAGCAAGCGCTGCCCTCTGCGCCGTATTTTGTGTTTCTGAGCCGAGCTGGAAAGCGCCCAGTAGTGGACGTATGGGCGATCCAGTTGAATATGCGCTTGCCCGCCGTGCCGGTTCCATTGCTGGCGGGTGATCCAGACGTCATCCTTGATCTACAGACTGCTCTGGATGCGGTGTATGACGCGCTGAGTTATGATCTGTCAGTTGATTACTCCCGGCCCCCGGAAGTCGCGCTCAAAGGTGAATTCGGGGCCTGGGCCACCGAACGTCTGAAAGCCGCCGGTAAAATCCCCCCCCATTCCTGACCGGAATGGAATTATCGCCAAGAGCTCCTTCGGACTTCTTACCTCCAGCCGTTTTCGATCCCGCCATTGAGCTCTGGCGGCCAGACCGCGAGGTCGTCGGGCGTGTTGAAGCTCTCGTGGATCCACGTCAACTCCGCTTCTCGCTCCGCGCGGGGCAGGCGCGCCCAGGCCGCTTGTTCCTCGCCGAGCGTACGAGCAAGATGCTCGTAATAGTCTTCGGGATACTCCAGCTTCGGATTCATGGGAGGACCTCCGCTAGCGGCGGCTGTACCTTGGCCATCTTTTCTGCGGTAGAGTCAGCACGCACCACTGCTCGACGCAAGGCGCGTTCGTAAAGCGCCTCGCGTCCAACTGCGCCGATGGGATCGCGCTCGAGACCGAATCGGGCCGCGGCCTGGCAGAGGCGCTCGTGTTGCGCGCGGCAAGGCTCTGACGTCGGCCACTCAAAGCCCTCGTCAGCACGCCATATGCGGTAGAACTGCTTCCACGCGGATTCATACAGGCGATATCGCTCCTGGTTAACGGTCTCCCAGACGGTGCGTTCGAGCCGCAGCCAGGCGTGCAACGCGTCGAGATCAGGAGTCGAAGGCAGCAGGCGGAGGAGAGGCCGTCGTTGGGAAGCTGCCTCTTGAGTCTTGGTGGGCGCCTGCCCCCAGAATTCGCGAAGCAGGCGCGCATCCTGGATGTGGAGCAAAGCTTGCTCTGGAGCGAGTTGGCGCAATTGCAGCCCAAGCCCATCAACAATAGGCCAGTCGCGCTCGCGGTCGGTGCGCTTCATCTGCGCCACCATGTGACGGGAGGCGAACGCGGCGTTTTCAGGTCCCGTCTCCACCCTGGCGACACGCGGCGGCTTGCAGAAGAGATCCACGTGATGTTCAGGGGAATCCGCGCGGTCCCATAGGGAGAAATGACTCGTCCAGCCGTGGGCCATGTAATCGGCTTCGAGCGGCACGCCAAAAACGACGCGGTAGGAAACTCGCCATGGTGGCATCTCGTGCTCGAGATCCCCCAGCAGGTCGCGGAACCGTGGCAAGTCATTCAGATCGATGACCAAGTCGGAGTCCTTGGTGGTCTGCTGGAGGCCGTAGAAAACGCAAGCCATCCCAGACGTGATGGCGTAGCCCACCCGAGCCTGGCTGAGCCGCGCGGCAAAGACCTTCAGGAACTCAAGCGGTGTACTCATGGAGGTGTTCTTGACTCCAATCGCTCTGGCTAGAGGACGCTACTCACTCGAACTACGACGTTCGAGGAGGTACAAAGTAAATGATAGACACAATGGTTGGACCAGCGCTCTCAAGTTCTAGGCTATATTTTCGGGATCGTGAATTTTACCCACGAAGTTAAGAGCCAATTGAGGAGGTCGGTCCATGAAGAAAAGCATACGCTAGGTCGGTTTAGATGTCCACTTTTGGGAATGATGAGCATGCCCCTTCGGGGGCAGAGTCTTGACCGAAAGGCCCCTTCGGAGTAGGCTGCCAGCAAGAATGTGCTGAAGTGATCCGGCACGAAAGTTCCTATGATTATCTGGTGGCGTCCTTCCATCAGAAGGTTCACTACTATTCCACGACACGGAAATCGAGACCTGCCCAAAGGGGCCGGCTTCAACCAGCCGATCGAGAAGATCAATTGCCTCGACGCCTTGCTGCACCAGCGCTTCGTGCGCTTCGAGGACCTCTGCCGCCTCGGCGCGGCGGAGCTGGGGCTGGCGATGAAGAAGGTCATGCCCCGCCTCGATCCCGGCCGCCCCCTCCTCCTCTTCGCCGACCACGGCTTCCGCATCGGCCCCGACGGCGACTCCTTCCAGCACGGCGGGCCATCGGCCCTCGAACGGATCGTGCCGGTGCTGCGCCTTGAGCCGGGGCGGTGAAGCCGCGGGGATCGACCTCATCAGGGCCAGATCGCCTGGACCCTCGAGGGCCTCCGAGAAGCAAGAAGCTTCCTCTTAACCCCTTCCGACCCCTTGACGGCGGGGTCGGCGTGGGGCGAGAATTTTCATCATCGACCGCGTCCGTCCAGGTGATTCTTGCCCTGGACGCGTCTTTTGGACCGTTCCTGGCCTGAAACGAGGTATTGGAGGCATGGATGATACGCCTTGGCGCGTTTGTATTGTTGATCATAGTTCAAGCCGCTGCCGCATGTGGAGCGGCCCAGCATGACCTGTTTCCCTCGGGCCTGAGCATGGACCAGTGGCTCGAGTTCAAAGCGGATGGGTTCGCGAAGCCCGTTACGGGGGTGATCTACTCATCGGAGAAACCGCCGTGTTGCGGTGTGCCGATGGGAGGGATCAGCACCGGCTGCATTGATATCGATGCGTCGGGAACGTGGGGGATGTCCACGATCTTCAGCGACTTCACCCTCTACGGCTCGAATCCGAACAACGGCCTGGGGCGGGGCGTGCCGCGCCACCCCGCGTCGTTCAGCCCGTTCCTGGGACTGAGCGTGGGCGGAAGGACCTGGCTCCTCACGATAAGGAAGATTGCCGCGGGGGGCAAGATCGACGCCTGCCACGAGCCCGCGCTCCCGAAGCGCTTCTGGGTGGTCGATCTTCCTGAGATCGAAGGCGTGGGGACCGCGAAACAGATTCGCTACTGGGGGCACTACCCGGTCGCTGATCTCCAATACGACACCGACGCGCCTGTCGAGGTCTCGATGCGGGCGTGGTCGCCGTTCATTCCGGGCGATGCGGTCGCGTCGAACATCCCGGGCTCCGTATTCGAGGTCCGGCTGCGCAACCATACCGGCGAGGCCCAGGAGGGGACGGTCGCGTTCAGCTTCCCGGGGCCGGCGGATTACGAGTCGCGCGGGGCGAGTTCGTTCAAGCGCGCGACATTCGAAAGAAACGGTTGCACAGGAGTAACCGTTTCCGGGAACGGCGCGTTCACGGCTGATTATGCTCTCGGGGTGATCTCGGGGCCACGCGGCGTGCGGTTCAGCGCAGGGCTCGGCGCAAACGGCGCGGCCTGGGCGGCGATTGATAAAGCTTTACCCACGGCAAAGGCCGGTCAGCCGGGGACCTCGTGCGCGGTCGATTTCAAGCTCCCTCCGGAACCGTAGGTCTTTACCGCAAATCGGCCGGCAATGGGCAAGCGGTCCATTTCGATGATTTCCATGCGTTTCAGATCTTTGCGATGGGGAAGGGGGCCGATGTGAAATCGGGCGGCACCAAGGTTCCGATCCGACCCGCCGATCCGACCCGATGAGGAGAGGATATGAGCCTGTCCTGACTTTACTGGATCTTGGAGGGACACATTGAAAACCCTGCTTCTGCTCGTTTTACCGCTCGCGCTCGCCGCGCTGTTGCTGCTGTCCGCGGCGGCGCGGGCGGACGATTGGCCGCAGTGGCGAGGGCAGGATCGCGATGGGGTCTGGAGAGAGACCGGAATCCTCGATGCCATTCCTGCCGATGGGTTGAAGGTTCGCTGGCGGGCGAGGATCGGCCTGGGATACTCGGGGCCGGTGGTGGCGGGAGGGCGGGTCTTCGTCACCGATCGCCGGCTTCGCCCCGAGGTGGAGCGCGTTCTGTGTTTTGACGAGGTCACGGGCAAACCGCTGTGGGTGCACGCGTACCCGTGTGACTACGAAAACATGGATTACGGAAGCGGCCCCCGTGCCTCCCCGATGGTTGACGAGGGGAAAATCTACTCGCTAGGAGCCAAGGGCCAGCTCGTTTGCCTCGAGGCGGCGAAGGGCAAGGTTATCTGGGAGAGGAGCCTGGTGAAGGATTACGCTGCCCAGGTGCCGCGCTGGGGAGCGAGTGCCGCTCCGCTGGTGGAAGGAGAGCTGCTGATCGCCTGCGTCGGCGGCCAGCCTGGAGCCTGCATCGTGGCTTTCGACAAGAAGACCGGCCTGGAGGTTTGGAAAGCTCTCGACGATCGTCCGGCGTACAGCGCGCCCCTGGGCATCGAGGCCGGAGGCGAGCGCCAGGTCGTCATCCGGACGGCCGACGCGGTGAATTCGCTGGAGCCGGCCACCGGCAAGGTCTATTGGCGGATTCCGTGGAAGATGCCCGACGGTTACTACGTTATTGCATCGCCCGTGCGGCACGGCGACCGCTTGTTGTTCCTGTCTTACGGGCGAGGCGGGAAGATGCTGAAGCTGGACGCTTCACAACCGGGCGCTTCGGTGCTTTGGGAAACCCGGAGCAAGCCGGACGCCGGGATGTCGTCTCCGCTGCTGGATGACCATCATTTCTATGCCGTCAACGGTCAAGGCGAGCTTTATGGCGCCGATGCCAGCACGGGTGAAGAACTGTGGAACACCCGCGAGCCAACCAGCAGCACGCCGTTGGGCAACGCTCATCTGACGCCGAACGGCGACAGGGTCTTTCTTTTCAACCAAAAGGGCCATCTTATCCTCTCGCGGGTGACGGCCCGGGGATATCAGGAGATCGGGCGAAGTTTGCTGATCGAGCCGACCGCTGGGGTCCGGGCCCAAGGCCCCGTGACCTGGGCTCACCCGGCCTTTGCCAATAAGCACATCTTCGCCCGCAACGATCGGGAGTTGGTGAGCGTGTCGCTCGCCGCCGACCAAGCCGCCACCGCAGATGCTCCGGAGCCGAAGCCCGTAGCCAAAGCGAGAATACTTGCCAATGCCGCGAACGGGCAGTCTGTCAGCGCGCTGGCGCTTTCTCCCGACGGCAGGACATTGGCTTTGGGGCTCTGGGCCGGAACCATCAAGGTGCTGGACCTTTCCACCGGCAAGGAACTCCCCGCCCCGACAAGGCACAGGCACTGGGTCAACTCGCTGGCGTTCTCTCATGACGGCAAGCTCTTGGCATCGGCCGGCGGGAATGAGTTTCTGAAATACGGCGAGGTGAAGTTGTGGGATGTGGCCGCGGCGGCAGAGCGAGGCCAGCTCAACGGACACGCGGACAATGTGATGTCCGTGGTCTTTTCACCGGACTCGAAAACGCTGGCCACTGGAAGCGCCGATCAAACGGTGATCCTGTGGGACGTGGCTGCCGGAAAGCAGCGATTTTCCTTCAAGGGGCACTCGGACGCCGTTTGGTCCGTGGCGATTTCCTCCGACGGCAACACCGTGGCCTCCGCAAGCTGGGACCGGACCGTGAGGCTGTGGGATGCGAACGGCGGCGAGGAGCGAGGCCAGCTCGCGGGCCACGAGGAAGAAATCCTCGCCGTGGCGATTTCACCGGACTCGAAGACGCTCGCGAGCGGCGGCGCGGACTGGACGGTCAGACTGTGGGACACGGCGGCGAGAACGGAACGGGCTGTTCTTAAAGGACACCAGGGTGCGGTCAACCGCCTGGTGTTTTCTTCCGACGGCAAGACGCTGGCCACCGGCAGCGGCGACGAAACCATAAAACTGTGGGACGCTGCGACAGGAGCGGAACGGACCACGCTGCGAGGTCATCGAAGTGGAATCACCGGGGTGGCGTTCAGTCCGGATGATAAAATGTTGGTCTCCGCCGCCATGGAAGACGCGATCCGGTTATGGAAGTTGCCGCCTGAAAAGTAGGGATTCCTGATCGTATTTCACTCGGGACACTCTTTAGAATATTAGCATGAAATCGTTGCGATGGCTGGCCTGCCTGCTCCTCCTCCCCGCGCTCTCCGGGCTCCTTTGCCAACGATGGATACGCCCATCGGCGCCAGCAGCGAGAGCTCCCGGCGCGATGGGGGCGGGGCAGAACGCGAGTGTGGATCCTGAGCGGACGCCGAGCCACGATCCCGGAGGCAAGGGGGACGCCAGAACCGGCGGAGAACCCCAGCCTCCATCGCGCTTGACGCCGGGGTGGTCGGCAAGCGGCTGGGTGCTGACCCCGGAAGGCGGGCCGGCTGAAAACGTCTACGTCCGCGTTCGGGAAGCTTTCGGAAACGGTGGGGAAGGCGGCCGGGTGGGGGCCGGGGCGGTTCGGACCGGCGCCGATGGGCGTTTCCGCGCCTGGGCGACTTGCCAAGCGTGATCGAATTTCAGGTCGAGATCGATGAGCCGGAAAGCGCCCTCCGAGTTCTGAGTTTCAAGCCGTGCGGCTCCCCGGGCGAGAAGCCCGTGGAGCTCGGGGACTTCGTCCTCGAGCCGCCGAATCCGCTGCGCCTGAGCCTCGAGGATCCCGAGGGGAAGCCGGTGAGAGGCGCCCGAGGTCCTCTGCGACAGGGTGATCTTCCCCGGCTCGAAAGAGCTGCGCCAGCGAGGCATCGAGGAATCTCCGCGCCCGATGGCCGACCTCGGAGGCGGCCAGTACCTCCTCGATCGGGCCCCCTCAGGTAAGTACAGGATTGACGTCGCGGCGAGGGGCTTCGCACGGAAGCCAAACTCTCCGGCCTGGCTCGAGGCCCCTCAGGCGGAGCCCCTCATCCTCCGCCTCGAGGCAGCGGGACGGATCGCCGGGACTGTCCTGGATCCCGAAGGCAATCCCATCGCCGGGACCCGCTTGAGCGCCTCGGGCGTGAACGAGAGTCAATCCTATGATGACCTGGATGAGCTGATCACGGGCGCCGATGGCAAGTTCGACCTCGATTTCCTCCTTCCGGACGCCTACGAGATAAGCGTGCGGGCGGAAGGGTTCGTCTCGGATCAACGCAGGGATGTGAAGACGGGAACGCTCGGGCTCGAATTCATCCTTCGGCGCGCCGCCACCCTCTCCGGCACGGTCCTTTCGGAAGAGGACGATAGCCCCATCGAAAACGTGGAAGTGGGTTTTGGAGGTATCGACCTCGATACCACCGACACGCAAGGCCGCTTCGAATTCGAGACCAGCTCGGGTACCCGCAGTATCAGCGTCAAGCACCGGGATTTCCTCTACGACGAGAATGCCCTCGAAGTGAAGCTTGAGGAAGGGAGCCGAGTCACCGATCTGGTCATCCGCATGCGCCGCGGCTTCGCGGCATCCGGAAGGGTGCGGGATGCCCAGACCGGCGAGCCCATCGCCGGCGCCCAGGTCTATGGTCGGCTGGAAGGCGCCCGGATGCCTCCTTCGACCGTTTCCGGAAGCGGCGAGGACGGCGCCTCCAGCTCCAGCACCTCCCGCCGGGAACCTACAGCGTCGAAGCGCAGGCCCCAAAAAAGGTACGCGCCAGGGTGAAGGGCATCCGCGTCCAGGAAGGCGGCGCCGTGAGCGGCGTGGACCTGATCCTGGCCGACGGGAAGCCCGTTCACGGCCGCGTCCTCGACGCTCAGGGAGCCGGGATTGAAGGAGCGGAGGTCCAGATGCTCGATGGATCAACTTCCATCGACCGTGCCAAGAGCGGCGCGGATGGCCGATTCGAGTTGTCCTGGTGCACTGAATACTTCTCGGGCTTCTCGGCAAGCAAGCCCGGTTATGAAGAAACCATGATAAAACTAGAATCGGATCCTTTCCCGGCTGGAGAGATTCTCATCGTGCTGGAGCGATCGGCTCTCCTGGCCGGCCACGTGCGAGCGGATGGAGATGGACATCGAGGTGGAGGCCTCGGGCGGCCTCCGCGGCGCGGTGAGGAAGGGCGGCCTGGGGGTCGCCGGCGTTAATGTCGACATCACCATGGAGGGAGGCGAGTACGCTGTCAAAAACAGTGAATATACCGCCGCCGACGGCAGCTTCGAATTTTCCTCGCGGCCCCCCGGCGAATACCGGGTTTCGGTCCGGGAAAGATCGGCCGGCAGCCTGCCGGCGCGCTGGGCGGAAGTCCTCAAAGGGAGGATCACGGCTGTGGATTTCGATCTGGATTCCGGCATACTCCTGCGCGGCAAGCTGACTGAAGCTGGCCATGCCGCCGCCGGGTACTCCGTGAACGCTCACCATCTTGACGCCGGCTGGAGCAGCCCTGCGGCAAAAACCGACTCCGCGGGCTCTTTCGCTTTCATCCTCCCACTCTCCGGCGTCTATTCCTTGAACATCGATCAGCCAACTGAAAACGCGAGCGAATTGCGTCTCGATATCCAGTTGCCGGAGGGATCGGCCAGCCACGAGATCTCGTTCGACCTCCCCGCCAGCGGAATCGCCGGAGCGGTGGTCGAGGCGTCGAGCGGAGGCCCGGTCAACGGCGCCTGGCTAGCCGCGGACCCTCTGACTAAGGCGGGCTGCGCGCTTCGCGCTCCGCCCGCAACCCAATAATAACCGCAAAGACGCAAAGGACGCAAAGTTAAGACGCAAAGCGAATTGGAGAGCGGTCCTGGGACGCCAAGACATCTTCGCAGCCTGCGAAGAAGTTTTGATTATAGAGTCTAACGCGGGTCGGCATTCCGTGAACTGTTTCAGAGCCTGGCGCGGCTATGCTCGCGCCGATGCGGACGGGAGTTTCGCTCGCACCCATCTGCCGCCGGGGGATTACCTCCTGTGGGCCCAGCAGGACCCATATGCCACGGCGAAAGTCCCTCGAATCCGGGTGGGAGAAGGACAGGTCGCGGTCGGCGTCCGGATCCAGCTTGAGCCCGAGGTTCCCCTTCGCTGCCGCGCCCTCGGCGAGGATGGAAATCCTCTCGAGGAAGTCGAGTGCGTGGCGCGAGACCGCAAGGGAGACATATGGCCCTGGATCGGTATCGTTCCGGATGGTCCGGGCACTCTGGTGCTCAAGGGACTCAAGGCCGGTCGGTACTCGCTCACCCTGCTCTCCAAGGGTTACACCCCGGCCAGGGTGGAGGTGGATGCCGGCGGCCGGAACGATAGCTTCTACGTCCGGCTCTCCAGGGGAGGTTCCGCCAGGATCACGGCCGTCGATGCGAAGGGGAGAGGGCTTGAAGATGCGGCGCTCGCGATCCGCGACGCCGCTGGCCGGGACATCTCCGGCGAGATCATCCTGCGAAATGGCGATGAGGAAGGCTGGCCCAGAACGGGATTACGGGGCGAGCTTCTCATCGAGAACCTGGAGCCGGGGGCGTATCAGGTCTGGGCCCGGAAGGCGGGCGCCATCTCTCCAGAAAGGGTTTTCACCGTTGCGGCTGGAAAAACGGCGGCGGTCGTCCTGGAGCTTCCAGTACTGTCCGGCAGATGACAGTCGAGCGGCGGCCCGCGGTGGAAGCGGCGGGAAAAAGTGATCGACAGTTTGCTCATATTTTCCCAACATATTCCCTTAGAGCAGCTGGGCATATCCCTCCGCCCGGAATTGCACCCACCCGCTGGAGGGTAGATCCGCGGGGAACAACGGCTTCTCCGCCTGGCCGGCGCCCGGCATGGCAATGATCATCAGCGCCGTCGCGTGCAGAAGCCCTCGATCGGTTATTTTGGCCCCTTCACTCCACCAGGGCGGCCTTGAGGACCCGGTCCACCAGCCCGCCGGGCTTCGAAGGCCCGGTCAAATCCTGACCTGCCAGAGCGGCCGGCAGCGACCAAAGTATCATGTTCTGATAGTAATCCGTTCCAAAGGTTCTCGCCCCCGTGTCGGCGCGGATCATGTTCGGAAGGTCCCACCCGATGCGCTGATGGCGCACGAGGTTGTCCATCAGCCTTCGGACGATGTCCAATCCCAGCTTCGATTCGCCTTGGTACATATAGGTCATTCCCAAGATCATGATCTCGGGAACGAAGATGCCGTAGGTGGTCAGCTCTTTCTCCCCCTCCCGCGAGGCAAAGCTGATCGCGCCGGTCTCCACCAGGCAAGTCTTCTTCACAGTTTCCAGCACGATTTTAGCGCGATCGGTCCGGAAGACGCCCGGCAAACCGTGGAAAAAGTTAGCCCAATCTCCGTCCAGCTGGTTGGCCATGATCTTGTCCACTAAACAGTGACGAATCCCCAGGTGGCGTCGGTGTCGATGTCCAAGGCACCCGTGCCGATTCCGCCAACGGGAACGCCGCAGCACGTCGGCCGGTCCGTACGAAAGATCATGCCGGCCACTGGCTGCGAGAATCCGCCGCAGGGATCATCCTCTTACACTTGTGGGCGGAACGGCGGTGGAATAAAATCGGCCGGCATGAACCAGCACCTCCTTCTCGAAGCGATCTCCTTCGCCGTCCGCCGGCACCAGGGCCAGATGCGCAAGGACCGGGCGACGCCTTACATCGCCCATCCCCTGCGGGTGATGATGATTCTCGCCCGGGACTTCGGCGTCCAGGATCCCGAAGTTCTGGCCGCGGCCGTCCTGCACGATACCATCGAAGATACCGCCACCGACCGCGACGACATTGCCGGCCGCTTCGGAGAGCGGGTGGCGGGATTCGTCGCCGCCCTCACCAAGGACAAGCGGCTGGCCGAGGAGGAGCGCGAGGACCGCTACCTCGAGCAGATCGGCGGCTCGCCCGTCGAGGTCCAGCTCTGCAAGCTCGGCGATGCGCTCGACAACCTGGCCGACTCCATCGGACTCGCCGCCGATTTCCGCCGGAAAAACTTGAAGAAGACGCGGCGCCTGCTCGACCGGATCTCCGCCGGCTTTCCCGAGGAGTGGAAGCGCGCCCTCGAGGCGGTGCGGGCGGAGATGAAGGAGGTCGAGAAAACCCTCTAAGTGCAGTCTTTCGCAAATAATTGTAGGGTCAGGTCGAGCGATTTTGGCTACTGGCAAGGCGCGCCCGCGTGGCACGACCACCGCTTCGCGGCGGTGCCCGGACGGAGTACCGCCGCGCGGGCGCAACGCCGCCAGGAGACGAAAGCGCCGGCATCACCCTACAAGGATTTAAGAAAGACGGAACCAAGCCACGCTCACAGGGCCCCGAGGATTTTGGCCGCCCGTTCATAAGCCCGGGGCTTCACCCAGAAAATGACGCCGTATCGCCCGCCTCCGGCGCTGACGGCATTGGCGGCAACGACGTTGATCTTCGCCGCGGCGAGCTGGCCAAACCAATCGGCCACGGCGCCGACCCGATCCTCGCCCGAGACCAGGAAAGCGCGCTTGACCGGGCTCAACTTCCACTGGTTCGCCTTGGCGACGCGCTTCACGCCTTCGAGGTCTTCCGCCACCACATCGATCTGGGCGCGGCCCGCTTTGGCGGGAAAACCCGTGAAGGCTAAAAGGTTGATGCCGGCGCTCTTCAAGGCGGCGAGAACCTGGGCGCCTTCCCCGGCTTGATCCTTCACCAGCAGGTAAACGTACTGAACACGGCGGATTTCATCAGGCATGAGGACCTCCTTTCATTGATAATTGTCCTGGTGGTATTATAAAATAAATTGGAAAAAAATACGCTGCCTCTCCCCACCGGTATCTGAAAGGAGTAAGAAAAGATGCCCACTTACGAGTATCGCTGTGAGAAGTGCAAAAAGGAGTTCACCCTCCGGATGAACTTCCGGGAGTACGAGAGGAAGAAGGTGAAGTGCCCTCGTTGCAACAAAGGAAAAGTGGAGCGATTGATGGCGACCGTGAGCGTGAAGACCTCCAAGAAGAGCTGAGGAGGATGTTTAGGGGCGGAAGGAGGGACCTGGGAAAGATTAAAATCCCGGCGAGACTCGCAGGAAGGCCCCCTCCTCCCCGCCCTTCGCCAACGCCATGATCATGATGAGGCCGTTGGTCCCCTGGGCGTCCTCGAAGGAATCGGGCTCGCGGATGATGTTAGCCTCTTCCAGCCAGATCGGCTCGGTGAGCGGCTGGACCTCGAACTCCTCCTCGAAGGGGTCGAAGCCAGGGACGTTGACCTGCACGGTGTAATCGCCCGGAGGGAGGCGCTGGGAAAACCGCCCCGTCGAGCTGGAGGTGATCTCGAAGGCTTCGCCGCCGTCTCGAACCAAGGTCACTTTGACGTTGGGGATGGCGCCTTTGACGTTCCTCAGCTCATCCGGCATCAGGGCGGTTTGCACGGGGGTGTACCGGAGGTTCTCGGGCATGGTGTAAAGCAGTTCCTCACCGGCTTCCTCGAGATCGACCACCACGCCCCAGATGCGCGTCTGCCGGTTCGGACCCGGAATGATGACCTGCACCGTTCCCTTGCCGCCGCAGGCGGGGCAGCGGTCGCCGATCATGGGATTGTCCTCTTCCATCCCCTCGATCTTGCCGTAGCCGCCGCAGTCCCGGCAAGTGCGGGTCTCGATCTTGTCGCCGGCGTAAAGGACCGGCTCCTTGATGTACCGGACGGAATAATAAACGACGGGCGGCACCATCGAGGCGAGAATCACGATGCCTAGAACTCTTGGGATTTTTCTATCCATGATCCAGTTATCGGTTTTCGGTTGAAAAATTTTTCACCGCCGCCGAGACCGATTTACCATGCGCTTATGCTTGCGTCCCTTCTCAAGTCGGGCTGCTCCGGCCCTTCCCCCCGCCGGATCAACCCTTCGGCCTCGCCCGGCTGAAAGAGGGCGGTAATGGCCGGGACGTCGCCGCTTTTCTGGAACGTTCCGCCCGGATCGCCGGCCAAGAGAGAATTTCCGGATCGGAGGTTTACGGGAAGTTCGCAGGAGAGGGGCATGGATTTCAAGCCGTGTACAGTTCTCCGCAGGCTGCGAAGATGTTTCGGATGTAGGGTCTAATATTGAGTAACGGCCAGCCGCGCGCCGCGGAGCTGCCTCGCCAGCTCCGCATCGGCCGTGTGGAGCCGTGCCTTCAGCTCCTGGGCGGTCGCCGCGGCGAATCCATCGGCGATCGAGGTTTTGAGCTTGGCGACGCGGCGCGCCACCGCCTCATCGGGTAGATGGATCCGGACCCCGGCGGCCTTGAGAAGCGACACGACATCCATTCCCGTAGCCCTGGTCAGCTCTTGGGTATGGATGAGCACCTCCGCCAGGTTGACCGCTGAAATGAAAAGCGGCAGCTTTCCCTCGCGGCCCGCGTTGAAAAGCCTGTTGATCTTCTCAAAAGAACGATGCCGGCGCTGGATCCACCCCAAGGCAACGCCGGAGTCAATGACTGCCGCGCTCACGCTCCAGGGCCTCCTTCTCCCGCTCCAGGCGCCTTCGGTTGTGGAGATCTTCCACCAGATCCCTTCCCGCTCCCTCGACCCAGTCGCGAGCCTTCTCGAGCAGGTCGTCAAGGTCGAGAGCCTCCTTCTCCAAAGGGATAAAAACAATTTCCCGCCCCTCCCGCTCCCGCACCACCAGGGGCTGGCCAACCCGCAGGGAGAAGCTTTTACGGATGCTCGCCGGAATGATGATCTGGCCTTTCGAGCTCAGCCGGACGACGTGGACTGGATTTCTCATATATGTAAGACTATTATGTCTTACCTTAAAAGTCCAATGATTTTTATCTTTAACCGCCACCGAGTTTGACTAAAGCCTTCCTTTCCGTATACTATAGCTTTAATAACGTTTAAAGCATTTACCATGACCTTTTACCGAGCCGCCTCATGAACGTCTGGAAAAGCTTCGCCGCCAACGAAGTCACCCACAGCATGGCGCACTACCTGACGACGCTTCTGGACCTCCACGAGCGGCGGGGCTACGCGAGGGTCACGGACATCGCCAAGGAACTGGACGTCACCAAGCCCTCGGTCACGGTCCAGCTCAAGCAGCTCAAGGAAAAGGGGATGGTCAGCGAGGATGAAAACCGCCACTTCCGGCTCACTTCCGAGGGCCAGGCCATCGCCCGCGAGGTGATTCACAACCGCCAGGTGCTCATCCGCTTCTTTCAGAACGTCCTCGAGGTGGATCCGGTGACGGCCGAGACCGATGCCTGCAAGATCGAGCATCTCCTGTCCAGAGGAACCTCCCACAAGCTGCTCGCCTTCGTGCTGCTCCTGCAAAGCGAAGATCTTACCGCCAAGGAGTTCGTCGCCAAGTTCAAGGAGTACAAGGTGAGCTGCCCCACCCTCGAGTTTTGCAACATCTGCTCGGTGGAGTGCCTCATGGACATGGAGCCGGCGGAGGCCTCGACCGACGACGGCTTGAAATTTCCTGTCGTCAAGAGCCCCCCCAAGAAAGCCGCTCCCGGCCTCGATCCGCAAAAAGGGAAGCGCTGAACCTTCCGCATTATCTGCTACAATTGCACCAGTACGGATATTAAGAGGCTATCCCAAAAATCCATTTGGGCTTCGGCCGGCTGCAAGCGAGCCATCCGGCGTCGGGCCTCCTAGCCTTATTTCTCCGTTAATAAGGCGGCGTCGGCCCCCTACGGTCTTCGCGCTGTCGCGCTCAGCCTCCGGGCGGCCCTCGCAGCCACCAGCCTACGGCCGGTGCCGGCTGCTCCGGGCGTTCGCTCCTCCGGGCACTCGGAGCTCACCCTTGCCTGGCGCGCTCGGGCACCGCCCCGCGGAGCGGGGTGGTCGCGGCCTCGGGCCTCAAAGCGACTTTCGGGATAGCCTCTAAGCGTCGTGTTGTTTGCTGAAAATCGTCAATCTGCTGGAGCATCGTGCTGATTCGTTTTAACTGCATTCTTATGGGCTGGTGGATCGCGATCACCGGGGCCTGCCGGCCGGCCTCGGCGACCGACCTCGCTCCCGGCCAGGACCTCATTATCAGCGAGATCAGCTACAATCCTCCCGGCTCGCTGGGCTCTGATGACCTTTACGAGTTCGTCGAGATCCACCACCGCGGCGTCCTCCCCCGCGACCTCTCCGGCTGGCGCCTCAAGGATCCCGACAACCGGCAAAGCTTCGCCATGCCGCCCGGCACCCCGCTCGGTCCGGGAGGCTTTCTGGTGCTGGCGCGCAGCGCCGAGGCTCTCAAGACCGCTTACGGGCTCGACGGCGGGGTGCTGGGCGATGTGCCCTTCAACTGGGGGAACGGGGGCGACACGGTGCGGCTCTTCGACGCGCAGGGGGCGCTCATCGACCAGGTCATCTTCTCCGATGAACTGCCCTGGCCCGCCGAGGCCGACGGCGGCGGCGCGACGCTCGAGCGCGTTTCCGCCTCGAGCGATCTCACCGACTTCACCAATTTCGCCGCGAGCCTCCCTTCGGCCCGCCCCGGCACTCCCGGAAAGCCCAACTTCCGCGCCGGCTCCATCCCCGAACGCCACAACGTGGTCATCAATGAAATCATGTACAACCCGGTGGTGCAACCGGGCGCCGATCCGCTCCGCCACTGCTCCGCGGAGGAGTTCATGGAGCTTTACAACCGCGGCGCGGCGGCGGTGGACCTCTCGGACTGGAGATTCCTCCGCGGCCCCGACTTCACCTTCCCAGCCGGCGCTCGCCTCGAGCCGGGCGCTTACCTGGTCCTCTACCGAGACCAAAACGGCTTCGAATCGAAATACGGAAAGCTGGACAGCGCCCTGGGGCCTTACGCCCCGGAGCTGGAGGACGGCGGCGGCAAGATCCTGCTCGCCGATGCCGGCGGCAGCCCCGTCGATTTCGTCGACTACAACGATGCTCCGCCGTGGCCAGTCAATCCCGACGGCCTGCAAGGATCGCTCGAGCTTCTCGACCCCGGGCTCGACAACGACCGCGCCCAGGCCTGGCGGGAGAGCGCCAGCTTCGATGGCACCCCCGGCCGGAAGAACTCGGCGACGGCGCAAATGGAGGAAAAAGGCCTGACTCCCGGACCGCAGATCACCGCGGTGCGGGCGCGGCCGGCCGGAGACTTGACGCGGCGCGAGATCCGATCCACCGACGCGGTGCGCGTCGAGGCCAAGGTCCTTGACCGGCAGGGCGTCGCCGCCGTCACGCTCGAGGTCCAGGTGGCGGCGCCGGGCGGCTACATCCGCAAGACCGACGCGCGCTATCAGAGCGACTGGAAGGCAATCCCCATGACTTATGATCCGGAGGAGACCGTTTACACCGCCCTCCTTCCAGCCCTCCCTCACCGCACCCTGGTTCGCTACCGCGTTTCCGCCGTCGATGGGGCCTCGCCGGCGGCCGCGTCGCGGGCGCCTTACCCCGGCGATCCCGAACCCAACTTCGCCTACTTCGTCCAGGATGGAGTGCCGGACTACGTTGCCGGCGAGCGCAGCCGTTTCGGCGAGCCCGGCTTCACTCACAAGCATCTGGACAAGATCCCGGTCTACTTCATGATCGGCGCGCCGGAGGACATCGAGGAGGCCCAGTACCACCGCTACCCGGACAACGACAAGACCTACCGCTGGTTGGTGACCTTTGTCCACGAAGGCCACGTATACGACCACTGCGCCATGCGGCTGCGCAGCAGCCACCGCTACAGCTGGCCGAAGCGGCCCTGGAAGATCCGCTTCAACCGCGGCAACTACTTCCAGGGGCGCTTCGTTGACGGCGCCCCGTACCCACGCAAGCGCCACAAGGTCCGCCTCCTCACCGCCCAGCACGACCCCGGCAAGCCGCGCGGCGAGTCCGGCGTCTTCGAGAGCCTGGCGTGGAAGCTCTACCAGGACGCCGGGGTGATGGCGGCCGCCACCACCTTCGTCCACCTGCGCGTCATCGGCTCGCCGGAGGAGGGCGGCCAGTTCGACGGCGACTTCTTCGGGATCTACCTCGAGGTGCAAGGCTTCGATGCGACCACGCTCGAGGACCTCGGCCGCCCCACCGACGACCGCGCCAGCCTGTACAAGTTCAGCGGCGAGCCCTTGAAGCGGCACCCCGACTGCGACCTGAGCCGCGACGATGTCCTCAAATTCGTCGCCGACACCAACCGCCTCCAGACGCGCGAGTGGTGGGAGGAGCATCTCGACGTTCCTCGCTACCTGTCCTTCCGCGCCGTCACCGAGCTGACCGACAACCACGACATGGACTCGAACAAGAACTATTACTATTACTTCAACACCGGCACGGGCCGGTGGGAGGTCTTCCCGTGGGACCTGGACAACACTTTCGGCGCCACGGCCTCGGGAGATGAGCCGCTGCGCAGCCGGGTGCTTCCCCTCTTCTCCATCGAGTACAAGAACCGCTTCCGCTTCCTGTGGCAGGTGCTTTATGACGAAAAGCGCCTGTTCCGGACCATCGACGAGTGGAGCGGGATCATCCGCGAAGTGGCCGATGCCGACCTTGACCGCTGGGACACCGAGCCGCGCGAGGCCTGCCCGGGCTGGCCCGTGGTGGCCGGCGGCAATTGCAAACAGTACCTGCCCTTCACCTTCCGCATGAAGAACATGAAGGCCTGGATACGCTCCCGCGCCGCGATCGTCAAGTCGCAGTTCCAGGACCCCAAGATCCCGCAGGCGCCGGTGAATCGTTTCCCCCTCGACGGCGCTCCCGCCGGCATGCCGGTGGTCCTGCGTGCAAGCCCCTTCGTCGATCCCGATCCCGATGACCGCCACGCCGCCACGCGCTGGCTGTTGATCGAGCGCGGCGGCGACTGGGCCTATCCGCTGTGGGACAAAACCACAGCCAGCGAGATCGTGGAGGCAGCCGCGCCCGATGACCAGCTCGCGGTGGGAAAGGAGTACCTCTTTCGAGCCGCTTATCAGGACTCGACCGGCCGCTTCAGCCTCCTCTCGGAGCCGACTTCCTTCTTCGCCGGCCCTCCCGATGCGACGCCGCCCAGCGCGCCGGGCAGCTTGACGGCCAGCCACCTCGGCTGGCGCTCCGTGGCGCTGCGCTGGGAAAGTGGCCGCGATCCGGAGTCGGGGATCTTCGGCTACCGGGTCCGCCGCGATGGAGAGATGCTCACGTCAGCGGTGATCGCCGGAACCGCCGCGACCGACTTCCAGCCGCGGCCGGGCCGCCGGCACGTCTACCAGGTCATCGCCGTGAACCGCGCCGGCTTCGAGTCCGCTCCTTCGCCGCCGCTCGAGGTCGAGGTTCCGGAGGGCGGATTGGGCGGCTGGCGGCTTCCGGACGGCGGCTGGGATTACCTCTACGACGCCCGGCCGGGCGAGGACCGCTTCGATCCCAACCGCGGCACCGCCAACGCCGCCAACCTCGACGGCGCCTGGGCCCGGTCCTCGAAGGACGACTGGGAGGGCAGCCGTCCGGGTACAATCGGAGCAGTTCCCGATGGCCTCCCCGGAGGCGCCGGCATCGACCTCCTCGATGGCCAGGCGGAGGACGGAGGGCCCGCCTCGGTGCTGGCCATCGAGGATCCCGGCGACCCCACGGCCTCCACCCCTCCTCCCAATAACCGCAGGATCTACTTCCTCCACGACGCCGGCGAGGGGAATCCTCTCGAGGACGGCGTCACCCTCATCGCCCGGCTGCGCGTCCACCCGCGTCCCCTCGACCTCCCCGGCCCCAAGGGCCAGAGCCCCGAGGCCGCGGCCTGGCAAGGCCAGATCGGCATCGTCCACCGCGGCAATGACGGCCGCTGGAACTTCTCCCTCTGGCTCGACGGCGGCCGCCTGTACACGCTGGAAGACCGCTCGGTTCCCGCCGATCTGATGGAATTTCAAGAAGTCTGGACGACCATCGCCCGCGAGGGAGACCAGCACCGCGTCCGCCTTTACCTCGGCGGCGCGGCCGTTCCGGCCATCGACGCGCTCATCGCTCTCCCCAGCGTCGGCACGGAGCCGGCTTTCGGCGGCAACTACCTGCAAATGGGGCTCGCCAACACCGAGGACTCCGGCGCCCTCCAGATCGACTACTTCGGATTCAAGCGCGGCGCGCACCCGCCCGGGCCCGCAGGCGGAGAGGAGAAAGCCTTCCGGCGCGGCGACGCCGACGGCAGCGGCCGCTTGAACATCGCCGACGCCATCCTGATGCTGAACGTCCTCTTCCGGGGGAAGGGGCCGCTCTCGTGCCCCGACGCCGCCGACGCCGATGACTCGGGCTGGATCGCCCTGGATGACGCCCTCCACGCGCTCCGCTACCTCTTCCTCGGCGGCCCGCCGCCCCCGCCGCCTTTCCCCGGCTGCGGGACAGATCCAACGCTCGACTCGCTGCCGCCCGGCGCGCCGGCTCCATGCTCTTGAAACCCTCCTCTGAAAATTTGGAGGAGACCTATTTCCCGATCAAATTCGCCAGCCCGCTGACCTGAATTCGATTTGCCAGTTCGAACCGAGCGTCCCCGGGAAAAATGACCGTTTTTCATAAATTGTCCGGCTTGACTCCGGCTCTGTTTGGTCTTATCTTGTCGTTCCAGTTGAACCCGTTGGATTCTGAATTACCCAAACAGTCTCGTCTTTCACCGGAAAGGAAAAGGAACTTCCTATCAACTGCCATGAAAAACGCCAATCGAACGAACGCCGCGGTTGTGGGCGGTGTGCTCTTGGTGCTCCTGGCCGGCGCGGGGGGCCTCGCCGCGCAGGATTGGCCTCAATGGCGAGGACTCCATCGAGATGGAAAGGTGAGCGGGTTCACCGCGCCCGAGAAATGGCCGGAGGCGCTGGCGCAGAAGTGGAAAAAGACGGTGGGTACGGGCGATGCGACGCCCGCCCTGGTGGGCGACAAGCTCTATGTCTTTGCGCGCCAGGGTGAGGAAGAGGTCATCCTCTGCTTGAACGCGGGCGACGGAAACGAACTGTGGCAGAAAAAGTACGCGGCCCAGGCCGTGACCGGACCGGCCGCCCGGCACCCCGGGCCCAGGAGCTCGCCCGCGGTGGCGGAGGGGAAAGTCGTCACGCTGGGGGTGGGCGGGATCCTCTCCTGCCTGGACGCCGCCACCGGCCAGGAAGTGTGGCGAAAGGACGAGTTCCCCAAGGTCGTGCCCCAGTTCTTCACGGCCATGTCTCCGATCATCGCGGACGGGATGTGCATCGCGCACCTCGGCGGAAAGGACCATGGGGCGATCATCGCCTTCGAGCTGGCCACCGGCAACCAGAAGTGGAAATGGGATGGCGATGGTCCGGCATATGCTTCGCCCATCCTGATGACCGTGGAAGGGACCCAACAACTGGTCGCGCAGACGGAGAAAAAACTCGTGGGCCTCGCCGCGGCCGATGGGAAGCTTTTGTGGGAGGTCCCGTCGCCGGCCCAGGGGAGATTTTACAACTCCGCCACCCCGATCCTCGATGGGCAAACCTTGATCTACACCGGGCAGGGCCGGGGCACCAGGGCCGTGAAGATCGAAAAAGAGGGCGATCGCTTTGCCGCCAAGGAGATCTGGAACAACGAGAAGCTCGGCGCGGGATTCAACACGCCGGTTCTGAAGAACGGCCTCCTCTACGGCCTCACCGACCGCGGCAACCTCTTTTGCCTCAACGCTCGGACCGGCGAGGCCTCATGGACCGACCCCACCCGGCGCGACAACTTCGGGGCCATCCTCGATGCCGGCTCGGTCCTGCTGGCCTTGCCCGGCAACTCCGAATTGATCGCCTTCAAGCCCGGCGACAAGCAATACGAGGAGCTTGCCCGGATCAAGGTCTCGGACACCCCGACCTACGCGCACCCGGTGATCGCCGGGAAGAGAGTTTTCGTGAAGGATCAGGAGACGTTGGCGCTGTGGACGATGGAATGAGCGGCCGAGGGGCGTGTTTGAAAGCCAAAATTAGGTCGAGAAAACACGCCCCCGGTGTGAGGAGAGATTCCGTTGCGAAGGCATGGACATTTCTTGTCGTACGTCGTTGAGGTTCAATAGAGAGCCAAGAGCACACGCTATCAGGAAGAAGCGATCCTTGCTGATCGGACTGAACATACTGGTCCTGGTTTCGTTGTACCGATATTTCTGGGGGACATACGAATCCACCCAACCGGCCGGTCAATCTGAGGTATCCGGAGCGGCCTGCGCCTCCATCCTATTCACCGCACCGCTTCGGAATCAAGTGAAAACGACCGCCGTCGACCGAGCGTTACCTCGTTTTTGCCATTTTTATTTCCCAGAAACACCTACACGGGCGCGGTTCGCGGCGCCCGTGTCGAGGAGATCTACCGCACCCAGCGCTGATTTCCCCCCAACTACCGAATCCCCGCCTACCGCATCCCCCTTCCTCCCGGGTAGTACGCGGTGAGGCTCCACTTCGCCGAGATCTATTATCAGGAGGCCGGAAGCCGTTCCTTTGATCTCCGCATCGAGAGCAAGACCCGCCTCGAAGACTTCGATCCCTTCCGGGAGGCGGGCGGCTTTGCCGCGGCGATCGAGCATTCCATCGACACCACGTCATAAAAGATTCGGTAGTCTCCCACAGGTAGTCGAAATGTGGCTTGTTGCTTCCCCCGAAGTCTCTTGATCCTCGTCTTCGATGTCCGTTCGGGTTCAGACCGCAAGTGGCTCTCCACGGCATCAAGGATCAGTTTGGAATGAACAGAATTATGCTATATCCCGAGATGAAAATCAACCCCCCTTCCAGGATCGGGTGCATCAACGGATTTGTAGTCCTCCATGGCAGAGCCAGTCCCTTCGCACGCCCAGGGATTTCGAAACGGGGTTGCGCAATCCTTCGAGATGCCTTGGTTTAAAGCCCCGGCTCAGCCCCGGATCGCTGCGAGGAGGATTTCCTCCTCCGCCGGCTCCTTGCCGCCCCCAACAGCGGCAAGCTTCTCCCGGGCGAGTTGGAGCCGCCTCAGGGCCCCCGACTTTGAGTAACCGATCTTCATCAGCGCCTTGAGGAGGCCCTCGTCCAAGGATCCTGGCGCACCCGCAGTTGCGGAGTCCGCAGTTGCGGACTCCGCAACCGCGGAATGGCGGCGGCTGGCCCCGTTCCTTCCCAAACCGTCGATCTCAGATCGCACCTCGAGGCGGATCTCTGGAACGCTCGCCAGCTCCTTCAGCTCGAGCTGAAAGTCCGCCAGGGTTGGGATGGTTTTTCTCCGGAAGACAAGTCCGGTGAAGGGATTCCCCTCAATCTTGAGCAGGCCGAGATGGACGCAGGAATGGCAGCAATCGCAGAGGAGGAGGGAGTTGGAGAGAACCGTCTTTCCGCCGTTGACGCGGTATTCGAGATGATGGACGTGGCAGATCCCGCGTCTGCGGCACCCAGGATTTCCGCAGATCCCCGCCTCCCGCAATCTCACCTTTTTTACCAGCATCGCCGGATTGGGCCGGTCGCGCTCCGCCTTGGGGACCGGTTTCGGCGCCGGCTCCGGCTGCGGCCCGGGCGTTGGTTCCGGGGCGCCCTGAGCGCCCGGCAGGGGTGCTTCCGGCTGCGAAGTTCCCTCCAGCTCCTCATCGCGGGTGATGGTTACCTTGTTCGCCTCGGGCTCGACGCGCTCGACCACCTCCGTGGGGAGCTCGATCTGCCCATCGGCCGTGGGAAGGCTCGCCTTTCGGCACTCCGGGCAGCGAACGAAGAGGATGGTAAAGATGGAGTCCTCACGTTCCACTCGTCCTCCGGAAGTCGCTGCCGGGCCGCCTTCCGCCGGCGGATCGCCGGCGAGATCGGTCTCGAGGAGCCGCTTTGACATGTAGAGGAGCGCGTCCTTGGGCTCCACGAAAGCTCC
>JACQVS010000140.1 GCA_016209605.1 Planctomycetota bacterium
GTAAGAGCCTGTCCCGAAAGTCGCTCCGAGGCCCGAGGCCGAGCGAGAAGGCGCCAGACAAGGGTGAGCTCCGAGTGCCCGGAGGAGCGAACGCCCGGAGCAGCCGGCACCGGCCGCAGACTGGTGGCTGCGAGGGCCGCCCGGAGGCTGAGCGCGACAGCGCGAAGACCGAAGGGGGCCGACGCAGCCTTATTAACCGGAGAAATAAGGCGAGGGCGAGCTCCGAGGAGTACGCAGGAGCGAACGCCCGGAAGCGCGGGCACCCCGAAGGGGTCGCGCTGAGGGCCGCCCGGAGGCGATTTGCGAAAGCAAATCGACCGCAGGGGCCCAACGCAGTATGGCGCCTTCGCAGCCGGCCCCGTGACTTCAAAAGAGTGGCCGGATGGAGTTTTGGGACAGGCTCTAAGCCGCCGCGCTCACCACTCGCTGCGGAGGCCGAAGATGTCGGGCTGATGGCGCGCGGGATCGTCGGGATCGTAGACGACCGGGATCGGGTCGCCGGTCTGCCACTTGTCTTCCAACCTGGGAGGGAGGTAGGGGCTCTCCCCCTGGTAGTCCTGCCCATCGGGCCCCTTGAACCGGTAGCGGAAAAACTGCGGATGGCGTTTGTTGATCTTGACGTTCGGGGCCCGCTCCACGCTGGTGACCCTCCCTTCCACCACCACGCCGTTCTGCAGCACCTGGACCGCCCTCCAGGCCTTGCCGACTCCCCTCAGCACCAGGATCCAGCCGATGCCGCCGAGGATGAAACCCAAGGAGCCGAAGACCAGCGCCAGCGTCCACTCGCTCTCGGCGAGCTCCCCGCCGAGGCGGTTTCTGGAAGGATTGCCGGGAAGGTAGACGATCGGCAACTTGCTGCCATCCTCGAACTGGCGCCAGGTCTCCCAGTTGACCTGGGACTCGCGGATGTGCTCCTGGCCGGCGGCATCGTGAAAGACGTACTTGAGGAGGTAAGTGCTCGAGTTGTCCTTGCCGCTGCGGTGGATCTTCTCAACCAGCGTGGCCTCGGCGCGCACCCCGGACTGCTGGATCTCCCGCTCGGAGTTGAAGCTGGCGATCCCCACGACGAAGAAGATGGTGCCGACCAAGGCCCAGATGGCGCCGAAAAAGAAGGAAAACTGGCGAAAAAGATATTTCAGAAAGTAACCGCTCATGAGAACCTCTTCATGCATTCTGGCTGAGAAGCTCCCCGGTGGCAAGGGTTTTTCCCCCCGGTCACCGGTACTACCTACCGGTACTCCCAGGCGCTGCGGTGCTCGCCGTGGACCTGGAGGTGCTCCAGGAGCCGCGCCAGGAAGGGATGGCTCGAGACGGTGGCGCTGTCGCCGATGACGGCCAGGTGGCGGCGGGCGCGGGTCAAGGCGACGTTGAGGCGGCGGTCATCCTTCAAGAACCCCACTTCCCCCTCGGGATTCGAGCGCACGAGCGAAATCACCACCGCCTCCTTCTCGCGGCCCTGGAAACCGTCGACGGTGTCAATCTCCAGCTCGGGGTATTCTTCCGAGAGCCTCCGTCGCAGGCGCTCGACCTGGGCATTGTAAGGGGTGATGACGCCGACCTCCGCGGGCCGGACGCCGCTCGCCAGGAGCGCCTCGACGTGGGCCGCGGCGATTTCTACCTCCCCATCGTTGGCCTTCGACTCGCTTTCTTCTTCATGGACCTCCTCCAGGCCGCAGCCGGCGGTGTCGATGAAGAGGAGCGGCAAGGCGGCGACGCTCTCTCCGGCGGCCTTCGAGACGTGCGGCAGATCGGCCAGCAGGTGGCGGCGCACCGACTCGTGAGCCTGGAGGCTCCCATGGTACAGCTCCTGCGACGGCCAGCGCATGATCTCCTCGTGCATGCGGTACTGCACCGTCAAGAGGCGCGTCACGCGCTCGCCGAGCCCCTCCGCCAGCCTCCCGAAAAGGGTGACGTTGAGGCCGCCCCTTTCCGCCTCGCGCGAGCGGATGGTCGGCGGCAGCTGCAGGTGGTCGCCGCCGAGGACGGCGCTCCGGCCACGGAGGAGCGGGATCCAGCAGGCCGCCTCGAGGGCCTGCGCGGCCTCGTCGATCACCACCCGGTCGAACTCCATGCCGCCAAGCCGCTCGTCCCCGGCGCCGGCGGTGGTGGCGAGAACCACATCGGCCGAGGAGAGAAGGTGCCGCACGGCCCGCTCCTCCACCGCGGCCAGCTCGTCCTTGAGCCGCCGGATGCTGTCCCGCAACTCCCGCCGGCTGGGTCGGTCTCTCGATTTCCGCAAGCCGCGGTAAGCCTCCTCCAGCTCGCGGCGGACGACGCGGGCAATGCGCTCGCCTTCCGATGCCTCGAGCAGGGCATCGAGGGAGTGTCCGAGGACGCTGGGGAGGAGGCGCGCGGGATGGCCCAGCCGCACCAGCCGCGCGGGAAAAGCGGCCAGGCGCTCGGCCAGGTTGTCGACGGCGAGGTTGGAAGGCGCGCAGGCGAGCACCTTCTCCTTCCGCTTCACCGCCTGCAGGATGACCTCGACCAGGGTGGTGGTCTTGCCGGTTCCGGGAGGGCCGTGGATGAGGGCGAGGTCCCGGGCGCCGAGGGCGAACTCCGCCGCTTGCCGCTGCGAGGCGTCGAGCGAGGAGTTGATGGGCTCGAAAGCCCGCGCGGCCTCCATGGCCGGCTCGCGCCGGCCGAAGAGCACCTCCCGCAGGCGCGCCGCCGGGCCGCGCTCGGGCCTCCGCAGCCGCTCCATGGCGCCGCGCAGGCGCTGATACGTGATGTCGTTGGTGATATGATCAACGCGCAGCGGCTCCTCGAGATCCTCCTCGGGAGCCTCATCGAGGAGCAGGACGATCCGCCGGCGGTCGACGCGGTAGACCACCGCGGTCGCTGGCGGAGCCGCCCGCGATCGCGCCGGAGCCGCGGCGTGGAGCGCCCGAGCGCTCACCAGGTCGCCGGGCTGGAAGCGGTGCGCCGGAAGATCTCCGCCGCGGCTGGGCTCGAGGACGACCGCCGCCCGCCCGCCCGGCCCGGTGAACTGGTCGGCGATTTTAAGCCGCGCCAGGCACCAGCCGCGCTTTTCCAGCTCGTGGGCGGAAAAGGCCGCCTGAAGCCGCTCGGCCTCCTCGATTTCTGCCTGGCGCTCGAGCTCGAGAAGGCGTAAACTTTTTTCAACGAATCTCTCGATCGCGATCTCTGGCATGAGGCCAAGCATAGCAGGAAAATCTTGTTTGGTCGCCGTCAGCAGAAATTTATTTTCATGGAGAAGTTTCATGATCGTACGCTACTGGATGACCAAATCGCCGGTGACGGTCAACGAAGACCTGAACCTGCTGGAAGCCTTCGAGCTGATGCGCGACAGGGGCATCCGCCGGCTGCCAGTGGTCCGCCACGACAACCTGGTCGGACTGATCACCCTTTTCGATCTCTACCGTTTCATCGATCCGGCGCTGGCGCAAAAAGGCACGCTTCCCGTGGAGGCGGTGGCGCTGCTCAAAAGCTACTCGGTCGGACAGGTCATGATCCAGTCGCCGGTGACTTGCGATGTCAACGATCACCTCGAGGACGTCGGCGAGATCATGCGCTCGAAGAAGATCGGCGCCCTGCCGGTCCTGCAGGGCGGCCGCCTGGCGGGGATCATCACCGAGTCCGACGTCCTGCAGGCCTTGACCCGCTTGACGCGCTGGGGCGATGAAGGGAAGCGCATTTGCTTCCGACTGCCGGTCGACAAGAAGGTGGAGATCTTCTACGAGATCGTCGACCTCTCCAAGATGCACGGCCTCGAGCTGCTCACGGTCATTACCCATCCCATTCAAGAAGAGGCCTCCCACCTGGTGCTCATCCGAGTGCGGGGAGAGAAAGTCGAGGCGTTCATCGACTGCTTGTGGAAGAGCGGCTACCAGGTGCTGCGGGTCGATTAGTTTCTTTAGATTCTTCCTCCGCAACTTCTCCGCTTCCTGCGGAGAAGTTGCGGATAGCTCGGTTGCGGGCGAAGCCCGCATTATACGTTGTGCTCGGTGTCGCCTTCCGCCGCTTCCTGCTCGACCGCTCCAAGGTCTTCGGGAGTGATGGCCGTCGACTCGAGGATCAGGCCGATGCGCTTGCGGACCATGGGGAGGAGCGGCACGTGCGGAATGCGCCGCAGCTCCCGCATGCCGGTGGCATCATAGACGACCAGGTCGCCGGCGAGGCAGAGGAGCAGCTCGAAGAAGTCGGGGTAGCTGGAGCGCACCCGCTTGGCGCCGCGGCCCAGGGAGTCATCCTGCTTGCCGAACTGGAAGTGCTCGAACTCGTTGTGGGTGATGCGCCACTTCGAGTTCAAGCGGCTCCAGACCAGCATCACCCCGAAGGGGATGCTGAGGAAAATGCTCACCAGCAGGCCGAGGCTGCGCGAGTAGTCGGGGTTGAGGTCGGCGAAGAAGTTGTAAATGGCGCCGAAGATGGTGAAGCCCCGCACATCGCGGAGGTAAATCACCGCCAGCCAGCAGGCCGCAATCACCACCATCCAGAAAACGGTGACGTTGCGGTTGATGTCCACGCCCATGGTGAGGACGGTGACGAAGAGGAGGAGGCCCCAGAACCAGGCCAGGGTCTCCGGGCCGAACCAACCCCAGCCGCTGATGGGCCAGAGGACGAATCCGGCCACGATCAAAAGCCAGGCAAAGATCAGCTTCGGGTAGGTATAAAAAATAATTTCGTGCTCGTGTTTCGCCTTGCGATGCTCTCTGGCCGCGGTTTGATTTGCTTCTGGAGTCATGTTCAAGCCTCCTCGATTTGCCGGGTAGTTTACTCCATTCCGCGCCCATTCCCAATACAAAACGAAACGGGTAAAATGCCTTGTCAATGGGAACCAGCATATGATGGAAGTCCGCAACCGGTCCACAACTTTTCACCAAAACCGGCGCCGATTTTTCCGGCGTATCGCCCCGCTGGGCCTGGTGCTGGCGTTCCATTCTTTTGGCTGCGAAAGAGAAGGCGGGACCGAGGCTGACATTCCGGCCGCCCCCCTCGCGAAGCCTGCGCCCGCGAGCGTTCGCGGCCTCCAGCGCCGCGGCGACTTTCGCGCCGTCAAGCAAAAGGCCCGCGCCTGGTTCGACCAGCTCGAGGTCGATCCGGTCCTGCTGCTCAAGAAGGGGATCAAGGGGAAAAAGAAGCTGGCGGAGATCCTCGATGTCTACCTCAGCTATCAAAAGCACGCCGCCGAGGCGGCGGAGCGCCAGTCGATCCTGGCGCGCGCCCGGGCGCTGGCCCGGCAGACCGAGCGCCCTGAATACCACGACATGCTGAGACTCTCCGATGAGGAGTTCACTCAGAACAGCATGTCGTACCTGCGGGTGGCCTGGCTGCTGGAGCAGCTCGGCCTCGACATCAAGAGCTACCGCCAGGAAATCCTGAAGATCAAGCCGCGCCTCGACAGCCACATGGCGCAGCGCGGCCCCTGGCAGCGGGCCATGTTCGCCGAGTACTACGACCGCTTCGGCCTCGAGAAACCGCCGGCGCTGCTCAATTCGCCCATGCAGCAGGGGATCGTCTCTCGGCGGCTGCCGGCGGCCCGCTACAGCGACAACGACACATACGACTTCACCCACGAGCTTTTCGTCGCCTTCGACTACGGCTTGAAGCGCGCCCAGAACCGCTTCGCCGCCGCGGACCTGGTTTACAGCCGCGACACCCTGCGCCAGCTCCTTCCCCGCTACGTCCGGGAGAACAACCCCGACCTGGCGGGCGAGCTGCTCAGCGGCATGACCTATCTCGGCTGGCACGAGGACGCCGAGTACCAGCAGGTCATCGACTTCCTGCTTGACGGCCAGAACAAGAACGGCACCTGGGGGAGCTACGAGGCCCACCGCCAGATTTACGGCCCGTACCTCGAGCACCACGTCTACCTGCACACCACCATGGTGGTCATCCAGGCGCTCCTGGAGGCCTTCGAGGGGGGCTGGCCGGCCGCCGCGGAAATAAAAAAATAAAAAATTCGTCGCGGTGTTGAATTTTTCAGAAAAATTCAAAGCTGGGGCAAATTTTTGACGAACTCGATCAGGTCGGCGACCTGCTGCAAGTCGAGGTCCTTGAGCAGGTCCTCCGGCATGGCGGAAACCTGGCTGCTGGTCAAGTTCACGATATCCTTCCGCAGGATGGTGGTTTCCTCTCCTCCCTGGCGCCGCAGGGTGACGCTGGTGGCGCTGGCGGAGGCGAGCAAGCCGGCGTGGATCTGCCCGTCCCTGGTCTCGAGGAGGTACTGGACGTAGTTGGGGAGCACGGTCAGGCTGGGGTAGAGAAGGTTCTTGAGGATCTGCTCCCGCGGCTGCTCCTTGACGCTGGCGAGGGGCGGCCCGACGGCGGTTCCCTCGCCGCCCGACTGGTGGCACGGATGACAGAGCTTCTTGAAAACCGGCTCGCCGCGCTGCGAGTCGCCCTTCAGCTCGAGCGCCCCCTTGTGCTTCTCGAAGAGCTGGGGGTCGATCCGGCCGGCGGTGTCCTCGAGGACGGCTCTGGCGGCCTTGGCGACTTCCGCATCGGGATTGCTCAAGAGCTGCGCCCGCTGGGAGCTGTCGAGGAAGCTGGGGGCGATGACGCCCTCCGTCATAGCCTCGAGCAAGGGGAGCAGGCGCTCCTTGCGATGGAGGGCCGACTCCAAGGCCTTCAAGCGCGCCGCCGGCGAGAGCCGCGGCCAGCTCGCGAACAGGATCTCCGCGACCCCCGGCACGGCATGGGCATCGAGGGCCTGAATGGCCGCGAGCTGCAGGGCCTCGGGGTGGCGCGGCTTGAGGAGCTGCGCCAGCGCGGCGGCCGCGCCGGCCAGCTCTCCGGAGCCGAGAATGGAAACGGCTTCCCGGCGCTCCTCCACCGGCTTCGACTCATCGAGCGCTAGAGCGGCGGCCTTTTCCACCGCGGCCTTCAACTCCGCATCGCTGAGGGTGCGGATGAGGCTCGCGAGCTTCCCGGCGGCGCCGCGCACCTCCGCCGACGCGCTCGCCTCGAACGGCTCGAGCCCGGCCCGCGCACCGGGAACGGGAAGGTCCTTCTTGCCGCGCTGCTCGATGCCCTTCGCCAAGCCCCGGAGCGCGGCGGCTCGCGCCGCGTCGCCAGGCAGCTCGCCGATCAGGCCGAGGAGCATGGCAATCTCCAGCCGCTCCAGGCGCGCCCCGATCAAGCGGGCTAGCTCCCCCAGCAGGTTTTCCAGAGCCGGATCGGCCGCCGCCCGCCGGAACAGCGCCGCCTCCTCATCGGCGCTGGAGCTCAAGATGGCGGCGCGCGTGTAAGGCTCGGCGGCGGCGAGGCGGGCGATATCCAGGAGCGCTCCCAGCCGCGCCGGCGATTGGACCTCGCCGAGGGTGAAGGCGAGCTGGTAGCGGACGCTGGCGTTGGGATCGCCGGCCATGCCGAGCAGCTCCTCCGCCAGCGCCGGCGCCTCGGCCAGATGCGCCTCGGCCAGCTTGATGGCGTTCTCGCGCACGCCGGCGGATTCATCCTTCAAGGCCGCGGCGATCAACCGCGGCTCGAGCTTCCCGAGGGCCTCGAGGGTCCACAGCGCCTGCGCGCGCGCCGCCGGGTGGGCGCTTTTCCCCGCGACCGCTTCGATGGCCTCGGCGGCGGCCTTCTCGGGACTTTCGAGAATCAACCGCTGCGCGGTGCTCCGCCGCCAGGCGCCGGGGCTGTCGAGGGCGGCGGCCAGCTCCGCCGGGCTCGCCCGGCCGAGGGCCGGCTTCTGGTAGGAGGCCCCCTGGGATTTCAGGCGGTAAATCCGGCCCATGGTGCTGCCGGCGCGCATGCCGTACTTGTGAAGGATGGGATAGGGGACGTTGGGGATGTCGCGGCCGCCGTCGGGGCCGGGGTGCTCGATCATCTGGCGGTACATGTCGCAGATATAGAGAGCGCCGTCCGGCCCGGTCTCCAGGCCCACCGGGCAGCACCAGGGATCGGTGGAGGCGAGAAACTCGCGCCCCTCCTCGCCGCGGCGGGCGGTGAAGACCGGCCCCTCGCCGGTCAAGAGGTCGCGATGCACCAGGTTGCCCACCGCCTCGCAGACGAAGTAACAGCCCTGGTACTCCTCGGGGAAGGCCGCCTCGCGGTAGATCTTGGCGCCGCAGGTGGAGGTCATGTAGTCCTGGCGGGGCTCGATCCTGCCGAAGTACTTCTGGTTGAGCCCCTCGCGCTCCCAGCTTTCCGAGCGCTCGACCCGCCAGTCCTGCGGCTCGGAAACTCGGAAGACTCTGGCGACGCCGCCGTGATCGGGGATCTCGCGCACGAGCGGGGGCGCGGCCAGGAAGGGGTTGCGCTTGAGGTAATGGTTGGGGAGGACCACCTGGTAGACGTGGCTCGCCGAGTTGCTGAAGAACCGCCGCCCCCAGTTGTCCATGGTCAGGCCGAAACAGCTCGACAGGCCGGAGAGGGCCTCGAAGCGCTTCTCCCGCGGCCGGAAGCGGAAGTCCATGCCCTCGGTCGACAGCGCCGGACCCTGCGGGTCGTCGCCCCAGCGGATGGGCGTGTTGCCGACGCCGCGGGCGTAGATCCAGCCGTCGATCCCCCACAGCAGGCTGTTGACGCGATAGAGGTCGCGGCTGTCATCGAAGCCGGTGAGCAGCGGGCGGCGCACGTCGGCGCGGCGGTCGCCGTCGGTGTCCTTGAGGAACCAGAGGTCCGGCGCCGCGGCGACCAGGACGCCCCCATCGTAAGGCAGCACGCTGCAGGGGGCGGTGAGGGCGCCGGCGAAGAGGAAGCTCCGCGCGACCTGGCCCTGGTCATCCAGCTCGAGCAGGCGGACCTGCCCCTCCGGAAACGGCCCGAACATCCCCGGCGTGCGCACGATGGGGTAGTCGAGCATCTCGGCGACGTAAATCCGGCCATCCGCATCGAAAGCCATGGCCACGGGATCGACGACGTCCGGCTCGGCGGCCACCAGCTCGACTTCAAAGCCCGGCGCCGTGCGGAAGGACTTGACGGCTTCTTCGGGGGAGAGAGGGCGCTGGTCGGCGGCGCCTTTCGAGCCGAGGATGGCAGCGAACAGGGACACGAATATGCTTTTTTTCATGAAGACACCTCTTGAAAAAACAGTCGCCGCCATGAATTTTAAGAAAAATTCGTCATGGCGACTACTTTTTTCAGCGCTTCCTCCGCCGGGACGCGGCCGGTGAAGTGGATCACCGGAAAGCGGTCGAGCGGCGAATCCCCCGGGGGCGAACCCCCCAGGAGCGAGCCTCCCGGCTCGGCGGGAGCTTCATCCAGGCGCAGGCTGCGGTCGATGCAGAGGATCAGGGGGACCGGCGGGAGCTGCCGGAGGAGCTGGCGCTTGCGGGCCAGGTAGTCGCGGGTCCAGAAGCCGATGATCTCGAGGTGGACGGGCCGGTCCGGGCGCTCGCGGTGCCGGAGGGTGAAGTCGGGGATGAAGACGGTGCGGCCGGCGGGGAGGAGGTCGGCCTCGCGGAGGATGCTCCAGGGCGAGCCCAAGCGCAAGAAGTCTTCAAAGAAGCGCTTCTCGACGCGGCTGTCGAAAAGCCGCGGCAGGCGATGGGAGGAGAGGAGGCGGTCCTGAGGGGTGACCTCGAGGACCGCCTGCCTGTCCTTCAGCCGAAGGACGGCCTGGATGCGGTAGCTCGTTCCGGCGCAGCAGGCGGGTAGGAACCTCGCCAGGGCGCGGCCGTAGCGGAGCGTCGAGCGGAAGAGGGCGAGCGGGCCGGTGATTTCGAGCCGCAGGGGGGCGGCCGGAGCCGCCGAGGCTTCCCTCAGCTCGAGGAGCAGCCCGTGCAGCTTGGCGAGCTGGTAAATGGCGCGCGCGTTCCCTTCCGTCGACACCTGCAGGCGGACGCAACGGCCCAGAAGCCCCTGCAGCAGGCGGAAATTGTAGCGCGAAACGACTTCCCCGGGCGAGGGGAGCGGGCTGGGGATCTCTACCCGGCGGTTCCGGGCGAGGTCGCCGTAGAGCTGGTCGCAGACTTCCCCGCTGCCGAGGCCGAGCGCGGCGGCGGCCAGGGTGAAGATCTCCTCCGCCGGCAGGCCGGGATTTTCGCCGGCGAGCCGGAAGACCGTCTCGCGGATCCGCCGCGGCGCCACCTTACCGGAGTACTGAAGGCACAAGCTTTCCTCGATCACCTTTCTCAAGCCGCGGAAGAGGCGCCTCTCCTGCAGGTTGAAGGCCGGAAAAAGGCCGAGCCGCTCCTCCAGCCGGTGGTACGGCTGCCCGGCGGCGCTCTCGTAGGCCAGCAGCAGGTCGCGGATGAGCGGAGCATAGCGCTCATCGAGATAGCACGGCTCGAGGCGGCCGCCGGCGAGCTTATAGCGAAGGAGCGGACCGGAAAACATCGGCTCGATTCCTCTTTTCGGAAGCGGCCCATTCGGAAGTGGCCAGGATGACGAGCTCGTAAAGGACGGCGCGCTTCTCCGGCCGCGGGCGCAGGATCCTTCCCAGGCGCTGGATGTGCTCGCGGGGGCTGGAGGTCCCTCCGACGACGATGGCGCAGCTCGCCGAGGGAACATCCATTCCTTCGTTGAGCACCTTGGCCGACACCACGGCGCGGTATCGGCCCCCTTCGAAGCGCTGGAGGATCTCCTGCCGCTCGGCGCGGCCGATCTCGCACGTGATGGCGGGGATGAGAAAGCGCCGGGAGATCTCGTAGGCGGTCTGGTTGCTGCCGGTGAAGACCAGCGTCGGCTCGGCGGCGTGCTGCTCGAGCAGGCAGTCAAGGGCCTCGAGCTTGGCCCTGGGAAAGGCGAGGAGGCTCCGGGAGCGGCGCAGCCCGGCGAGGGCCTCGCGGCCGCTCACCGTCCGGCTGGCGGCGCGGACAAAATCCTCCCAGCGGGCCCGCGGGTACTCTCTCATGAAGGGGAGATAAAAGCCGAGGAAGAGGGCGCGCTGGCGGTCGTGCTCCGCCTGCTCGTTCCCCGCCAGCCGGAGCGGCAGGACCTTGACCTCGAAGGGGGCCAGCCAGCTCCCCGCCAGCCTGGAGATGGAAATCGAATAGCAGATCGAGCCTAGAAGCTCCTCGAGCCGGGCCCGCTCCTCTGCCTCGGCCGGGAAAGTGGCCGAAAGCCCCAGCCGGTACGGCGCCGTCGCCATCATGGGGATCTCCTGAAAGTCCCCGCCGGCAAGATGGTGGGCCTCGTCGGCGATCAGGAGGTCGAAGTGGTCGCCGAAGCGGTCGAGATGGAGGTAAGCGCTGTCGAAGGTCATGACCGTGACGGGCTGCAGGTCGCGCCGGCCATCGCCGAAGACGGCAATGGGGCCGGGATAAAACTCCTCGAGCGCCGCCTTCCACTGCGCCAGCAGGTGGCAGGTCGGAACCACGATCAGGGCCGGGCCGCCGAGCGCCAGCAGGCAGGCGATGGCCAGGCGGGTCTTGCCGGAGCCGGTGGGCAGCTCGATGGAGCCCCGGCAGCCCCGCGCCGCCCAGGCTTCCAGGGCCGCCCGCTGGTAAGGGCGGAGCAAGGGAGGCGCCCGCCCCGGCTCGGGCCGGAAGCCGGCGGGGCGCCCGGAAAAGTAGCGGAACGGCACCCCCCGGCCCTCGAGCCAGCCTTTCAGCTCGCGCCAGCGGTGCGCCGGCAGGCGGAACTGCCGCGTGCGTGGATCCCAGCGCAGCCCGCCGGGGGCCTTCCGGGCCAGCTCCCGGTCGAGGTCCGGATCGGCGGCCACCGAGCCGCGGTCAAAGAAGAAGGTGCACGGAATCGAAGGCGGACCAGAATTTTCCATGGCGGAGGAAAAGCAAATCCCGGTCCAAAATTATTCTTCTTCGTGTCCTTCGTGGTTAAATCTTCCCAATAGATGATCAAATCGCCGTGGCCGGTTTGATGGTTGGTGACCGGAAACGGACACCTGTCCGCCTCGAGGCGGACACTTTTCCGCTGGCCCGTCCGAATGTCCCGCCCGCCCCTCGCTTCACTCGCCCACCGGCAGGACCGCCGAGTAGCGCATGTGCTTGAGGATCTGCGAGGGATGCGGCTGGCCGTCCCCCTGGTCGTGAAAAGCGAGCACTTTCTGGAGCAGCGCCTTGCCAATGGAGAGATCGCAGTGGCAGATCTCGCCGGCCCCGATTTCTCTCAAGAGCTGCTGCAAGAGCACCAGCCCCGGCAGGAAGATCGACTGCCGATGGGGTCTGAGCTGCTCCGGCGGCCCGAACCTCCTGACCTTCTCCACCAGCGCCTCGAGCTCATCGCGGCGGACGACTCTCTTCCCGGCGACCAGGGAGAGCGCCTTCACCGTTCCTCCGGTCCCGACCACTTGAGCGAGCCCGACCCTGGGCAGATTGGCGAGATACTTCCCGGCGATCTCGCAGCCGAGGGCCGGGATGAAGTTGTCGAAGGCATCGCTGGCCATCTTGAGGAGCCGGATGGAGCCGAGGCCGATGGAGCCGCGGGCGCTGTCCTCCCTGGACTCGAGCAGCACCCACTGCAAGCTGCCGCCGCCGAGGTCGAAGGCGAAGACCGGGAAGGAGCGGATTTTCGAAAGGCAGAGCGACTTGAGCAGGGCCGCTTCCTGGTCCTCGGAAAGGATGGCGAGCTTGATGCCGGCGCGGCTCCAGATCTGATGGGTGAACTCCAGGGCGTTCTGGGCTTCCCGGAAAACGCCGGTCGCGAAGGCGACGATTTTCTCGGGATCGCGGCCCCGGCCGTAGGTGGAGAGCAGAGCCCGCAGAGCGCAAATGGCCTTGATGGTCGTCTCCCTGGAAATGCGGCCGGTTTGAAAGACCTCATGGCTGACGAGCCAGGGGATCTTGTACTCCTCAACCCGGTCATAGGGCGAGAGGCGATAGTAGAACTTCAAGCTGGTGGAACCGAACTCGAAAAGCAAGAAATCGCAGCACATGACTGCCCCCGTTGAGGTATCAAGATCCCATGGTTCAAAAGGCCAACCAACTGCCATGACTGGAATTTATATTCAAAAAGCGTTCCAATGCCAGTTTTCCCGCCCGCCCTTTCGCAATTGCCGATGGCGCCGCCGCTTGCGGGAGGGGCCGGAATTTCGAGGAGTGTCACCTGTCCGGAAGCCGGACAGAATCCTTCCTGGAATTCCGGTGGTGTCAAGAATCTTCAAGAGAATTTTGCTCAATTCAACGTGGAAAATTTCATCACCAGCATTAAACTTAATTTCCGGGAAGGAACCATGAGCCAGCTCAAAGAAAAGTTACTTGAAATCTTGAGCCAATCCAACGCCGAAGAGGACAAGCTCAGGCTCCAGGTGGCTGAAACTCTATTACGGCCAGATCAGCCCCTCAAGATGACCTATGAGGAGTTCCTTAACTGGGCAGACGAGGATACCCTGGCAGAATGGGTTGATGGAGGGGTGATCATGACCAGTCCGGCTTCCAAGCGTCACCAAAAAACCGGATCGTTTGTTGGCCAAATGGTGGATCAGTATGTCCGCCATAAAAAGCTCGGTGAGGTATTGTTTCCTCCTTTCCAGATGAAGCTCCTCCGAACCGGGCGCGATCCGGATTTGATCTTCGTGGCCAATGAAAACTTGAGCCGCCTCAAGGAAAATTACCTCGATGGGCCCGCCGACCTGGCATTGGAAATCGTTTCCAAGGAAAGCGCCGGCCGGGATCGAGGGGACAAGTTCTACGAGTACGAAGAAGCCGGAATTCCGGAATACTGGCTGATCGACCCCATGGTGAAGAGGGCGGAGTTTTATCGCCTGAGCCCGGAAAGCCGCTATTTCCTCGCCCCGGTTGATTCCCAGGGGATTTACCGCTCCGCAAAACTCGCAGGCTTCTGGCTGAAGCTGGACTGGCTCTGGCAGGATCCTCCGCCCGCCGTGGAAGATGTCCTGCTTGAAGTGGCCGGCGAAAGCTACGCCCGCGCGTTGATAGACAAGCTCCGGCAGCGCGGCTTCATTCCGTAATGCGGGCTCCGCCCGCAACCGAGCTAAATAATATAATCCTTTTCATTCTCCAATCACCACCCGCACCACCCTGCGGTAGCCCTTGATCTCCCGCCCGTCGTCGACGGCGATGTCGAAGTCCTCCCCCTTGTCGAAGCAGTCCTCCACCTCATCGAGGACGCGGCGGAGGAGGCGCCCGTACTTCTCTGCCGCCTCGTTCTGTCCGGCGGGGTCGAGGACGCGCACCCACCACAAATTTTCGAGGGAGATGAAGTATCCGTAAGGGATGGCGATGGCCTTTTCAAGGACGGGCGGCGCGCCGGCGAGGGAGGGGCGCTTGCGCTCGCCGGCGCGCTTCTTCACCAGCCGCGCCAGCTCGAGCTGCTCCGGCCAGGGGAGATGGTGGTCGTGGTCGGAGGTCCAGAACCAGAGATAGCGCGCTCCCAGGTCGTAAGCCAGGGTGACCGCCTCCGGCGCGATCTTCGGATCGCACTGGCCGTAAATGCTCGTCCCCCAGCTCTTCCCGAAGGCGCGCGCCGCGCCGCGCAAGATGGCGTAATGCCAGCGCAGGAGCTGCGCCGCGGTGTGCTTCCGCTCCCGGCCGGTGATCCTCGCGACCGCCTGATCGAAGGGCTCGAGCCGGTAGCGCCCCTCGTGGACGAGGCCCGGCAGGCCCGCCTCGAGCTGGTAAAAGGCCGTCTCGAAGAGCGTCTCCCACGCCGGGAAGTCGGGCTGCGCGATGCGCATGTCGCCGAGGTTGGCGCCGGCGCTCGCGAGCTGCCGTTCGAGCTGGAACATGCCGTAACCGCCGTCCGAAAAATAGCTCTCGCGCACCCGCTTCTCGAGCACCGCGGCGGCGTCGGAGAAGTATCGCAGGGTGCGGTGGATGTTCTTGTCCCCCACCATGATGATCCCCGGCTCGTCGAGGAACATCACCGGGCCAAGGTAGTTGCTGCGGTAGAGATCGGCGGGGTAGGAGAGCGGCGGGCTGCCGCCGAAGCCGCGGATGAAGAAGACCGGCCGGCCGCGCACCCAGGGGGTCTGCTGGCCGTCGACGATGAAGAGGTTGATGCCGGCGTCGATCATCACCGGATAGTCCGCCTCGACGAAGGGGATGTACTTGTACTCCTGGCGCTGGGGCTTCTGCGGCAGCCGGCCCCCCTCGGCATCCTTGAAGTTGCGCCCGGTGCCGACGAGCAGCTCGGGATCGAGGTCGAGCGCCGGCACGCCGTCCCACTTCTCCCACGGCACGTTATACCCGGCGTACTGGAGAGACAGGACGTGCCCGAGGTACGCGGCGGTTTCGGCGACGCCCCGCTGCGCTCCGCAGGCGCGGGCCCGCCGCGGCACGAAGAGCCGTTCGAAGTCGTTCCAGGCGGGGAGGAGCGCCGCGCCGGTGTGAACGTTGCGGTACTCGAAGGCCTCGCCGGCGGCCTCGAGGCGGAGCAGGTAACGGTGGAAACGGATGGGCTCCGCCTCGTCGGCCAGCGGGTCGCGGGAGGTGAGGGCGCGCAGGCGGAAGAGCGGCGCCGCCGGTCTCGGCTCCCCCTCCTTGGCCTCCGGCCGCGCCTCGAGCTGCCACCACAGGGCTTCCTCCTCCCCCGCCGGCGTGGAGATCTTCTCCCGGGGCCCGTAGTAAAGGTCGACGTCGGCAAAGGGCGGCGGCGTGTTCGTCTTCCCGGTGAGCGCCAGGAAGTGGCCGTGGGCGCCGGGCTCGGGGGCGGCGTCCGGGACGGCGAGATGGACGGAAATGAGGCAAATTTCGCAAAGGATGGGTATCATGGTGTTAAATAACATCAAGGGCTCATGGGTTGCAAATAAATTTAAGTTTTGCCGAATTGCCGAATTTGCCCAGCGAAAAAAGCTGTGAAAATTTCCACCCGCTCCGCGAAAAAATATTCGGCCGTTTTTCCGGCCATCTTGGCAGTTTTCCCCCTCGCCGGCACCGGCCAGGGGGACGAGAAAGACGCCGCCACGCGAGAAGTCGGCCCCTCGGAGCCTTTTGACTCCCGCCGGCTCCTCCTCACCGCCCCTTTCGCCGTCCCCCGCCCCAACTTCTTCCATGCCGCCCTGGAAGTGCCGCCGCTCGAGCCGGGCCGGACCCTGGATCCAGGCTCCCTTTACTTCCGCCTCCGCACCGCCCACGGCCGCTCCAACGAGGAGCGCACCATGGGCGGTTTCAAGCAGGACTTCGACGGGACTTACCACGAGTGGGCGCAGCTCGAGGCGGCCTGGGGGGCCTGGGCGCGCCTGGAGCTCGGCGCGCGGGCGGTGGTCGCGGGCTGGGATGAGCACGTTGACCGCTTCGAGCTCCTGGATGACCGCGGCCGGCCGCTGGTGCGCTTCGAGGACCAGACCCTCCTGGGGATGGGGGCCAGCCGCCGGCACGAGAACTTGAGCGTGGTCGGGGTCAAGGCCAAGGGGATGCTCCTGCGGGCCGAGGAGGACGGCCTCGATCTCTCCCTGGCCCTCTCGGCGAAATTTCCGGCCGGCCGCCCGCGGGACCTGACCCATGCCGGGACTTACGACGTCGCCCTGACGGCCCTGGGGAGCATCCCCTTCTCCTGGGGCGCGCTGCACGCCAATTGGGGCGTCACCGCGCCGCTGGGGGAGCAGAACCTCTTCATCGACGAGGCGCGCATCGACTTGAACCCCTTCGTCCACGGCGGTCTCGGCATCACCTTCTCCCTCCCCTGGGACCTGGCGGCGGGGGTGCAGCTCGAGGCCAACACCAGCGCCTTCAGCGAGGTCCCCTTCCTCGCCGGCCCGCCCCTCAACTTCATCGGCGGCGTCCGAAAGCTCTTTGGCGGCCTGGTCTTGGAAGCGGGCGGCGGAACGGGGGTAAACTGGGAGAACTCGTACCAGGTCCTGGTTTTTGTCAGCGCGGGATACCTGTTTTATTGACCATTCCGATCCTTCATGGCTCGGGATTTGCAATTCTTTTCATATGAAAGCGTCTCCCATGAATACGAACCCCCTTTACCCCACCTGTTCTCTGGTCGCCATCGCGTGGTTCGCCGCCGCCCCGCTCGCCTTTCCGGACTCCGCGAGCGATGGGATTCCTTACCGCCTCCTCGACGGGAGCACCCTGTACGCCGAGTGCCTCCCCTGCGCCCGGCCTCCGTTCATCGGCCCCATCGCCGGCGGCTTCAAGCTGCGGCCCAAGGAGTCGAACCCGCTCTTCAACACCTACGAGGTGGCGGAGCTGTCCTTTTCAACGCTGGGACTGCCGCAGCCGGAGTACCAGGGCCTCGGGCAGGGGACTTACCGGATCGGCGGGGAGGTCGCGCTCCTCCAGGAGATGAACCTGGCGGTCGACATCAATGAATTTAAGGGCTTGAAGCTCGAAAGCGGCCTGGCTTCACCGCCGGCAAGCTTCCCCTGGATCGAGATCGACCTCAAGCAAGTTCTCATTCCGGATTTCATCTGGTACTTCGAGCTGCATCTCGTGGCCGTTCCTTGGCCGGAGATCTGGTTTTCCACTCAGAACGGCTTCCATCCCTCCAATCCCCAGGCGGCCGGCGCCGACTTCGTGAGCGACGGCGCCCTCCTCAGCTCGAGCGGCGCCGTGGTCCGCGCCAACCAGCAGCTCACCCGCAGCCTCGGCATCATGCCCATGGCGCCGGACATCGGCCTGGATGCCGTCTTGAAGGCCCCGGAAAAGCTCACCGGCGGCCCGCCGAGCATCGAGCTGTGGTTCTCGGCGGCGCAGGACGTCTTCAGCGAGACCATCGGCCCCCTCGGCCAGGGGGACCTCCTCAGCGACGCCGGCAAGATCGTCCGGCGCAACCTTGATCTGATCGCGCCGTTCTCGCCCATGCCTCCCATTCCGGACATGGGGCTCGATGCGGTGAGCTTCGGGCCCGATGGCAAGCTGCTCTTCTCGACCCGGGACGACTTCTTCTCGGAGAAGCTGGGGGTGAAGATCGACCGCGGCGACCTCCTCCGCGAGGACGGGACCATCTTCAAGACGCAGGCGGAGCTGCTGGCCCGCTTCAAACCGGCCGCGGCGGGGAAGAGCTTCGGCCTCGATGCCGTGCACCTCTGGCCGCACGGCGAGGTGTGGTTCTCCACCGAGGCGAGCTTCGAGGACGGCCGGCTCGGCCACATCGGCCACGGCGATGTGCTGAGCGACAACGGCCGCGTGGTCATCCGCAACCTCGACCTCCTCGGGCCCTTCGGCCCCCTCGAGGACCTGGCCGACTTCGGCCTCGACGCCCTCTGGGTCGACCTCTCCCGGCAATTCGACGGCTGCGGCACGCTCGTTCAAGGTGCCGAGTGCGTGCTCTTTGCCGCGGAGAGCGGCGGCTGGTACGTGCTCGAGAACCTCGGCGGCTTCAAGGCCGGCGACCGCGTGCGCGCCGCGGGGACGATCGATCCCGACTGCGCCACCATCTGCATGCAAGGCGAGGGGTGCATCCGCCAGAACACCATCGCCCTCTGCCCCGGCGAGCCGGTCTTCCACCGCGGCGACGCCAACGACGATGGCAGCATGGACATTTCCGATGCGGTCTTCATCCTGTATCACCTGTTCCTGGGAACCGTGGATCTGCCTTGCGAGGAGGCGGCCGATGCGGATGACCTGGGCGGCGTCGAGATCACCGACGCCATCCGCCTCCTCCACCACCTCTTCCTGGGCGGCCCGCCGCCGGAAGCCCCCGGCCCGCCGCCGCTCCCCTGCGGCCCGGACCCGGAGTCGTCGCCAGCGCGGCTTGGCTGCGGGCTTTACACGCACTGCGCCAGCGGGTGATTCATGAACGCCGCCGGCGCCTTGGCGAACGGACCTCCTCAGCTCCAGGACCTCCTCGAGGAGAACCGGGCGCTGGCCCGCTCCCTCGACGAGGTGGCCCGGCTCCTCGAGGCGCAGAAGGACAATCCTTCACCGCCCTGGCGCACCAGCTCGGCCGGGTGCGCGACTGGGTGGTGATCTATCTCGACGATGGCGCGGCCGAGCGCCAGTGGACGGCGGTCACCGAGCCGCGCGGACTCCTCGCCGGGAAGCGAGTGGTGCGCGGCCGCGAGCGGGAATGCGCAGAATACTACACGGCGTTGAAAAAATAGGGATGGTCAACGGGCGGCGGCCCCGGATTTTTAGCTGGACTTGCCCCAATAATAACATATACTCTTAATGTATACATTTTCATGAGGTGAATCCATGGTACGAACGCAAGTGTATCTTACCGAGGAGGAGCACCAGGGCCTGAAGGCTCTTTCCTCGCACACGGGGAAAAAACAGAGCGAGTTGATCCGGTCGGCCATTGACAAGTTGATCGCTGAAAATTCTCCCCAACAGCGGCTCGCCTTCCTGCGGGGTGCCCGGAGCATGTGGAAGAAGAGGAAGGATTTGCCGGACTTCCCGGCCCTGAGGGAGGAGGCCAACAAGAGGGCCAGAAGGTCGGGCGGAATCGAATGAAGCGCCTGATCGACACGGATGTCGTGATCGATTATCTCCGGGGAAACGACAAGGCCGTTAAATTTTTTGAAGAGAGCGTCGAGCCCTTCTGCCTTTCCGCCGTCACCGTAGCTGAGTTATACGCCGGCGTTAAAGGAGCCGACGAAGAAGCCAAGCTGGACAACTTCTTGAATGCTCACGCAATATTGGAGATCGACCGGCCAAAGGCCAAAAGGGCCGGTTTGCTCTTCAAGACGTATCACCAGAGTCACGGCACCGGGATCATCGATGCCCTCATTGCCGCGGCCGCGGAAGCCTCAGGCTCGGAGCTGGTCACTTTGAACAAAAAGCATTTTCCGATGCTCAAGGACGTTTTCGTCCCGTACAAAAAAACTTGAATCGCTGGTAAAGATTTCTGCCCAACCAGGGAGCTACCAGACCTCCAGGGGCAGCTCCTGGAGGAGCAGGCGGTGCTGGAAGATCCGGTATTTTTTCCCGCTGCGCTCGACCACCGGGAACGGGGGGCCGGACTGCCGGCGCCGGGACGGCGGCGTTGAAGCAGTCGACGAGGGGGGCGGCGGCTCGAAGATGACCTCCCGCTCGAAGGCCAGGTCGGGCGAGGAGAGCGCGAGGCCCCGCCAGCTTTTTTCGGCCGGCCGGCAGGCGATGAAGAAGCGCGGCTGTTTGGACGGCCCCAATGAGATTGAAAAATCGGCCGTGGCGGTGCTGATGGAGCCTACCCGAACGCCCAGGGGCGACCTTCCGCCGTTGATTTCCGCAGAAGCGTCCAGGGCCGGCTGGACCTTGATCGCCCCCTCCACCCGGCCATCGGCCCCGGCCGCGGGCAAGGGCCCGGTGTAGATCGCATCGCCCCCCGAAAGGTGGAAGGTCACCAGGTAAAGTTCGCCGTCTAGGAAGGGGCCCTGGAGCCGCGCCCGGTACTCGAGCTTCCCCGCCTTCCGGTCCAGGATGGCGGCTCCCGAGATGGCCTCGTCCATCGATCCGGCGCCGAGGAGGACGAACCGGCGGCCGGCCCAGGGGGCCATCGCCAGCTCGAGGCGCGAGGGCTCGCCATCCCTGACGCCGGCGGCGGGCAGCGCCGCAAAGCCAGGGCCGATCTCGTCTCTCCAGGAGGGGGGGAAAAAGTCGCTGTCCGCATGCTCATGGATCGGCAAGAATCCCAGCGCCGTTCCCTCGACCGCGAGGCCATGCCGCTGCCGGCCCGAGGAGCGCGCCCGCAAGTGGCCGAGGATGCTTCCCCGCCGCGAGCCCGGGCCGAAGTAGGCCACCTCGTGGTACTCGGCCAGGCTGGGGCGGCGGTGCAAGGCCTCGTTCAGGAGAGGAATGCCGGCGAGGAAGGCCGCCACGATGGCGATCGTCACGAGCCCCATCAGGCGGCGCCTTTTTCTCCCGCGGAAGAAGAGAAAGAGGCCGCCGCCCAGGACCAGGGTGTAGGCCAGGAAGTAAGCGGCCAGCTCGAGCATGGAGCCGAAGTCCCGCAGGTGGTCACCCGCCCAAGGAGGCGACCAGCCCAGGAAGGGTTCGGAGCTTGGGGGGATCGCCTGGGCGAAGTCGCTCCAGAATTTCTGCGAGCGGAGGAGGAGATCCGGCAGGCGCGGGGCGCCGAGGTCGAAGTTCAAGCAGCCGAGATGGCCGGGGCCGAGGCGGCGCAGGCTCAAGAGGTGGGCGGACGGTCCGCCTTCCTGGAGCTGGATATCAAGGAAATTTTTCCCTTCCTCCAGCTCCTCGATTTGCCAGCGCCGGCCCGCCGCCTCGAGGGACCGCGACGCGGCGGGCCGGAGGAGATCCCGCCAGGGGCCGAGGCGCGCCAGCGGGCTCTTCTCGAGCCCGCCGTAGAGGATGACCGTCCCTCCCCAGAGGAGGTAGCGGTAGAGCGCGCCGGCTTGCTTCTCGCTCCACTGCGCCGAATAATCATCGCCACCGATGAAGACGGCGCCCGCGCCGCGGTAGTGGAGAGGGTTTTCCGGGAGGTAGAGGGCCTCGCAGGAGACCAGGTTGCTCGCGTCCCCGCCCAGCGCCGCCTGGATCCATTCCGTGAGGAAGCTCTCTTTCCGGCCGACCAGGAGATAAGCTGGATTTTTACTCTGAAAGTGGAGCTTTCTATCCAGAAACCGCTCCTCGGTGGCCAGCTCTTTCCCCTCGAACTTAAAGACCATCCGGCTGGGCCGGAACTCATCGAAAAAGTCTTTGTTCCACTCATCGGCCGCCGGCTGCCAGCGGATGGCCAGGGTGGTTTGAGGGCCGATCTCGAAAGGCCGGTGCTGGCTTTCATGCTGCTCGAACCGGACAAAGTACTCGCCGCTCAAGGCCTTCCGGCCGCGGTTCCTCAAGATCACCGTGTAAAAATTGGCCCTGACGTCGAAGACCGCGCCGTCAAAGCCGCGCGCCGCCGCTTTGATCTCGAGCGGTGAGTCGCTTTCCGGAGCGGTCTCCTGCGCGCCGGCCCGCGCCGGGGGCGCGAGCCAAAGCAATGGTGCGAGAAGCATGGCGGCCGCCACCGCCGGTAAAACCTGGAAACGCGGCTGGGACGCCTTCCAGCGCCGGCGCTTCCACCAGTATGAGAAGGCGATGAGGAAGAGGAGGAGCGCGCTCAAGCCGCCGTGGGAAATGTAGTAGCTCTCAAGGCAATCCCGGCGGCTCCAGATGTTCAGCGGGGAGTCGGACAGGACCGCCGGCGCCAGCGCCCCGAAGGGCTTGAGCCAGGCCGGCAGAATGCCTTTGAAGACCATCTGCAGGGTCATGGCCGGCCCCAGGTAAAGGAGCCCGAACCAGGCGAGGGCGCTGGCGATCCGGGCGAAGGCGGCGCTGCTCGCGATCCTCGAGAGGGCGCGGCTCAAGAGGAAGGCGTTCCAGGAGAGGGCGCAGAGCGCCGGAAGGAAGGTCCACCAATCTTCCTGATATTCCTGGTAGAAGGCGATCTGCTTCGCCTGGTCCGCGGTGGAGTTCAGGATCGAGAGGTCGAAGATCTTCCAGTGGGCCAGGAAAAGGAGGCCGAGGAGGAGGAGGAAGCCGCCGGCCAGGCCCAGCTCCCGGGGAAACCGCCAGCGGCCGATCCGCTCGGTCCAGAAGGCCTTGTAGGCGGGGTCGGCCTGGAGGAGGATCCAGGCGCCGAGGCCGGCGAGGTTGAGGAAGATGGTCTCCATGAGGACGCTGTCGGCGAAGAAGTAATTCGTTGTTAGTTGCGGGGTCGCCCCGTAGTCGGCTCCCAGGACGCCGCCCCAGAAGAGGACCAGGGGGAGGGAGGCGATCGAGAGGCGCAGCGGAAACTCCCAGGCGGCGCACCAGCGCGGCCGGTTCTCGTAGAAGAAGGCGAGCTCCACCCGGCGGCCGAGGCCGCTCCGGAGCATCCTCGAGAAGCGCCGCCGCCGGTCGCCGGGGAGGAGGGCGGCGCCGAAGTTGTTGAGGCCGGGCTGGAAACGGTGCGCCGGGCCGATGAGGAGGAAGACGGCGCTCAGGAGGATGACCAGCCCCCAGAGGAAGTACGGGTAGAGTTTCAAGGGGAAAGCGGTGGTGAAGAACATCGGGTCATCGAAGACCCCCGCATAGGAAGGAAAGTCGAACGGCATCGCCTGGCGGAAGAAGCACCGCACCGGCGTGATTTCGGCCGCGTGGGGGGGGAACCATTCGAGAAGCTCTCTTTCCGGGATCAAGCTCAAGCCGCCCAGCATCAGGAACGTCAAGATGGCGATCGGCGCCATCACCCACTCCCGCTCGACCAGCGACAGGGCCAGGGTCACGGCGAGGATGACGTTCGAGTAAAGGAGCAGGATGCCATAAGCGCCGGCGAGCTGCGCTGCGCTGAGGCCTCCGAAGATGGTGGCGCAGGCGGCGTAGGGGAGGCTGGCGAGGAGGATCAAGGCCGCGTAAAGCATCCCGATGAACCAGTTGCCGAGATACAGGCGCCAGGGCGAGGCCCCGGTGACCACGAGCTGGTCAAAGGCGCGCCCGAGGCGCGGCCCCTCGATGTGGCCGGAGATCTTTAGGGGAAGCAGGACCGCGAGGAGCGCGTAGAGGAGGGTGAAGTGCCAGAAGTAAAGGAGCGAGCCGGCGGAGTCTCCCGACTCCAGCTCGCCGGCGTACACGAACCAGGAGAAGACGAGGAGATAGGCGGCGAAGAGGGTCACGCTGGCGAGGAGAAAAGCGGCGCCGAGCCGCGGCCCGGTGAAGCCGGTCGCGAGGTGGCGGCCGATCCAGGGATGGTCAAAAATCAGCCGGCGTAAATAATTCATTCTGGCCCCCTCATGAGACGACGCCTTTGGTGATTTTCAGGAAGAGCGCCTCGAGGTCCGCCGCCTCGCGGGAGAAGGAGCGGATCTCGATCCCCGCCAGGATGAGCGCCTCGAGCAGCTCGTTCGTCTTCGAGCCGCTGACCTGCGCCTCGATCCTGCCGCCGCGCGCGCTCGCGGCGCGGGCGAAGTCGAGGCGGCCGATGACCTCCAGCGCCCTCTCCGCCTGGCCTTCGGGGACCTGCACCGCCACCGCGAGCCCGCGGCCGCCGCCCGCCTCGAGGACCGATTGGAGCGCGCCTTGCCAGACCAGCTTGCCGGCCTCGACGATGCCGATGTCGGTGCAGATCTCCTCGAGATCGGAGAGGATGTGGCTCGAGATGAGGATGGTCTTCCCCATGGCCCCCAGCTCCTTCAAGAGGGTGCGGATCTCGATGCGCGCCCGCGGGTCGAGGCCGCTCGCCGGCTCATCGAGGACGAGGATGGCGGGATCGTGAAGGAGGGTCTTGGCCAGGGAGAGGCGCTGGCGCATGCCGGTCGAGAGCGCACCGGTCAGCTCGTCCTCGAGCGCCGTGAGGTCGGTGAGGCGGAGGACGTCCTCCACGCGGCGCTCGAGGTCGCGCCCCCAGAGGCCGTAGGCGCGGCCGAAAAACTGGAGGTGCTCGGCGCAGCTCAGGCCGCGGAAGATTCCGAAGGCATCGGGCATGAAGCCGATCCGCCGGCGAACTTTGGGGATGTCGTCATCGAGATCGGCTCCCTCGAGGGTGATGCGCCCGCGGTCGGGCTTGATGAGGGTGGCGAGCATCTTCAAGGTGGTGGTCTTCCCGGCGCCGTTCGGGCCGATGAGCCCGAAGATGCTGCCCGCCTGAATTTCGAGATCGAGGCCATCGACCGCGACCTTATCGTCGAAATATTTGCTGACGCCGTGAAAACGGATCATCGAACCGCCGTAGATTTGGTGTCCAGCCTCAGGACATTGTAATGGGGTACGTTCCGGATTCAAGCCTTGACGCCGCGCCGAGCAGCCGGCTCGATGGCAGCGAGAACCGTAGACAATCTCAAAATCATTTTCGAGGCAGTGCGGATATCGTATAATTTCCCCGGAATCTCAAGAAGGTGAAGGATTACGAAGACCATGGACAGCAATCTCAAGCAGGTGGAAATTTACCGGGCCATGAGCCCCAGCCAGCGGATCCAGGCGGCGTGCGACTTGCATGATTTTGCGCAAGAAAGATTGATCGTTCACTTGAAGACCCTCCATCCCGAAAAAACGGATGAAGAAATTCTTGTCGAGGCGGCAAAAAGGTTTCTGAATGAATCAGCGGGAGTTCTTCGAAAAAGTCCTGGCTGCGCTAAAAGCTCTTGAAATCCCATATATGATCACCGGCTCCGTGGGTGCCATCATCTACGGCGAGCCGAGATTGACCAACGACATGGATGTGGTCGTCGAGCTGCCCGCTGACAGAATCGACGATCTTTCCAAGCAGTTTCCATCTCATGATTTTTATCTGGCCTTTTGCACATTTTGCGAGCTGTCTTCAGCTCGCAAAATGTGCAAAAGGCTTTAATTTCGCAGTTAAATACCGCCTATGGACTTACAATTCGTATATTACATGGAATTTCGGTGCGATCCCAGTTCATCTGGGATTAGAAAAAAATCCAC
>JACQVS010000165.1 GCA_016209605.1 Planctomycetota bacterium
ACATTAAACCAATCGAAAGAGGGGATATTCCCTGGTGTCTAAAGTACTAATGAAGGCCCTACCCCGGGGAACTTCGGCCTAGCTCGGGGATGAGGCGCCGGAGCGGGGTAGATTCAACTTCGTGATGAGCTCCTTGGGCCTGAGACCGTATTTCTCGAAGCGGCGATAGAGGCTGCGGGTGCTGGTTCCCAGCTCCCGGGCCATGGTCTCCAGGTTTCCCCGATGCTGCTCCAGAAGGTGGTGGAGGTGGGCCGATTCGAGGGATCTCCGCAGCTCATCGAAGGAGTGGTGGCGGAACAGCGCCGCGGAAATCGGGCCCGCCGCGGCCTCAAGGCCCAGCGCCTCCTCGACGAGCGGCAGGCTCAGGGACTTCTCGCCGCCTTGAATGCGGAGGGCCAGGCGCTGGACCACGGCCTCCAGCTCGCGGAGATTGCCGGGCCAGGCGTGCGCGAGCAGCCGATCCCTGACCGCCGGTGCGATCCTGGGCGGGAAGCCGCAGATCTTCTGGAAAAACAGCCGGAAAAAGGGGATCAGATCCTCCAGGCGCTCCCGCAGCGGCGGCAGATGGAGGCGGACAGCGCCCAGGCGGAAAAACAGCTCCCTGCGGAATTCGCCCCCCTCCATCAGCTTGCCGAGGTCCCGCTGGGTGGTGGCGAGGAAGCGCACATCGACCGCCACGGCGCGCCGGCCGCCGACCGGCCGGAGGCGTTTTTCCTCGAGGACGCGGAGGAGCTTTTGCTGGACCGAGAGGTCCGCCTCGGCGATTTCATCGAGGAGGAAGGTGCCGCCCTGGGCCTGCAGGAGGAAGCCGCTGCGGGTCTTCTCCGCGCCGGTGAACGCGCCGCTTTCATGGCCGAAGAAGTCGGCCTCGAACAAGTTCGCCGGGATGGAGCTCAGATTCTGCACGATGAAAGGTCCGTCCCTCCTCCGGCTGCTCCGATGGATGGCGCGGGCGAGGGTTTCCCTGCCGGTGCCCGATTCGCCGGTGATGAGGACCGGCAGGTCCGAGTCGCGCAGCGATTCGACCGCCGCCAGGACCGCGCGCATGGCCGGGCTGTGCGCCACCAGGCCGGCGCTCTCCGGGCGGGCCGAGGAGGGCGGCCAAGGCCGGCTGGGGGCGGCGGTTCGCTCCAGGTCTCGGGTCGCCTCGAGAGCGCGGCCCAGCTCGCGGGTCTCGTCGACCTCGCCGGCCGGACCGAGACGGGCTCCCGCCGGGGGGGGGCGGCCAGATTCACCGCCCAGGCCCAGGGCGCTCAACGCGTTCACCGCCGCCTGCAGGAAGCGGAGGTCCCCCTCGCTGAAGCGGCTGACCGCTTCGTGGCTGAGGAGGAGCAGGTAGCTCCGGGGCCCGCCGCAGGCGGAAAAGGGGCAGGTGAGGACGGCCCCGTCGGCTTGCGGGCCCGGCGCCGCCGCCGGCCGGGAAGAAATGCTGGCGAAGGGAGGCGGCGGAGCGCCGGCCTTGAAATTCCCCTCCGCGTCCCGATCCGGCCAGGAGGCGGCCACCTCGAAGCGGGGCTGGGACCGTCTCCTCGACGCGGGCCGGCGCTTCAATAAATAAGCGGCGTCGGCCCGCAGCGCCACGGCCACTTTCTCAAGGAGCGCGCCGGATTTTTCAGCTCCGCCGCGGGAGGGTTCCGGAGGGGAGAGCAGAGCCTCCATGGCGGCGACCTGATCCTCCGTCCAGGCCGACGCCGCATTCAGAGCCTTCGGCGGCTGGAAGGCCCCCAAGCCGCACCGCGCCAGGGGATCGCCCTCCAGGAAGCCGCTCCGGTCGACCTCGGGCCATCGAGCCGCCAGCTCCTGCCGGAAAGCCTCGAGCTGCGCCAGCGCGCGCTTGAGTTCGGCGGCGCTTCCGGAGAGGCGAGCCAGGGCCAGGCGCAGGCAGTGCGATTGCAAAGCCCATTCCCAGTGCTCGCGGAAACCTGGTTCCCCCTCCGCTTGCGCCAGCAGCCCCGCCGCGCGCGCGAGGTCCGCGGCCTCCTCCTGGAGGAGCCCTCGATGGAGGGCCAGGCGGGCCTCGAGGAGGGGGAGGCGGACGCGCATCGACCGCAGGTCCCCGCTCTCGCCATGGCGGGCCAGGAAAGGGTGGAGCCGCTCCAAAAGTTTTTTAACTTTTGGAAGCTCACCACGGCGCAGCGCCAGCTCGGCGAGAAGGAAGTCCGCCTCGGCAAGGCCAGGGAGGATCTTCGTCCGCGCGAAGAACTCCGCGGCGGCGCGAAAGTCCGCTTCCGCCGCATCGAAGCGCTCCAGCTCGGCCCAGGCCAGGCCCGAGAAGATCAAGGACCAGGCCGAGATCATGCTCCCGTGGGCGCGCAGGCGGCCGGACAGACTGGCCAGGAGCGGCTCGGCGGCCTGCCGCTGCCCGAGCCAGGCCTCGATCAAGGCCAGGCGGGGGCCGGTGATCAGCGAGAAGATTTCGGCGAGGCCCGGATCGCCATTCTCCTTGCCGGCGCCTGCAGCCGCCTGGAGCGCGCCGCGGGCCGCGGCCAGGTCGCCGGCCGCCATCAGCGCCTCCGCCCGGTAGACGGCCAGGAAGCCGAGAAGGAAGGCATCGCCGGCCTGGCGGGCGGTCTTTTCGACCTGGTCCAGGAGAGCCGCCAGCCCGCTCCAGGAATTTCCCTGCAGCGCCTCCACGATCACCCTGGAGAAAAGCAGGTTGAGGAGCTGGCGCTTCGACTCCTTGATCACCGGCGCGGCCCCCACCTCCTCCAGGAGCGCGCGGGATCGCGGGAAATTTCCGAGCTTGGCAAAGATCTGGGCGAGGTTGCAGGCGATCGGAACGCGGGCGTTTTCATCGGCAAGCTGGCGGGAGATCTTTTCCGCCTGGTTGAAGGTCGCCAGCGCTCTCTGGAACTGGCAGTCGAAGTGATAGGCGAGGCCAAGGTTATTGAGCAAAACGGCGGCGTTGACGGGGAAGCCGCGGGCCAGCTTTTCCCCCTTTTCCAGGACCTCGATGGCCCGCCGGAACTCGAACTGCCGGAGGTGCACCTGGCCGAGGACGCCGTAGAGGTGGACGGCCTGCTGGCGCGCCTCCTCGTGGGCCAGGCGCTGGGGGCGGCGTCCGCCGATCTTCTCCCAGAGCCGGATCCCTTCCCTGGCCCAGGCGGCGGCTTGCTCGGGGCGCCGGCTGAAATGAGCCATGACGGCCAGCGCGGCCAGAACCGCCAGGTGGTCGGCATCCTGGCGCTTGCCCGGTAGCGAGCGAAGGCACTCCAGGAGCTCCGCCTCCGCTTCCGCCGCCTGGCCCAGGAGGTACCGCGTGTGGGCCAGCTTCCGCCGCCAGCGGATTTCCGCGGCCCCCCCCCGCTCGCCGGAGAGCAGCGACTGCCAGGTTTTTTCCGCCTCGCTCAAGGAGCCGGACTCGAGCAGGCGGTCCCCCAGCTCCTCCTGGAACCCCCGTCGCTCGCCCCAGCTCAGCTCCCGGCTGCCTCCGGCCAGGCGCAGGACCTTGATCGCCAAGGCCGAATGCCGCGCCGGATCCAGCGGCGAGAGCCGGAGCGCCGCCGCCAGCTTCACCGCCTCCTGCTCGTGGCCGGCGTGGAAAAGGTGGAATGACCGCGCCAGGACGCCGCGGCTGGTCGAAGCGGGCAACCGGCTGATGCGGGCGTGGATTTCCTTCCTCCGCTCCGGCGGCAGCGCGGCGGCGAACAGATCGCGCGCCGGCGGGTAGAGGAAACGCACCTCGCCGGCGCTGTTCCGGTGCACCATTCCCGCCGCCTCGAGAAGGCGGAGCTCCCGGTGGCCGGCGGTGGGATCGAGGAGGGCCGCGCTGATCAGATCCTCCGGGCGCGGCGGCGCTTCAAAAAGAGCGAGCGCATCGACCAGCTCCCGGCCGGCGGGGGGCAAGGCGGCATGGCGCTCGATGAGGCGATCGCGGGGATCCCGCAGGCCGGCTGCTCTTGGCTCCTGGAGATCGGCCGAAACGAGGGAAGTTTTTCCGTACGGAATGTCCCAGGAGGTCAGCTCCCAGGACACCAGCTGGGGTATCCCCTGGGTGTGCTCGAAGAGCTGCTTTTCCAGGAGCGCCGCCGCTTTCCAGCCCAGGGAGCCGGCCCACTGCGCCACCTGAGAGGGCTCGAGGGGCTTGAGGGGAAGGGCCGCGGCAAATGGCTCGGCCGCCTCCGCGGCGCCGCACTGGCTCACCAGCAGGCCGGCGGCGCCCCCTCCCGCCTGGCTGCCCGCATCCCCAAAGCCGCCGTCCCCCTTCGCCAGGCCGGCGAGCTTCTGGGCCAGCTGGCGAACCCATGCTTGAGCCCGCGGATCGGCCTGGTCGAGGTCATCCAGCAGGACGAAGAGGCCCAGTCGGGCCATGCGGCCGGCGATCCAGTGGCAGGCCTGCCGGCGGGTCAGCTCGAGGAGATCGGCGGGAGCGCCGCGCCAGCGCTTCGCCGGCGGCGATTTCGGAGCCGGGCTGGCGCCGCCTCGAGTTAGACCATAATTTGAAAACAGGCACGGAAACTCCTGAATTTCCGGCCGCGACGGCGGCGAGAGAAAGACGATTTGCAGGATCAGGCGCCGCAGGAGCTCCAGCTCTCCGGCTCCCCCCGCCCGAAGGGAGATGGCCGGCTTGCCGGTCGATTCGATGAGGGTCTCGGCCTCTTCGAGGAAACGGGTTTTTCCGAGCCCCGGAGCGCCGGTCACGGCCAGAAGCTGCTTCCTGGAATAGTCGGTTTCGATCCAGCGCTCGAGGGCCCGCATTTCCTCCTCGCGTCCCACCAGCGCCGCCTCCTTGGGCCGCGGGAGGAAGACCGGGTCTTCCGGCCGCCATTTCCGGCGAAGATCGAGGAGCGCCTCGAGGAGATCGTTGCCGTCCATGAACCGATGGGCGGGATCTTTGGCCAGGAGCTTCTTGAGGATCTGCTCGAGCGGCAAGGGCAGCTCCAGCGCCGGAAGAGGCGGCCGCTCGAGGTGGGAGCGAATGAGATCGTTCCTCGTGCCCGCCGGAAACGGCAGCCGGCCGGTGAGGAGCCGGTAAAAGGTGACTCCCAGAGCGTAGAGGTCGGTGCGCGCGCCGACCGGCTCGCCCCGGAAAAGTTCGGGGGCCATGTAGGGCAAGGTGCCGGCGGTGGCGGCGCGGCGATCCCCTTCGGCCTGCACCAGGCCGAAGTCGATGAGCACGAGCACGGGCGGAGCGTCCCGCGGGCTGATCGCGCCGCCGGAATCGAGCACCAGGAAGTTTCCCGGCTTGATGTCGAGATGCAGCAGGCGATGGCGATGCAGGTGCCCCAGCGCCCCGGCCGCCTGGAGGAACAGATCGAGACCGTGATCGAGGCGCGCCGGCGGGGGCCCGGAGGCGGTCCCGGACCCGGCAGCCAACGGAAAGCGCTCCGCGAAGTGGCGGTCGAGGGTTTTCCCCTCCAGGTACTCCAGGGTATAGAACGGGATCGGGCCGGGCTCGGCCAGGCCGAAGTGGTACGCCCGCGCGATGCCCGGATGGCGCAGCTTCCGCAAGGCGAGGAACTCCCGGCGCAGTCGTTCCGCCGGCGTGCCCAGCGGGTAGGTCTTGAGGGCCACCGCGCGGCGGTTTTCCAGCAGGTCCTCGGCCAGGTAGACGTTCCCCAGGCCGCCCGCGCCGATCTTCCGCACCAGGCGAAAGCGAGGATGGCGCCAGCGGGGCATGGATGGAATTGACATGTTTTGTCAATTTTACCGTGGGCCGGAAATTTTAAATACCTTTTTGTCGTCAACATGAGCAGTTCTTGAACGAAACAGACAAAGTCTGGGCTCAATGTTTCCGGGCCTTGGTCCCTGGGGGGCGATTGATCATCGTGGTTGGGGATGTTTGCTTATCGCGCCGGAAAAACGAAGGGCGACACACCGTGGTGCCCCTCCACGCCTCGATCCAGGAGCGCTGCCGTTCGCTGGGATACGACAACCTGGCGCCGATCTTCTGGTATAAGATCGCCAACGCCAGCTATGAGGTTGAAAACGGCTCATCGTTTCTTGGCAAACCTTACGAACCCAACGCCGTCATGAAAAATGACCTAGAATTCATCCTCATGCAGCGGAAACCCGGCGGGTACCGGAGCCCCTCCGTCGCCACGCGGGCGCTCAGCGTCATTGCGGCGGGGAACTATCAGAAGTGGTTCCGCCAGATCTGGTCCGACCTTCCGGGAGCATCGACGAAAGACCATCCAGCCCCATTCCCCTTGGAATTGACCGAGCGGCTGATCCGGATGTTCAACTTTGTGGGCGATACGGTCCTCGATCCTTTCATGGGAACCGGTACCACCACCTGCGCCGCCGCCAAGTGGGGTCGAAATAGCATCGGGGTGGAAGTCGATGCTCAATACTTTGATTTCGCCAATCGACGAGTCTGCGAGGATGTGGTTGATCTTTTCGGCAACCGAACCGTCAATGTCTTTGAGGTATAATTTGTGCAATGAAACAACGCCAGGCCGCCGCACTGGTATTGCCTTGGAGCCCTCGCGCTTGATTCTCCTCGAGGCTTTGATACCATAGGACGTTTCGAATATTTCACCGTCGCGATCGAGGAACCGTTCCATGACCCTGAATCCTTTAGCCGTCGAGCTGAACGAGATGCTGAAGAAAGAAGCCCCTGCCGTTTTGGAGATGATGTCCGACCTCGGCCAGCGCTATTACTTCCCCAAAGGTATCCTGAGCCAGTCGGCGGAGGCCAAGGAGAAGGCCCACCGCTACAACGCCACCATCGGCATTGCCCTGGAGGGCGGCCAGCCCATGCATCTCCCGTGCATCCGCAAGTTCATTCCGGAGATCCCGGCCAAGGACCTCTTCCCCTACGCGCCGGTGGCCGGCAAGCCGGAGCTGCGGGAGCGCTGGAAGAAGAAGCAGCTTGCGGAAAATCCGCGCTTGAGCGGCCGCAAGTACTCGAATCCCGTCGTCACCAGCGCCCTCACCCACGGCCTCAGCCTGCTTTCGGAGATGTTCGTCAACCCGGGCGATGTCATCCTTCTCCCCGACCAGCTATGGGGGAACTACCGCCTCACCTTCGAGGTGCGGCAGGGGGGCAAGGTGGTCACCTTCCCGTTCTACCAGGGAGAAGGCTTCAACCTGAGCGGCTTCAAGGAGGCCGTCGACCGCATCGCCAAGGAGAAGAAGAAGCTCATCTCCATCCTGAACTTCCCCAACAACCCCACCGGCTACACGCCGACAACCGCAGAGGCGGAGGGGATCGCCAGGACTCTGATCCAGGGGGCCGAGGGGGGCGCCCGGGTCGTGGCCATCTGCGACGATGCCTACTTCAACCTGGTCTATGACGACCGCTGCGTGGGGGAGTCGCTCTTCGGCTTCCTCGCCGGCGAGCATCCCAACCTGCTGGCGGTCCGGCTCGATGGCGCCACCAAGGAGCAGTTCGTCTGGGGGTTCCGCGTCGGCTTCCTGAGCTACGCCGCCGCCGGTCCCGGCGACCTCGACAAGGTCCACCAAGCCCTGGAGAAGAAGACTTGCGGCGCCATCCGCGCCGGCATCTCCAACTCCCCCCACCTGTCGCAAAGCCTGATCTCGAAGGCCATCGAGGATCCCAGTTACCCGAGCGAGCAGGCGCAAAAGCGCCAGATCCTGCGCGCCCGGGCGCTGCGCGTCAAGGAGGTGCTGAGCGCTCCGAAGTACCGCGAGGTCTGGGAGGCATACCCCTTCAATTCGGGCTACTTCATGTGCTTGAAGCTGAAGACGGTCGATGCCGAGCCCTTGCGGCTCCATCTCCTCGACCGCTACGGCCTGGGAGTCATCGCCACCGCCAAGCGCGACCTCCGCATCGCCTTTTCCTGCCTGGAGCTGAACCAGCTGGCCGACGTCTTCGAGACCATTTACCTGGGCGTGAAAGACCTGGCTCCTTGAGCCCTTCCTGGTGCCATGACCGCTCCTTCCGGCGCCTCATTTTATGGGACTACCGGATTCTGGCATAGGAAGGCAGGGGCCTAGAAAATACCTGGACCGCAGTTCCACTGGAGCCGAGCGCGTCCGGCGGTCGATATCTAGCCCACAGCCATGAGCATCATCGGGAAACTCCAAGACCTCGGCCTGCCGGAGGTCCTTCAAATCTTGAGCCTGGGCAAGCGCTCCGGCGTCCTCAGCCTGATCGGCAAGCGGGGCTCCGGCAAGCTGGTCCTGCATGAAGGCCGGGTCGTCTACGCCAGCTCCGACAACATCAACCGCCTGGGTTACAACCTGGTGCAAAGAGGGCTGGTGCAGGCCAAGGACCTCGATTACGCCCTGCAAATGCAAAACGATTTCAAGAAGCCCCTCGGCAGCATCCTCCTGGTCCTGGGCTTCATCACGCGCGAGGTGCTGTCTCAGGAAATCAAAAACCATATCGTCAAGGCCTTTCAAGATTTCATGAGCTGGAAAGAAGGGATCTTTTTCTTCGAGCCGGAAGATATCGACCAGGAGTCGCTGGTGGTGAAGGATGGGATCAAGGTCGAGCACCTCCTCATCGAGCAGGCCCGCCAGCAGGATGAAGAATGCCACATCGTCATTGACCGCGAGCTCTGGTAGTCAGCGGTCTGCCGGCTTCAGGCCGCGGTCAAAAACCACCGCCACCCTTTCGCCCGGCCGCCGCGGCCAATCTTCCGCCCGGTCCTGAATGCCGCGGGCAAAACCCATCAGCTCCTCCAGCTCGAAGCCGGCAAAGCGGCAGCTCTGAACGAGCCGCCGCGCCCTCGAGAAGTGACCCTCGGCGCGCCCGGCGTGCTTACGCACCCCCTCCCCCATCCCCTGGCGGACCTTCACCCCCGCGGCGGCGAGCTTGATCAGCCCTTTCAGAAGCTCGGAGACCGCGCCTCTCTTCCCAGCCGCCACCCACAGCCCCTCCCACAGCTCGTGCGCCTCCCAGTAGTAGCCGTGGTTGAAGAGATCGATGCCGAAGAGGTAGTCCGCGCTCTCCCGCCAGCGGGCCGGATCGAGCGGCCGGGCGGGGGCCTCCGGCTGGCGGTAGCCGTGGCCTTGCGGGTGCCGGCGCGGGTGGGGGAAGCCGAAGCCGTCGCCGGTGAAGGCGTAGGGCGGAAGCGGGCGCTCGGGGCAGTAGCGGGGAATTTGGGGATTCAAAGATCGCTCCGTCATAGTTAAGCTGTTGGCGGTTGATCTTAAGATGGTCCCGCTCTTGAAAAAATCAAAAAATGGAGGACATCGTCATGGCGAGCCGCGCCCTGAAGGAGTTTCGCTACGAGAAGTTGACCTGGCCGGAGATCGACGAGGCCGTTGAGCTGGGCAAGGTGTGCATCGTGCCGTGCGGCGCGGTGGAGCAGCACGGGCCGCACCTGCCGCTGGATGTCGACATCGTCTGCCCCACGGAGATCGCCCGCGGCGCCGGCCGCCAGATTTCTGAAAAAGTCCTGGTCTTGCCGGCTGTATGCTACGGGTATACCGGCCACGTCATGGACTTCCCGGGCACGATCAACAACGACTTCGAGCACTTCATCCATCACGTCCTCGACATCACCAGGTCGCTGGCTTATCACGGCTTCAAGAAAATCCTGCTCCTCAACGGCCACGGCTCCAACATGCCGAACCTGGACCTGGTGGCGCGGCGGACCAATCTCGAGACCGATGCCGAGTGCGCCGCCGCTGCCTGGTGGAACCTGCTCACCGTGGACAAGGAGTTTCTGCCGCGCTGGCGCCAGAGCAAGTTTCCGGGCGGCTGCTCCCACGCTTGCGAGCTGGAGACCTCGCTTTATCTTTACCTCGATGGGGACAACGTCCGCAAGGACCGGATCAAGAGCGGGTCGATCCGCTTCAACGAGGAGGGGAGCCCCTTCAACTGGGTCGACCTGTTCGCCGCCGGACCGGCCACGGTGATCTCCTGGACGAGCAGCTACTCCGAGACGGGCGTGCTCGGCGAGGCCGAGCTGGGGACCGCCGCCAAGGGCAAGGAGGCTTACGAAGAGGCGGTGAAGCAGCTGGTCCGGTTCATCCACTACTTCAAGGACCGCCCCGTCGATCCGCGGCGCGACCGGCATCGCCGGAAGCCGGAAATGCCGATCCCGTGGGGGCAGCGGCCGGTCTGAGGCTTCATGAAAATTCTCCGCCCCGCTGGTCCCCCGCCGCCTCCCTCGCGCCCCACCCGCGCCCGCTGGGCGGTCCTGGCGGCGCTCTGCTCGCTCGCCTTCTTGACCTACCTCGACCGCATCTGCATCATGCAAGCGCAAGGCGCGATCGAAAAGGATTTGAACTTCGACCGGCTCACGGCGGCGGACGAGGAGGCTCTGAGGCGGCAAAACCAGGAGGCCGATGAACCGGCGCGCGCGGAACTGGGGAAGCGGCGGGCCACGAGCCGCATGAGCTGGGTCTTTGCGGCCTTTCTTCTGGGCTATTTGCTCTTCGAGGTTCCGGGCGGCTGGCTCGGGGACCGGTGGGGGCCGCGCTGGGTGATTTTCCGGATCGTGCTCTGGTGGTCGCTGTTCACCGCGCTCACCGGCCTGGTCCCGTGGCTGGCCGGTTGGTTCACGGAGCGGCCGGAGCCGGCGCTTCTCCTGGGGATCCTGGTTGCGGTCCGCTTCCTCTTCGGCCTGGGGGAGGCCGGCGCCTATCCCAACCTCGCCCGGGCGCTGGGACGCTGGTTTCCGATCCGCGAGCGCGCCTCGGCTCAAGGCTTCATCTGGCTGGCGAGCCGGATCGGCGGCGCGGCTGCTCCCCTGATCATCGGATTTCTGGTGAAGCTTCCGGAGCCTTGGGGAGGCTGGCAGCGGGCCTTTGTCATCTTGGGCGGCGCCGGAGCGGTGTGGGCGATCGCCTTTTTTCTCTGGTTCCGGGACCGCCCGGAGGATAAGCCGTCGGTCAATGAGGCCGAGCGCCAGCTCATCCGCGGCGAGGAGGCGCTCTCGGGCACAATTTACGATGATCGGCGGCAACCGGGAGTCCCTTGGCGACATCTGGCGACCTCAACCAACCTGCTGTCAATCTACGGGGTTTCCTTCTTCGTGAGCTTCAGCTTTTACTTTTTCATCACCTTCCTGCCCAAATACTTGAAGGAGGTTTTCAAAGTAGATTACGCCCATTCGGAGCTGACGAGCGGGCTGCCGCTCTTCTGCGGCGGCCTGGCCTGCTTGCTGGGCGGGAAATTTTCTGACCATCTGGTCGCACGGTTCGGGAGCAAGCGCTGGGGGAGGAGCGTGCCTGGAATGATCGGGCTGGGAGCTGCCGGTCTGTGCATGCTGCTCGCCATTCTGGCAAGCTGGTGGAACCTCCTCCCCGCCACCGTGACGCTTCTGTGCCTGGCCTTCTTTTTCCAGGACCTGGCGGTGCCCCCGATGTGGTCCCTTCCCGCCGATGTCGGCGGGCGGTACGCCGGCACGGTGGGCGGCTTCATGAACGCCATGGGGGCGATCGGCGGCGGCCTGAGCCCGATCATCACGGCGCAAGCGGCCAACCGCTTCGGCTGGAATTCGAGCTATGTCCTTCTCCTTTTTGCGGTATCCTATTTTCTGGGCGTCTGGGCATGGTTTCGAGTGGATGCCGGTAAGGCGATTTTATGCAAAAAAATGGAAGGGGAGTGATTCATGCGTTCTCACAGGAATTTGATTTGGGCTCTTCTGGCGCCGATGCTGCCCGGCCTGCTTCAAGCCGCCGAGTTCAAGAAGGTGGCGACCTTGCGAGCGCCCCAAGGCGGTATCCAGCCGCAAGCGGCCGTCGATGAGAAGAACAGGGTGCACTTGATCTACTTCTGCGGCGATCCGAAGCGCGGCGATATTTTCTACGTGCGCTCGGAAGATAGCGCGGCCGCTTTTTCAGAGCCGCTTCGCGTCAACGGCCAGCCGGGGAGTGCCATTGCCATCGGCAACATCCGCGGCGCCCACCTGGCGCTGGGGAAGAACGGCCGGCCGCACGTGGCCTGGATGGGCTCGGACCGGGCCGAGCCCAAGGCGCCGGGCGGCGAGGCGCCGATGCTCTATGCCCGCCTGAGCGACCATGGCGGCAGCTTCGAACCGCAGCGCAACGTCATCCAGGCGAGGCCGGGCCTCGACGGCGGCGGCACCCTGGCCGCCGATGACCAGGGGAACGTCTACGTCCTCTGGCACGCCCCCGATCAAGGGCCCCGCGGCGAGGCCAACCGCCGGGTGTGGATCTCCCGCTCGAGCGATGAGGGAAAGACCTTCTCCAGGGAAAGCCCGGCCCTGGATCTCCGGACCGGAGCCTGTGGCTGCTGCGGCATGCGCGCCGCGGCGGGCCCGGGGGGCTCGGTGTTCGTCCTCTACCGGGCCGCCAGGGAGAACGTCCACCGCGACATGGTCTTGCTGGGCTCCCGAGATGCCGGCAAGAGCTTCAGGGTCCTCTCCACCCATCCTTGGGAAGTGGAGCAGTGCGTCATGAGCACCGCGTCCTTCGCCGCCGGCCCGCAGGGCATTCTGGCCGGCTGGGAGACTTTGGGACAGGTCTATTTTTCGAAAGTGGATCCGAAATCCCTGAAATGCTCGGCCCCCTTTTCCCCGCCACTCCAGGGCAAGAAGCCGAACTGCAAGCATCCGGCGCTGGCCGCCAATTCCCAGGGGGAAACCATCCTCGTCTGGACCGAAGGCATGGGCTGGGAGCGGGGAGGCAAGGTGGCCTGGCAGGTCTTCGGAAAAGATGGGAAACCTCTGCCCGCGGAAAAAGGCCAGGCCGATGGGGTGCCCCCCTGGAGCCTGGTGGCCGCCTTCCCCCGGCCGGATGGCGGGTTCACGGTAATTTATTGAGAAAAAACAGTCGCCGCGACTATTTTTTATCCTACAATTGAATGGTTCATGAATCTGCTGCCGTCTTGGTTGTTTCTCATCGCCGTACTGGAAGGGAATCCGGTCGTCATCAACGAGATCCACTACGCCCCCGCCGACAAGACGGCGCGAGAGGAATTCCTCGAGCTCCATAACAACAGCGACACCCCGGTCGATCTCTCGGGCTGGTACCTCTCCGGCGGCATCGATTTCATATTCTCCCCCGGGACCGTTCTCGCCGCCAGAAGTTATCTGGCCATCGCCCAGGATCCCGCCCGGCTCAAAGCACGCTTCGGCGACGTGCCGGCCGCCGGGCCCTTCTCCGGGCGCCTTTCCAACGACGGCGAGACCATCATCTTGCGCAACCCCGCCGGCGGGCGCGAGGATGAGGTCGACTACCAGCGCGGCTTCCCCTGGCCGACGGCGGGCGGCGCTGGCGATTACTCCATCGAGCTCATCAACCCCGACCTCGACAACTCCCTGGGCGGCAGCTGGCGGCTCGCGAGCCCCGCGGTCGGCCAGGAGACGACGCTCGTCGCCGCCGGCGAGGCGTGGCGCCACTTCAAGGGAACCTCAGAAGCGTCGAATCCGGTCAGCGCCTGGCGCTCCAGCGGCTTCGATGACGCGGGCTGGCTCGAGGGCCAGGCGAGCATCGGCTACGGGGAGAGCTTCATAGCCACCAACCTCGCCGACATGAAGGGCGGCTACATCTCGGTCTTCCTTCGCAAGCGCTTCGCCGTCGTCGATCCCGCGGCGGTGGGCTTCCTGTCCCTCGAGCTGCTGGTCGACGACGGCTGCAACGCCTGGATCAACGGCGTCCACGTCGTTCGCCACAACATGGCGGCGGACGAAGTCCCCTTTGACGGCGCGGCGCTCAGCGCCCCGGAAAACCAGAACTTCGTCCCCTTCAAGCTGCCCAACCCGTCAAGCTACCTCGCCGCCGGTGAAAACGTCCTCGCCATCCAGCTCCACAACACCTCGCTGGGGGGAAGTTCCGATGCCTTCATTGACGCACGCCTCATTGCCAGGCCCTCCGGCGGCGGGCCGACTCCGGGCGCGAAGAACTCGGTCTTCGACACGAACGCGCCGCCGCAGCTGCGCCAGGTGGAGCACGCTCCCGAGGAGCCGCGCGCCGGGGAGGTGGTGGCGGTGCGCGTCAAGGCCACCGACCCGGATGGCCTCGCCGGCGTCACCCTCGAGTACCAGGGGGTAAGTCCCGGCGCTTACATCCGCCTCGTCGATCCGGCCTACGCCAGCGGCTGGACCGCGGTGGCCATGCGCGACGACGGAGCCGGCCTCGACCAGCTGGCCGGCGATGGCATTTACACGGCGGCGGTGCCGGGCTCGGTTCAGGCGCACCGCCGCCTGGTGCGCTACCGCATCACGGCCCTCGATCAGGCCGGACTCGAGGTCCTCGCGCCCTATGCCGATGATCCGCAGCCCAACTTCGCCTACTTCGTCTACGACGGCGTGCCGCCCTGGAAGGGGGCCAGCCAGCCGGGGGTGACGCCGGTGCTGAACTTCGGCATCGAGGTCCTGCGGCTCCTGCCGGTCTACCACCTCCTCGCCATCGAGCAGGACGTCCTCCGCTGCCAGTACGACAGCGCCTACGAAAACGTCCACTTTTACGGCACCCTGGCCTACGATGGCATCGTCTACGACCACATCGAATTCGAGAACCGCGGCGAGTTCTCGACCTACGTCGCTGGAAAGAACAAGTGGCGCTTCCACTTCCACCGCGGCCACGAGTTCCAGGCGCGCGACGACTTCGGCCGGAAGTACAAGGCCCGGTGGCGCACCCTCAACCTCAACGCCTGCGCCACGCCCTGGGTGCCGACCAACCGCGGCATGGCGGGGCTCGATGAGAGCGTCGCTTTCAAGCTCTACGCTCTCACCGGCGTCCCCAGCTCCAACACCAGCTACGTCCACTTCCGCGTCATCGACGAGGCCATCGAGGCGCATGCGACCGACCAGTACCGCGGCGACCTCTGGGGCCTCTACCTGGCGGTTGAAGAGCCCGATGGGGCCTTCCTCGAAGAACGCGGCCGGCCCGACGGCAACACCTACAAGATCGAGGGGAGCGCCGGCGACAAGCACAATCAGGGCCCGGAGCCGCCGGTCGACTCCTCCGACTATGACGCCCTGCGGAACGGCTACAACACCGCGCAGCCCATCACCTGGTGGCGGGCCAACGTCGACCTCGACGGCTACTATTCCTTCCGGTCGGTCGACGATGCCGTGAACAACATGGACCTCCGTGAAGGCTGGAACCTCTACCAGTACCACAATCCCGTGAGCGGGCGCTGGTCGGCGATCCCCTGGGACCTCGACATGCTTTACATGCCAGTGACCCACTGGTCGGGGGTGATGAACTTCCAGAACGCCCTGACCCAGCACGCCGCGCTGATGATCGAATTCAAGAACCGGGCGCGGGAGCTGCAGGACTTCCTCTTCACCGAGGACCAGCTCGGCGCCCTGGTGGACGAGCTGAGGGCCTTCGTCAGCCCGCCCGGCTGGCGCCTCACCTTCGCCGACGTCGACAAGGCGATGTGGAACTACAATCCGCGCACCGCCTCGAGCCACCGCGGCGCCTTTTACCGCAATCCCTCGACCCACTCGGCCATCGGCGGCACCATCACCCGCACCCTGGTCTCGGCCGACCACGCCGGCATGGCGGAGTGGATCAAGGAGTTCATCCTCATCGGCTACGGCTCGAACAAGCTGGCGGGCGAGGCCGCCGACGGAGCCATTCCCAACCGGCCGACCATCTCCTACGCCGGCCCCGCCGGCTTTCCGGTCGACAACCTGGTCTTCAAGTGCGGCGCCTTCAGCGATCCTCAAGGCCCGGGCACCTTCGGCGCCATGAAGTGGCGGATTGCCGAGGTGACGCCGGCCGGCGCCCCGTTCGATCCGAAAACTCCGAGGCGCTACGAGGTGGAGGGCACCTGGGAGAGCCCGGTGCTCGCTCAATATTCAAACACCCTGCAGGTTCCGCCCGGCGCCTTGAAGATCGGCTCCGTTCATCGAGCGCGCGTGCGCATGCAGGACACGAGCGGCCGCTGGAGCCACTGGTCGGCGCCGCTCGAGTTCACGGCGGGCGAGCCGAGCGCGCCCTTCCCGCAGCAGCGCTACTTGCGCATCACCGAGATTCTCTACCATGTCGATGCGGATCCTGACCTCGAGTTCATCGAGCTGAAGAACATCGGCCCCGAGCCGGTCGACCTGAGCCTGGTGTCGCTGCGCGAGGGGGTGGACTTCGCCTTCGCCGGCAGCGCCGTCGAGACCCTCGCGCCGGGGGCCCTGGCGGTGGTGGCGAAGGACCTCAACGTCTTCGAGGCCCGCCTCGGCTCCGAGGGCATCGCCCTCGCCGGAGCCTACTCCGGCAGCCTCTCGAACGGCGGCGACCGGATCAGCCTGGTCCACGGGCAGAACGCCGCCATTCTGGATTTCGTTTATCTGGACGCCTGGAGGCCCTTGACGGACGGGCCCGGCTATTCCCTGGAGATCGTCGATCCCCTGGCGCCCCCCGAAAGCTGGGGCGACCCGGCGAGCTGGCGCGAGAGCGGCTCGCCGGGCGGCTCGCCGGGCTCGGACGGCTCGGGGCCGCCCGCCGGCGGGTTGCAAAAGCCCGGCGATGTCAATCAAAACGGCGACCTCGAGATCGGCGACGCGGTGCGCCTCCTCAAGCACCTCTTCCAGGGCTTCGCTCCCCTGCCCTGCGACGGCGGGGGCATCGCCGCGGGCGGCAACCTTGTGCTGGCCGATTTTGACGGCAACGGCGCCGCCGAGATCGCCGATGCGGTCGGCCTCCTCAGCTACCTCTTCCACCGCGGCCCGCCCCCCAGCCGCGGCGCCTGGTGCATGCGCATCGAGGGCTGCCCGAGCGCGTGCAGATTTTGAGGGGAATCCGGGAGAATTGAAGATGTTCAATCCATCCGCCATCGCCGCATGCCGCATGGTCGAAGAAAAATGCGCCGAGGATCCGGAATACCGGAGGAAGCTCGAGAAGACCGGAAAGCCGTTGCTGTCCCAGGTCCGGCGGCTCTCCGACGAGGCGCTGATCGAAAAGCTCGGATCCCTGGGAGTTCCGATGAACCGGGAGAGGCTGGAGCCGCTCCTCGGCCGATTCGTCTCGGCCGAGGAAATGGCCGCGGCCCTGGAACCGGAGACCCCGTCGAGGGGCAAGGAGGGCATCGAAAGCGACTGGCTCTGGATGGCTCTCGTCGTTCTCTGGGAAAGGTGGTTTCCCGACCGGCCGAACGCCGAGATGCTGGATGACAAGATGCAGGAGGGATACGGGCAGGAAGAGAAAAACTCCAGGCTTGGCTGTGAAACGTGGCTGGAGGCGTGGAGGATGTTTTTGCGCCTGATCGACCAATGGAAGATCGGCTCGATCCGGGAGTTTGATGACCGGTTCCGGGGATCGCAGGCCGTTTTCAATTGGGTCCAGGACCTGGAAACGGCGCTCTGGAACGCCGGGCTGGACGAACGAGATCTCCTGGAGAAGCGGATCGCTTACTGCGAGGAATATCTGGAGCGATTCGGGGCGGAGGAGCCGTCGATCACCCAGGGCATGAGGATCGCGACCGCGGAGACTCACGCCGAACTGGGCCAGATGGAAAAGGCCGAGGGGTTCTTCCGGCAATGGCTGGCGGAAGATCCCCAGTGGGGCTGGGGCTGGATCGGCTGGTCCGATCAGTACGGGCTTACTCGGCGACCGGAGCGGCGCAATTTCGAAAAAGCCTTGCAGATCCTCAATGAGGCGCTGGCGGTGAAAGCGGTGAGGGACAAAAGGGACATCCTGGAGCGGCTCGAAGACGTGTACAAGGAGTTGGGACGGCCGGAAGAGGCCAGGGAAGTCCAGCGGCGGAAGAAGGAGTTCGAAGCATTGTCGCAGGCCCTGGCCAAGGAGGAAAAGCGGGCGCGATCGATTTCCGGCCTTCTTCAGCCGGATGATCCGGAAATGCCATCGCCCCAGCTCCCGCCCCGCCAGAAGATCGGCAGGAACGATCCGTGCCCTTGCGGCAGCGGCAAAAAGTACAAGAAGTGCTGCGGCCGCTGAGGGATCAAGACCAAGGTTCCGTCCAGCAATGGCCCACGCCGGATCGTCCCGTGAGTGGACGCCGTGGTTTTCATTTCAGTCCCATATCGCGCGAAGCGCCAAAAAGTCGCGTGAAATTCCGGAAAAATCTTCAACCGGACCGCTCATTGTACCCCACCGCCTTGCGGCCCGAAAGGGCCGGGGGCTTCACGATTATGCGGCCATTAAAAGATGCTTCAATCTCCCGGCCCCTCCAGCCGATAACTTAATTATGTGGAAGTTGAGACTTACCGGAAGAAGCTGGTTTTTGAATGGCGCCGCATCCCCAGAAAGACCTCCTTATGCAAGTGCATCATTTCTTGGAACTCTCGGCACAAAAGGTTCCTGCTAAACCGGCCGTATGGTTTCAGGAGAAATGGTTGACCTATGCGCAGCTGGAGGCCTTCGCCAACCAACTTGGCAACTACCTGAAAGAATCGGGCGTCCAGCGCGGCGACCGCGTCGCCCTGCTTTTCGAGAATTCCTTCGATTACATCATCGCCTACTTTGCCATTTTGAAGGCGGGTGGGATCGTGGTTTCTTTAAATATCGATACGCCAGCCGATGGCCTGGTTTACTGTTTGCAGCACGCCGGCGCCCGTGCCATCGTAACCGATGCCCGGCTTTTCTCGCGGATCGCCCCCGCGCTTCCTCAATTGCCGGCGCTCAAAGATGTGGCTATCGCGCAAGATGATCTCTCCCGGTATGAAGGAATCAAATCGTGCCGCTTGACGAGGCTTCAGGATATCTACGCCCAAGGCAACGTTCGCCCGCCGGGCGTCCGGAGCATCGACCTCGATATGGCCATGATCGTTTATACCTCGGGCACCACCGGCAAACCTAAGGGCGTCACGATTTCCCACCTCAACCTTGTGAGCAACACCCGTTCCATTGTGGAGTACCTCGAGCTCACCCCCAGAGACCGCGTTCGGGTGGTGCTGCCGTTTTACTACATTTATGGAAAATCGCTCCTCAACACCCATTTTTTTGCCGGTGGCTCGGTGGTTCTCGATAATCGCTTTGCCTATCCGCAGGTCATTCTCGAAAACATGCAGAAAACCCAGGTCACGGGATTCGCCGGCGTCCCTTTAACCTTCCTCATTCTGTTGAATAAATCGGCGATCAAGAATTACACCTTCCCATCGTTGCGGTACGTCACGCAGGCCGGCGGCGCCATGGCGCCCGCCATCCAGAAACAAGTCGCCGAAGTCTTTGCCCCGGCCAAGCTCTACGTCATGTACGGAGCCACCGAAGCGGCGCCCCGCCTGACCTATCTCGATCCCGCCATGCTGCCCAAAAAATGGGGCTCCATCGGGAAAGCGATCCCCAACGTGGAAGTATTCGTCGCCGATGAAAACGGGCGTCCGCTCCAGGCGGGAGAGATCGGCCAGATCGTCGCGCGGGGTTCCAATATCATGCAAAGCTACTGGAACGATCCCGCCGGAACCGCGGAAGTGCTCAAAAGAGGGCTGTATTTCACCGGCGATTCGGGCCGCGTCGACGAGGAGGGATTCCTATATGTGGTGGGACGCGCCAGGGAGCTTCTGAAACCGGGCGGCTTCCGTGTCAGCGCTCTGGAAGTAGAAGACGCCGCTCTCGGAATCGCCGAGGTGCAGGAGGTCGCCGTCATCGGCGTCGAAGATCCGAACTTGGGGGAGGCGATCAAGATGTTCGTCGTCGCTCGCGAGGGCGTTCTGCTCACCGAGGAAAAGATCCGGAAGCATTTGAAGGAGAAGTTGCCAATCTTCAAGCAACCGAAATTCATCGAGTTTCGATCGAATCTACCCAAGAACAGCGCAGGCAAGATCGTCAAGGCCGTTTTGCGAGAAGAACAGGTTTCACCGAAAAGGAATTAGTTTCTGCTGCGGTGTGTCATCTGATGGGTGCGGTGAAACGGTCGAAATAAAAAAAGCCACCGCGTCAACTCGCGATGGCCTTTTCTTTTGTGCTGGTGCCGAGACCGGGAGTTGAACCCGGAAGGCCAATTACGGCCACTAGCACCTCAACTAGAAAATAGCGGTTTTTTCAAGTCGTTGAAAACACACCTAATTAGGCCATCCACAAAGACTTAAATAATTCTTGATATTTTCCAAAAATACTCGATAATACTAAGTAGTGGACCAAAATTGGGACTACAAAAATTACTTTATAGCATCGCCACTAGCATCGATAGGAGGTAGAGAGCGATGGATAACCCGACTTTTTCAAAACCGCAGCGCTTGAGCCGTAATGGAAAAATTGTAAGACACTATTACGTGCGCGTCAACGAAGGCGGCCGGCGAACCTGGCGCTCGACCGGCCAGATAACGCTCGGGCTTGCCAAGCAGGTCCTCGACACCTGGCGCCTCCGCGCCGCCAAAGGTGAGAGGCACATCGAGGATATTTCTTTTGCCGAGGCGGCAGCGCAGTGGCTGGGCGACCGCGAACCGCGCATAGGGCCGAAGACCCATGAAGTTTACAAGTTCTACGTCAACCTCTGGTCCCGACATTTCAAGGCGGCCCGGCTCTTGACCGTGGAGCGCCGGCACCTCGAAGCCTATTTCCGGAAGCGCAAGGCCCGCGGTCTTTCGCCGGCCTCACTGAACGATGAACGCGCCCTCCTCCGCCGGTTTTTCACCTGGTCGCTAAATTGCGGTTTTCTTCGGATGAACCCGATGGCCTTCATCGACCGATTCCAAGAACCGAAGCGGGCCATCCGAACACTTGAGCCGGAGGAGGAGCTGCGGCTGCTGGAGGAGGCCAGGAAGTGCGGCGACCAGGTTTACGGTTTTGTCATGACCCTTTTGCAGAGTGGCCTCCGCCGTGGCACGGTCTCGGCTCTCGAGTGGACTGATATCGACTTCGACCGCGGCGAGTGGCGGATCCCGGCTGGGAAGATGAAGTCTCGGGAAGATTTCGTAGGCCGGCCGGTGGCGCCGGAGCTGCTCAAGTACCTCCGGGGCCGCGCCCGGACCTCGGGCATCATCTTCGGCAAGCTCTCCGCCGAGCAATGGCGCCTTGCGACCACGGCCGCCGGGCTCTCCTGGCTCCGGCCGCACGACCTCCGCCGGAACTTCGTCACCCGCTGCCGGCGGGCCGGGATCTCGCTCGAGGTGGCGATGCACCTCTCCGACCACCGGGACCTGGCGACGGTCCTTGCGTGCTACCGCCGCGTGGACCCAAGTGAAACGCGGAAGGCGATGGCGAGCTTGTTTCAAAAGGTGGTGTAGGCATGATCGAAATTCGCTACAACAATTCATGGGGAACCATCGTTCCCTTTGACGATTTGCCGGACTGGGCTAAAGAATATTTGGCCGAGGCGCGCACCAAATATAAAGATGACCCGCGAAAGTTCATGGAACTTTTTAACGCTTTCCACAATGGCATGGTTGCCCTTCACTCTATGACGTGGGCGTTTAATCTTTCGGGCAAGAGAATCAGACAAGCAAGCAAGAAGGGTGGAGAGGCCAGGAAGGAAACCGCCGATATCGCCGCCCGGAATCCCTTGCTGGCGAGGGAATGGGAAAAGCGATTCAAGGAATTGGGCAAGAAGGGCAAGGCTTACGAGGCAGTGCAAAATTGGTGGAAGGGAAAAAGCGGCGAGCTAATCTCACGGAAGCTCATCTACCGGGCAATAAAAAAAGTTTCGGACAAAGCCTAGGTCTGTCCTTTTTACGCTGGTATTCTCCTTCTTAGAATAAAATTCTTCAAAGGAGAATCTCATGCAAACCATCAAAGAAACCAGCCCGTGGATGTCTCTTGAGGAAGCAGTCGAATACACGGGCGTGGGCGATCAAACCCTTCGGAAGCATATTCATAAGGGGAAACTCAAGGCCTGTCGGGCTGGCACGGTTTTGATTCGCGTTCACCGCGATGAGCTGGATAGATGGTTGAAGAGCCAGCCAGCAAAGGGGCCGACGGACGTCCGCAACGGTTGCCGGCTGGGCAAGAAGACTGGCCCGCGTCCGAAGTGAATTTACCTCGGATTTTAAGAAGTGATGCCCCGGTTTTGGTTTTCAAGAAGAGGAGGGAGATGCCGGGGCGAGAGAAAGGTTGAGATGTGGATACTTTATCGTGCAAAGTCCTGCCCGTCAACGGCAATTTAACGAGTGTAATCATGAGTGCCTTCGAGCGCCCACTTCGAGAAATTCCGCCGAAACAGATCGCCACCGCCCTTGAAATCGCCTGCCGGAACTTGAATCGCCACTTCCGGCGCGGCCTCCTCCCCGATTATTCATTCCGCCAGGTGAAGGAAGAGTTGCTCCACGTTGTCGAGTGCAGCACGACCTGGGAGGCAGACTCGGAGGTCTCCGAGTTCATCGATTTCTACCTGCGGGCCGAGGATACTGAAGTCCTCGCCGAGCTCGAGGCCACCGGGGAAGAGAAGGCCTTGGAAATCCTCACCGTCCCGGAGGTCCTCGCCCTGGCTGGGGAGGAGATCGCCTGGAGCGTCCAAGGCATCTTACCCGTGGGCGGTGTCGGGATCCTCTCCGGCTCGCCGGGACTCGGAAAAAGCTGGCTGGCGCTTGATCTGGCGGTTGAGATTGCACGCGGCGGCTCCTGGCTGGGGCAATTTCCTTGTCGAAACGACCGTGTCCTTTTGATCGACGAGGAATCGGCCGAACCGCTCATGCGCCTCCGCCTCGGGAAAATACTCGCCGGGAAAGGCATCTCGGGCGATGGGCTGAATTTATTTTTCGCTATCGGTGGAGGTTTCAATTTCTCCGATGGCGAAGCTCTCGAGCGCTTCCGGGTCGCCTTCCGCCGGTTCCAGCCGGGTGTCGTTATTTTTGATAGCCTTATCCGCCTCCACCGGGCTGATGAAAATGATGCCAGGCAGATGGCAGCAGTTTTCGGGACATTGAAGGAGCTGGTGCGGGGATTTAATTTGACGGTTCTTTTGATCGATCACCACCGCAAGCCGCAAGGCTTTGGCGATAGCCTGCAACAATTGCGCGGTTCATCCGAAAAGGCCGCTTTCGTCGATACCGCCTTAACCATGAACCGCAAGGACAAGCGCTTGGTCGTTGAGCACTCAAAAAGCCGTTACGCCGAGGCCGTCGAAAGCTTCATCGTCACCATCACCGATTCGGCGCCGGGACAGACCGTGGTGGCCTATGGCGGCAGTGCCGAGGCGGCGGCGGCTGAGGAGGCCCTGGCCAGTGCCAGGGGGTTTATCTTGAAGGCTTTGCAAGGCGGGGAGGAAGTGTCCCGGCAGTCCATCCTTGAAAAGGGCAAGGAGAAGGGGGTCACCAAAAAGGCCATCGATCTGGCTCTGGCGGCCCTGGAGGAAGAGGGATCTGTCGTCCGGGAGGATCGGATCCCGGAAGGCAAAACGAAGGGACGTGCGGCTTTTTTCGCACTTCAGAAATCACTTTCCCAGTCCGCGCCATATATAGGTGGGACTGGGAAAGTGAACGAGAGGGGCGCGAGTGGGGAATAATTCGCAGTTTTGCCGGGAAGGACGGCAGCTACCCAGCCGTCGATTGGGCCGCCCTTCCTGGCCTTAAATTTGGTGCCGGCGCGGGGGTGTTGAGACGATCACCCCTTCGCCGGCGGTTTAAGACAATATGACTACTCTGGCCGACCTCAAGGACCTGCTCTTCGCCCACTGGCGGCTCAACCGGCCGAAAAACCTCCGCCGCGGCCGGGCCGCGCTGGCACATGTCGAGGCCTTCCTCGGGGCGACGCGAACCATGGATAATGTTACCTACCTCGACCTGACCCACTACGTCGAGGCCCGACTGGCCGAGAGAGCGGCTCCAGGCACTGTCCGCCAGGAGCTGGCCTGTCTCCGCCGCGGCTGGCGGGAACTGGAACGCGCCGGACTCTCGAGGCCCCCTATCTTCCCGACAGTGACTGTCCGGAACGCCCGCCAGGGCTTCTTCGAGGAGGAACAGATCGAGGAAGTCATGCGCCACCTACCGACCTACCTGCGGCCGCTGGTGGGCTTCCTGGCACTCACCGGCTGGCGACGCTCCGAGGCGACCGGCTTAACCTGGGCGCGGGTGGACTTCAGGGCCCAGACCGTGCGCCTCGAGGCCTCGGAGACCAAGAACGACCGGCCGCGGCTCTTCCCCTTCAGTACTTTCCCAGAGCTGCGGGACCTCCTCCTCGAACAACGGACCGCAGTCACGAAGCTCGAACGCCAACTTGAGCGGATGATCACCTGGGTCTTTCCTCGCGGTCCGGGTCACTCGCGGCCCGACTACTACGGCCAAAGGATCACGGAATTCCGGAAGTCCTGGTCCACTGCCTGCCGCCTGGCTGGCTGCCCTGGCATGCTGGTCCACGACCTCCGGCGCTCGGCCGTCCGGCGGCTGACCCGCGCCGGCGTGCCGCGCTCCATCGCCATGAGATTGACCGGACATCTAACCGAGAGTATTTATTTGCGTTACGACATTACCTCCGAGGCCGACCTGGTCGATGCCGTGGGCAGGGTGGCAACTTATCGCGCGATGAAAATGCAATGAGGGGAGGGGGGCAAAATTTCCCGCATCTTTTAATTCTGTTACCGTGCGCGCAAAGCCGTGCGTTTTAGCACGAGTTTTGGACTTTTTTTTCCAAACCCCTTAACCTCCGAGACCGCCGGGGCTTGGGGCAAAAAAGCCCCGGGACAGGGTTTTGCATAGTTATTTCTTTCTTTTCGACTAATTGA
>JACQVS010000147.1 GCA_016209605.1 Planctomycetota bacterium
GCGCTGGTCTCGGCGGCGGTGCTTTCAAACCGATACATCTCCGACCGCTTCCTGCCCGACATGGCCATCGACCTGATCGACGAGGCGGGGGCCTCGATCCGCACCGAGATCGACAGCCTGCCGGAGGAGCTCGACACGGTGCAGCGGCGCACGCTGCAGCTCGAGATCGAGCGCGAGGCGCTGCGCAAGGAGAAGGACCCCGGCTCGAAGGAGCGCCTGGTGAGGCTCGACCGGGAGATCGCCGAGCTCAAGGAAAAGGGGAATACCCTGCGGGCGCAGTGGGAGAAGGAGAAGGGCGACATCGCCCAGCTCCGCAACCTCCGCAAGGAGATCGATGAAACGCGCCTCAAGGCCGAGGAGGCCGAGCGCGCCTACGACCTCAACCGCGCCGCCGAGCTCAAGTACGGCAAGCTCAACGAGCTCGAGCAGAAGCTCAAGAAGATGGAGGCGGCCATGGCCGGGCGCGGCGATCTGGCCGGAGAGAGGGGCGGCAAGCAGCTGGTCAAGGAGGAGGTCGCCGAGGAGGAGGTGGCCGAGATCGTCGCGCGCTGGACCGGCATTCCGGTGACGCGACTCCTCGAGGGGGAGCGCGAGAAGCTCCTCAAGCTCGACCAGGTGCTGCACCAGCGCGTCATCGGCCAGGACGAGGCGGTGGCGGTGGTCAGCGATGCGGTCATTCGCTCCCGCAGCGGCCTGAAAGATCCGCGCCGGCCGATCGGCTCGTTCATCTTCCTCGGCCCCACCGGCGTCGGCAAGACCGAGCTGGCCCGGGCCCTCGCCGAAGCGCTCTTCGACACCGAGGAGAACATGGTGCGGATCGACATGAGCGAGTACCAGGAGAAGCACACCGTCTCACGGCTGATCGGCGCGCCGCCGGGCTACGTCGGCTACGAGGAAGGCGGGCAGCTGACCGAGGCGGTGCGGCGCAAGCCCTACTCCATCGTCCTCTTCGACGAGATCGAAAAGGCCCACCCCGAGGTCTTCAACGCCCTGCTCCAGCTCCTCGATGACGGCCGGCTCACCGACGGGCACGGCCGCCTCGTCAACTTCCGGAACACCGTGGTGATCATGACCTCGAATATCGGCAGCCCGCTGCTTCTCGATGGGGTCACCGAAAACGGCCAGATCCGCGAGGGCACGCGCCGGCAGGTGATGGAGGAGATGCGGCGGACCTTCCGGCCAGAGTTCCTCAACCGCGTCGATGAGACCATCCTCTTCTCGCCCCTCACCCGCGCCGAGGTGGAGAAGATCGTCGAGCTGCAGCTCGAAGGGCTGCGCCATCGCCTGGCCGAACGCCGGATCGTCCTCGAGCTCACGCCGGAGTGCCGGCGCTTCATCGCCGAGGCCGCCTATGACCCAACCTTCGGCGCGCGGCCGGTCAAGCGCTTCATCCAGAGGCACTTCGAGACCGCCCTCGGCCGCAAGCTGATCGCCGGCGAGATCGCCGAGGGCTCGAGCGTGAAAGCGGTGGTCGAGCAGAACGACATCGCCTTCAAGGTCGAAAAGCCCTCGGCCGCGGCCAGCTCGGCGGCCGGCGCGGCGCCGGAAGAGCCGGCGCGGAAAAGCCCCCGGGGCCGGCCGGTGCGCGGCCCGGCGTGAGCCGTCCGCGCGGGCGCTCTGAAAATTCAAGCGCTCGCCAGCTTCAGGATGGCCTCCAAGAGCCTGCCGTTCGTGGCCAGGCCGTTGCCGCTGCGGATGGTGCGGCGGCCATCCCAGTCGGTGAAGGTGCCGCCGGCCTCCTCGAGGATGGGGATCATGGGAGCGATGTCCCACGGATTGATGACCGGATCGAGCATGGCCTCGGCGCGCCCGGTGGCGACCAGCGCGTAGCCGTAGGCATCCCCCCAGCCCCGGCAGATCCGCGCCGCGCCGGCCAGGCGCTCGAAGGCGGCGGCGAAGCGCGGTCCGGCCTTGTCGAAGTTGCGGAAGCTGGTGTAGACCAGGCACGCGTCCTTGAGTTCCGCCACCGCCGAAATCCGCGCCTTCCGGCCGTTCCAGAAGCAGCCCTCGCCGCGGGCGGCATAGAGGATTTCCCGCACCGCCGGAAGGCCGATCGCCCCGACCACCGGCCCCTCCGGCCCCTCGAGGGCGATGAGGACGCCGTAAAGCGGCACTCCCTGGAGGAAGCTCTTCGTCCCATCGAGGGGATCGACAATCCACTGCCGGCCGCTGGTTCCGGGAATGGTTTCCTCCTCCTCTCCGAGGATGCCGTCCTGGGGGAACTCCCGGCGGATCCGCTCGCGGATAAGCTTCTCCGCCTCCAGGTCGGCGATGGTGACGGGGGTGGCATCGGCCTTCCACTGGGCCTCGATCCCCTTCTGGAAGTACCGCAAGGTTATCGCCCCCGCCTCCTCGGCCAGCCGGGCGGCAAACTCCATTTCCCGTTTGAGGTTGTCCATTCCACGTTCCTTAAGATTCTTACTCCGCAACTTCTCCGCAGAATGCGGAGAAGTTGCGGATAGGCGGGTTGCGGGCGAAGCCCGCATTATGGGTCCCGGTGGATCATCTTCTAACACCCGGGAAAGCCGGGTTGCAGGTTATTAAAACAGCTCCGGCGCGGCGGTTCCAGGGGAAACGCCATGGTGCAGATTTTGCTTAATATTTTGCTTAATGGCTCCCGAACAAGCTCCAGCTTTCAAGTATTTGCACCGATAAGGAATTTGGTCCATCATCACCCTGTGAGGAAATGACGCGATGTTGAAGCTCCTTTTTCGGAACCTGGCCCTGGCCGCGGCGCTGCTCGCCGCCTTGGGGGCCCCCGGCTGTTTTTTTAACTCCTGGAAGGAAGATGAGTCCGAGTTTTCCATCGAGCCTGGGATGTGGCGCCTCCACATCGAGGGAGACAAGCACGACTCGAGCGAAGGGGAGAATGCTCCGGCCGTCCCCATCGATCCGGTAAACCGCCTCGTCAAGGTGGTCCTGAAGTTCAACGACCAGGACCAGGAGACGGTGGAAGTTTACTATGCCGGTGAGGACACCGCCCGCAAGGCCAATCTCCGCGAGCCCATCACCGGCCTCATCAAGGAGAACGCCAAGAAGAAGGGGCGCTTTTACCTCGACTTGCTGGGCCGCGATGAAAACTGGGAGTTCCGCATGTGGGGCGAGATCGAAAGCCCCACCAAGATCCGGACCGGGAACATCGTCGGCGCCGATCCCCTGGGAGGGCACCTCAAGTTCCAGGGGGTATGGAGCATGGAAAAAACCAAAAACTAGTGACTGTCACCAGTTTTTTTGTCATCATAATCGCCGTTCATGTCTCCGCCCTTCTATTTCCGCTGGTTTCCGCTCTGCACGCTCGGCCTTCTCGCCTTGACCGCCCTCGCCCTGCTCTCCGAGCTGCTCTGGGGGGCCGGCGAGGCCCTGGCCTGGCGCTTTTTCGCCGGCGCTGCTATCGCGGGGGGGCTGGGGATCCTCGGCTGGTGGATCCTGTCGCGCTCGCAGGCGCTGGGAGGCGGAGAACCGGCCCGGCCCGGCGCCCCCGCCTGGCTGGGTTTTCCGCTGGCCAGCCTGGGCTTCCTGGCCATGGTGCCGCTCCTCCTCCTGGCGGCTTTCCCCGAAGTGCGGGCCAGCCTCGATCCCCACAGCCGCATCACCGCCCGGCTGACCGGGGGCAAGCTGGAGATCCTCTTCCCCCAGCCGATGGCCGGAAAAGAAGTCAATCTGCAGTTCGATGACCGGCCCATCCCGCCGGCTTACTTTCGCGAGCACCCGGAGGTCTTTCGGTGGCAGGACCGGCGCGCCGAGGACAAGCGCCTCCTCTTGATCGAGATGCCGAGTGTCCAGGAGCGATGGAGCTTCACCAGCCCCCGCCGCCTGGGCATCAACGCGGTTCCGGACGAAGCGCAAATTCTCGACCGGAACGGCCTGCGCGTGCCGCAGCAATGGATCGACCTCCCCGTGCCGTGACCGGACCTTCCTGTTATGCGCTCTGAATGCCCATGCCTGCGCGCCACGTGATCGGGATCGATGATGCGCCGCTCGACAAGTTCGCCGACGCCGCGGTCCTGGTCGTCGGCGCGGTGCTGGCCGGCCCGCATCTCCTCGAGGGCGTTTTGACCACCCGGCTCCCCATCGATGGCCCGGACGCCGCCGCCGCCCTCGCCCGGTGGCTCAACCGCTCCCGCTTCCACCCCTTGCTGCGGGCCATCCTGCTGGATGGCATCTCCATTGCCGGGCTGTCGATCATCGACTTGCCTCTCCTCCACCAGCTCACCGGCAAGCCGGTGATCGCCGCCACCCGGCACCGGCCCGACAACCGGAAGATCATCGCGGCGCTCCAGACCGCCGGCTTCCCCGACCGCATCGCCATCGTGGAGAGGAATGGCCCGGCGCACGCCTGCGGCCGGATCCACTTCACCTGCGCGGGCATCGACCCGGACGGCGCCCGCCTCCTCCTCGAAGAACAAGCCGGCCGCTCCAGACTCCCCGAGGCGGTGCGCCTCGCCCACCTCATCGCCGGCGGCGTAGCGAGGGGGGAAAGCCATGGCAGGGTATGACTCGGAAGCGCTTATAGACACAGATGGGAATGAGCATTTGATCTGGATCGATCAAAGGGCCAGGGACTCCACGAAAAAAATCGCAACGCTGTCCGGTTCCGGTCATCTGTCCGCCCGGCTCCGGTCCGGGATCCACGGCCTGGGAAGGGACGGGGCCAGCCGCCGCCATTCCGCAATTGCGGAC
>JACQVS010000148.1 GCA_016209605.1 Planctomycetota bacterium
AGCGGTTCGCGAAGCATTGCAGGTGAGCGCCGGCGATCAGGTTTTCTTTCTTATGGATGGCGACAAGGTTTTCTTGCAGTCCTGGACTCAAGCAAGCGCCAGATCCCTCGCCGGATCGCTCAAGCGGTATGCCGGCCGCCGGAAACCGCTAGGCCAGGTCCGCCGTGAGGTGAAGCAGAAAGTGGCTCATGCCGCCGCCAAAGAAGGATAGCGCTCAACCCCCTCGAAAAATCCATCTGGGCGATACCAATGTCATCCTGCGCTTTTTGATGGGCGATGATCCAGGAGTATCCGAGCGAGTGAACGCGCTCATGGAGCGGGTTGAGAAGGGCGAAGAGCGGCTCGAAGTGCCTGACGAGGTGATCACCGAAACCGTCTGGACGCTGGAACGCTATTTTGAAGTCCCGCGATCGGAAATCGCTGAAAAACTGTCCTCGCTGATAAATTTCCGCGGCATACACGCTTCCAAACTCATCAAATCGGTCCTCCTTGAAGCCTTGCGGCTCTTTGCGAGAGCCAAGGCGGACTTTGTCGATTGCCTGCTCGCGGCCAAATCCAAGGAGCGAAAAATTCCTGTATACACTTTGGATGAGCAAGATTTCAAGAAGCTGCCGGCAGCTTGGGAGAAGCCTTGAGGGGAAGTATTTCCCTTGCGCTTGCCATGGGTTATCCTTGAGCTTCGTGAGGATAAGCTCTGGAAAATGTGCTGCCTTGGCCGTCATGGGGCTCGCTTTCGTTTTCCTGGTTGCTTTTGCCGCCGCGGCCCTTGAAGGAAGCAAAGAGCAATTTCCTGATCCGCCTCCGTTTTCCACAGACTGGGTCCGGCCCCAGGACTCGAAGGGAGCGCTCCTCTGGGGGCGGCGCGACGGCATCATCTTCGGCCTGCCGTCGCCGGGCGGCCTGCCGGGGCCGCGGGGGCTGGTTCGCGTGGGGATATGGAGGGACGGCCGCGAGCGGCCGGACCTCATCAACTTCCTCGCCTTCGAGCCGGTGGTGGCCGGGAAAAAAAGCTACAGCGAGCTCGAGCCGAGCGCTCTCGACGGCAAGCCGGGGAAGCGGCTCGAGGTCTCCGGTCCCGTGGAGGGCCAGTTGAACCGGCTCGAGCCCGAGGCCGGACAGAAAGATGGCGTCGAGGAGCTGGCCGTGGCCATCGAGTGCGAGCGCTTTCAGAACGGAGCCCACGTTCACGCCAAGCTGAGCGTCCGCTCGGACCGGCCGGAGGAGCTGCGCATCAAGCTCTTTGCCAAGGAGGACAGCGCCGCGGTCGAGGAAAACACCGTCACCGCCACCATGGGGAACTTCGCCCGGCTCCGGAGAATCGCGCTGCGCTCGGGCTGGATCGACTCCCGCGACCTCTTCAAGGGATACCAAGGGAACGGGTTCATCGACCAAGCGCCATACACGCTCGAGCGGCTGCTCCGCCTGAGCGGCGGAGACGTCATCGCTGCCGCGGTGAGCGATGAAGCCGATCCCGCCGCGGTGAAAATCGAAAGCCCATCCTCCTGGCAGTACCGCTCCATCCCCCTTACCCAGTACTGGCGCGTGCCCAGGGATGAGGCGCGGCCGGACCTGCGCCTCAAGGTGAACGGCCGGCGGGTCTACTGGCAGTCCGAGCGCGAGATCCCCGGCGGCATCGCCTTCGAGAACTTCGAGCTGCGGGCGCGGTTCACCCCCGGCCAGACCTTCATCTTCGGCCTGTCGAGAAAAAGCCCCAAGGAGCTGGGGGCGGCGCCGTAGGATAACGGCGACCGGGCCGAACGAAAATGAGCTTCCGAAGGATCTCAATCCGGTTCCATCGTTCCGCTTGCAGCAGCTTCGACCAGTTGCTCATTAACGGTACGCCAAAAGGTGGCGACGGTTGCCGTTTTGGAGTCAAAGAAATCCTCAAAAAAGCCGGGTGTGTTTAGAGGGGGAGGGTAGGAATACCGTTCCCCATCTTCACCGAACTCGGTGGTCCAATTTTCCGGCTCCTGGGGATCAACGACCTCGAAAAGGCGGCTTGGATAGAGGTAGGGCCTGCCCTGGTCATTTAAAATTCTAAAATCATCGGCCTCAATTCCAAGCACAGTGTAGTGCTGCCCATAGGTCAAATCATGATAACGCCGGCTTCGTCGCTTCAACTTTACAATCATGGCCATTGCAATCCTCTTGAAAGCAGCGGGTGCATGAACGATTTTGCATTCTTTTTTGAAGACATTGCTGGCGGCTCGGGATCACTTTTCCGCCACGACGCAGCCCGCGCCGTAGGGATCGATCTCCAAGGCGATTTCCAGCCGGCCGTCGGCGCGGCGGCTTGGCTCGAGGGGCTGGCCGCCGTTCCAGGCGTCGTGAAAGCGCTTCCCTTCCCCCGGCGGCAGGGCCAGGACGGGGCCGCGATAGGTGAGGGGGAGCGCGTTCCACAGCGTGTAGACGATTTCCTTCTCGCCGGGGAAGCGGTTGGCGTGGATGCCCTCGGCGAGGGTGGGGACGAGGGGCTCGGGTTGAAGTGCAGTGAAGGCCTCGCGGTGGCTGCGGAGCAGGGCGTGGGTCTTCTGGATGGCGGCGAGGGTGCGCGGCCGGAACCACTCCCGCGCCGGGCCCTCGAGCCATAGCCCCTCGCCGTTGAAGAAGGTCCAGAGGACGCCCGCGCCCCACGAGCCGAGCGGCTGGTCGCAGATCAGGATCTCGAAGGTCTTGAATTCCGGGAAGGCGAAGCGCGCCAGGTTCAAGGGGACATCGGTGACGGTGCGCTGCGCCTCGTTCATGGCGTAGGTGAAGCTGCCGTCCTGGAAACCGTTCGCCAGGTCGCAGGGGGTCTCCTCGGTGTAGACGGCGATCTGGGGGTCGATTTCGGCCAGCGCCTCCGAGACGGCGCGCGTCAGCTCCCGCTCGCCGAGGAGCGGCGCCGCCGGCACGGGGTGGCCGTGGCCCGCGGCCCAGCACTTCTTCCCCCAGTCGGCGAAGCCGAACTGGTCAATGTAGACGCCCCGCGCCGGGAACAGCTTCACCAGGCGGCGGTAAGTGTCGGTCTGGATCTCCTTCCAGCGGCCCACCCACGGGCAGATGAACATCTCGCTGGCGCCGGGCCAGTATCGGGGCTCGCCGCCGGGGCCGCGGATCTGCCACGCCTTCCCCTCGCCGCTCCCGAGCCGTCCGCGCTCCTCGAGCAGGTAGCCCTCGACGTAAAGGCCCGCCGGCACGCCGGCCGCGCGCAGCTCCTCGAGGCCGCGCGCGAACATCGACTCGCCCCCTTTCCAGGCTTCCCAGGGGGCGTCATCGCCGGTGCGGCCGTAGACCCGGCCGCGCCGCGGGTGGGAGCCCCAGTCCATGAAGTGGAGGTACTCGAGGCCGCCGAAGGCCTCCCGCGCCTCCGCGAGCGCCTCCGGCACCTTGAGGCGGCCCGCCTCCGGATCGTAAACCGGATCCCAGAACCAGAAAAAGCGCTGGCGGAAGTTGAAGACCTCCCGGAACCAGGGCTTGAGCGGCAGCCGCGGCCGATGCCAGCTCTCGAGCCAGCGCCGGTAGGCGCGGAAAGCCTCGTGCCAGTCGCCGCCGTGGGCTCCGAGGGCGGTGGGGCTGATCCGCAGCGTCTGCCCAGCCTCGAGCCGGAGCTGGGGATAGCGCACCGCGAGCCGCGCGCCGCCCGAGCCCTTTGCCGCCTCGTAAAGCCGGTCGCTCCCGCCGCGGTCCTCGGTGCGGAGGTACAGGCCGCCGCCGCCAGGGGCGGAAAGGTCCATGAACTGGAGCGGGAAGAGGCCGCTCCCGGGGGCCGAAAACGATGCCGGCCGCGCCGTCAAGGCGGCGCCGCGCTTGGGGTAGCACAGGATATCGGTCGAGGCGCTTTCCAGTCGCAGGCCTTCGAGGTCGGGAGTCGACAGCTCCAGGTCCGCCGGCTCCCCCTGATTTTCGAGATTGAGGCTCCAGCCAATCTCATCGCCCGCGGCCTCGATCTCCCCGGAGAGGAGGAGCTTCAAGCTCCCCTCTCTCAGAGCGTTTTTGAACAGCACCCTCGCCGGCTCCTCCAGACGCGCTTCCAGGACTTCCCAGGCCTCCGGAGGCAGCTCGCGCCCGCGCTGGAAGACGCGGAGGAGCCGCGAGCCGGCCCCCAGCCCTGATCCCTCCTTCCGAATCCAGGCGTTGGCGATGATGTCGAGGCGCAGGCCCTTCAGGTCGATGACCGCGCGGAGGGCCCCGGCCTCGATCGCCGCCCTGGTCCCTTGCAGGCTCGCCGCGGGGACGGCGCGCGGCGGCTCGAGCTGCGGAGCGGGATGAGCCTGGCGGGGCCGCGGCCTTTGACGCTCTAATGGGCCGGCGGCCGCGGAACGGACGGCCGTCGCCGCGAGGACGAACAGCTCCGCCTGCGGCGAGCGGTCGATGATGGTCAAGGCCTTGAGCGGGCGCGCGGGATCCGCGAACAGCGACGCGAGCTGCGGGCCGCGCATCACCGTGAAGCGGCCCTCCGGAATCGACAGGCAAAGCATCCGATCGGGCGGGCCCTCCTGGTAGTCGATTTGAAAGGCGACCCGGTCGAGGTCGCGGACTTCGCTCAGCTCGCCGCTCCCCAGGGCCGGCTCCTCGCTCCCCTCGAAGCGCGCCGCGAGGAGGAGCGCGAGGGCAGCGGCCTGACCCGAGAGGGGGATGACGGCTCGAGCTTCCTCTTGTCCCGCCGGCAGCTCCAGCCCCGTCGAGACGGCGCTCTTCGGGCCGGAGAGGAGCTGGAAGGGGACTCCGGAGCAGGCGGCCCGGCCTTCGGGAAACGGATCGCGCAGGCGGAAGGACTCGCGATGCGCCGAAGCGTCGGCGCCGGCGAGCGCCTTCAGATCGACGAGCTCGAATCCCGCCGCGACCGGCGCGGCCGGGTCCAGCGGCTCGAGCGCCAGGAAGTCGGCCAGCGGCGCGAGCGGCGCGTCCCGGCTGAAGCGGACCTCGGCGACCTCGATTTCCGCCGGATCGGCATCGGCCTGCACCTGGACGGCGAGGCCGCGCAGGAGCCATTGGCCGCCGCCGGCCTCAAGGCGCGCCGCGGCGGTCCGCCATCTCCCATCGCCGCGCACCTCCGCCGCGGCGATGGGGGTCTGATAGCCTTCGGGAGCCCCCTCCGGCCCGCCGAGGAGGGCGAGGAGGTAGTCGCCGCGCGGCGCCGCCCCCGCGGCGCGGCAGCGGATGGAGACGAAGCGGAAGCCGCCGAGCGGCAGGGCTTCCTGGAGCCCCTGCCGCCACTTCATGCCGCGGCCGGGATCCTCGACGCGGAAGGCCACCCCGCTCCCGCCACGCCGCGCCGCGAAACGGCCGGCCGGGTTGCCGAGCCAGCCGGGCTCGGCGGTCCAGGCGGCCGGATCCTGGAAGGCGATGATTTTTTCCGCCGGGTCTTGCGTCTCGCCGCCGGAAAAAGCTGGAAACCATGCCAGAGCAATGCTCAAGAAGAAGCAGGGGGCCATTACATCTCGTGAATCAATCCCAGGGTGATGGTCTTTTCCTCGGTTTCGAACTCGTACTTGACGTTCAGCACCGCTTGCAGGAAGAGGATCTTGCCGATAAAGCCCGCCAGGATTCCCGCCGAGTCTTCCGCCGGCCTGGGCCTCTCCGAGTAGCTGCCGCCGACGAACAGGTAGTCGAGGGGTTTCAAGGGGCGGAAGAACTGGAACGGGAAGATCAGCGCCTCGAAATCGCGGGTGCGGGTGCGGTTGGGAAGGTCGATCTGAATATAGCGGCAGTCAACGAGCCCGCCCAGCTCCCAGACGTCGAGACGCCGGTTCCAGGTGGTGGCGAGGAAGCCCAGCGGGTTGCCGAACTCGACACCGGTGGGCCCCATCACCCGGCCCAGGCGGGCGGGATGGCTCAGGAAGCCGCCCGAGTACTTCAAGGTGGCGTTCACGAACCAGATCCGCGGGCCGTTGTTCTCGCCGGCGGCGTTGTCGGTGTAGAGGACCTCGAAGGCCGGCCGTACCGGCCAGCCTTTATCGGGGAAGTTGATCCCCAGGGCGGTGCGGTACTGCTCGCCGTCGTGGCCGAAGGTCACCATGACGATGTCGTTGTAAATCCCGCCGTAGCCTCCGGGGGAGGTGCGGCTCCCCTCCTCCTGCGCCTGCAGCTCGACGATATAGCTCCAGGCTTTCACCTGGCCGCGGTAAGCGATCTTGCCGAAGGCGACATCCAGATCGTTGTTCTCCCTCCTCACGAAGCCGCCGCCGAGGCCGAGGCCGAGGGGGGACCGGTACTCCCCCTGGAACTCGTCGGCATCCTTCCCCTCCTGGTCGACGGCCAGTCCCCCGAGGATGAGGTCGCCCCAATTGGGGAATGGGAGGAGCGGCCGCACGTAACCGCCGGCGAAGTTGGCGTCGCTGCCGCGCTCGAGGTCGGCGGCGCCGAGGCCCCCCCGGAAGACCGGCGCCCACACGAAGAAGTTGTACTCGTCCGAGGAGCTGGTCTGGCGGTAGAGGAAGTCGGTCTTCCCGGGGCTGAGGAAAGGCTGGAGAAAGGATTCTCCGGCGGGCTTGCCTGATTCGGAGGTTTTTTCAGCGGGCGGCGGTTTTCCCGGAGGTGAATCTTCCGCCCCCGCAACGGCCGTGAAAAAAAAGGGGAAGATCGGGGACAGAGAAAAAAACTTCATCAGCAGCCCGCGAAGGTGGCGCACCCGAGCCCCTCCTGGGTGGGGTCCCGCCCGCAAGCCGGATAGGGGCTTTCCGGAGGAGCGGTGCCGAGGAAGAGGAAGCTCAAGCCGTAGATCGCATCGGTGATCTCGATCTCGCCGTTGTCGTCGGCGTCGGCGGCATCGCGGCAGGGCGGCTCGTCGCCGCCGACGAAGAGGAAGAGGAGAATGCCGATGGAATCGCTGATGTCGAGGTCGCCGTCCGAGTTGACGAAGCCGCGGATGAAGCGCTCGCAGGCATCGCCGGTGCCGTCGCCGTCGGTGTCCTTCTGATCAGGGTTGGGGGTCGAGGGGCAGTTGTCGAGGTCGCCGCAGATGCCGTCCTTGTCCTTGTCGTTCCGGTTGTCCTTGGGGCAGGGGTCGCAGGCATCGCCCAGGCTGTCTTGATCGGCGTTCTGCTGGTCCGGATTGGCCTTTTCCGGGCAGTTGTCGGCGTCGGCGCACCGGCCGTCGCCATCGGCATCGTTGGCCGGATCGACGGGGCAGGGGTCGGCGTTGGAGCAGAGACCGTCGCGGTCGGCGTCGTTGGCGGGATCGTCGGGGCAGGGATCGCAGGCATCGCCGAAGCCGTCCCCATCCCGGTCGTTCTGGTTCGGGTTGGCCACCTGGGAGCAGTTGTCGCGGTCGGCGCAGAGGCCGTCGCCATCGACATCGTTCCTCGGGTCGTCCGGGCAGGGGTCGACGCTGCCGCAGAGGCCGTCGCCGTCGGCATCGTTCAGGACATCGCCCGGGCAGGGGTCGCAGGCGTCGCCGAGAGCGTCGCCATCGGCGTTGGCCTGAGCGGTGTTGGCGACCTCGGGGCAGTTGTCGGCGTCGGCGCACCGGCCGTCGCCATCGGCATCGTCTTTGGGATCCAACGGGCACGGATCGCACGCATCCCCCAGCTTGTCCTTGTCGGCGTCGGCCTGATTCGGATTGGCCGCCGCCGGGCAGTTGTCGCGGTCGGCGCAGATGCCATCGCCATCGGCATCGTCCTCCTTGTCCCGCGGGCAGGCGTCCTGATCGTTGGCGGTCCCATCGCCGTCGAGGTCTCCATCGCAGGCATCGCCGGAGACGTCGCCGTCGAGGTTCGCCTGGCTGGGATTGTAGGCCTCGGGGCAGTTGTCGGAGGCGTTCGGAACGCTGTCGAGATCGCCATCGGTGGTGGAATTGAAGACGCGGAAGTGGTTTTCGGAATTCAGGAAAACTCCCTGCGGGTCGCGGATGAAGGTTTCCCAGGCGGCGATGACCGTGCCGTTGGGGGCCATCGCCGCGGCCGGATTGCGGTCCTCGAAGGCCGAGCCCGGTATGGCGCTGACCGCGAGGGCTTCATCGGCGACGGGAGCGGTAGGATGGAAGCGCTTGCTGAAGATCCGGGTCAAATCGCCCGCCGGGACGGTGACCGAAGAGGTGTAAACGGCGAGAAAGCCTCCATCCGGACCAGCGGCGACGTCGGGGTCGGGATCGAAGTACAACTGGCCGGCGTTTACCTCGAAGGCCGGCCGGAGGAGCGAGCCATCCCCCTTGAAGACCTGCGCCCAAACCCAGCGCCCGCCGCCGGGCGTCGGGGGGTTCGTTTCCCAGACCACCGCGAAGGCGCCGTCCGGCGCCATGGCGACCGCGCTGTCCTTCACATCCCTTGTGTTGAACTGAAGGGGCTTCAAGGCGAGCGCCGGGTCCACCAGGACCCCCTCGAGCCGGTCATTGCTGGTTCGCCAGACGATGGCGGCTGCTCCGTTCTCCGAAGCGGCGACATCCGGCGTGATCCCCGGCCCCGGCGATAACTTGGCCGGGAAGGCGTTGCCCAGGGGCAGCCCCCGGGCATCGAATTTCTGGGCGAAGACGCCGCCGTTGACAAGGCCCTGCCAGGCGAGCAAAAAACTGCCATCGGAATACAGGGATACCGACGGCTGCTGGACCTGATCGCTGTGCGTGAAGCTCTTCACCGCCTTTCCCTGGCCGTCAAAAAGCCGGAAGTGGATTTCGTAGATCTCGTTGTTGGAGTCCCAGCACACCACGAAGTTGCCGTTTCTGTCCATGTCGATATCCGGCCGGCCCACATCGGGATTGGGAGCATCGAGGGTGGGGATCTTGTCGTCGACGGTGATCTGAGCGCCGACCTTCCCTCCCTGGACGGTGTGCTTCTGCGCGTAGATATGGCTGCGGTCGCTCCACGCCAGAACGAAAAAGCCATCCTGCCGGGAAGCCACCTTGGGATGGAACTGGATCTTCTCCACGTACTCCTGCGGGCGCAGCTCCGCGGCGGGGAGGATGAAAAAGATCGAATAAATCAAACACCAGCGCCGCTTCATGTGCGCGCTCCATCTTACCGGGAATGAGATGGAAAATGAAACAGCAAGTTGGATAATCGGCGGCATGGGTACGCACGCCAGAGCTTGTCTCCTGATCCTCGCGCTCTGGGGGACCGGCCCCCCGCCTGGAGAGGCCGGCGAGCCGGCGCCGGACCGGAGCGCCGGCGACTACCTCTGCCGCGACTCGAATGTCGTCTTCTTCACCCTCACCAACCTGCGGGCCGACCACCTGGGGGCCTACGGCTACTCCCGCAGCACCTCGCCGAACCTCGACCAGCTGGCCGCGCGCAGCCTGGTCTTCGAAAACGCCTACTCGCACGCCAGCTGGACGCTGCCGGTGGCGGTTTCCCTCTTCACCTCGCAGTACCCCTTCACCCACGGTTTGATGAACCGCGAGAACTTCGAAAAGCTTGACGCCGGCGCGGTCACGATCATCGATCTCTTGAAGAAGAACGGCTACCTGACCGCCGCCTTCGTGGGAGATCGGGACTACGGCGCCGCCTTCGGATTGACCTCGCGCTTCGATGCGGTCTTCGACACGCTCACCGACCAGGATCCCAAGGACTGGAAAAAATACGGCGTCTTGAAGGAGACCGTGCCCAGGGCCATCGCCTGGCTGCGCGACCACTACCAGCGCAAGTTTTTTCTCTTCATCCAGGGCTACGATGTACACTGCCCCTTCGCCGTCCCCGAGGAGAACCGCATGTTCGACCCGGACTACCAGGGGAGCATCGACTTCACCCGCTGCTACTGGACCTTCAAGCGTACCCGGCCCATCAAGGTCCGGCGCGGCTCGGAGGAACGCGAGGTGTATCTTCTCAAGACCAAGTCGGCAGAAGAGGATGAGTTCGAGGCGCGGTTTTACCCCGAAGACGTGAAGCACATGGTCGCCCTTTACGACGGCGAAATCTACAACTCCGACAAGTGGGTGAAGAACGTCCTCGATGAGCTGAAGCGGCTCGGGCTCGAGAAAAAGACCATCATCGTTTTTTTCTCGGAGCACGGCGACATGTTCGGCAAGCACGGACGGTTCATGCGGGGCGGGCCCCTGCGCGGCACCTTTTACGACGACGTGCTTCGCATCCCGTTGATCATCCACCACCCCGGCCTCAAGCCCCGGCGGATCGATGGGCTCGTCCAGGGGGTGGACCTGGCCCCCACGGTACTGAGCTTTCTGGGCATCGAAGCTCCGCCGAGCTTCGCGGGGAAGAGCCTCGAGCCCTTGATCCTCGAAGGGAAGCCGGTGAACGAGTACGTCTTCGCCGGCTCCTCCTATTCTCCCAGGACCACCAACCGCTTCTTCCGGCACCAGTCCATCATCGTCTCGGTCCGCGGCCGGGATTGGAAGCTGATCACCGAAAAGCTCTTCTACCCCGAAAAAAGCGAAACGTACCACGAGCTCTTCAACGTCCGGAAGGATCCCGAGGAGCTGCAGGACGTCCAGCCGGCGAACGAAACGGTCTTCAACGACCTTGCCCAGCGGCTCCGCGATTGGCTGGTGGCGATCCGGGCGGAAACCTACCTCGAAGCGCTGCAAAAAAAATAACGCGGAAGTTTTCCGGCCATGAAATCCTCCTTCCTCAAGTTTCTGGCGATCCTGGCGGCCCTCCTTCTCGCCGCCTACTTGATCTTCCGGATCGCTCCCGGCCGCAAGCGGCCGGACGGCAGGGCGGCAGGGGTGAAGCTCTACTGGTTCATCCCCGACGGCATGCGGGCCGATCCGGAGCTGTTCAACATTTACAAGTGGGCCGAGGAGGGGAAGCTGCCCAATATCAAGAAGATGATGGAGCGCGGCAGCTACGGCTACGGCCGGCCGGTCTTCCCCAGCCACACGCCCGCCAACTTCGCCACGCTCTTCACCGGCTCCTACCCGGTGGTCCACGGCGTGAACGATGGGCCGATGCACACCGAGGGGAGCCCTCTCGACCGGGTGTCGGTGGGCGGCTTCAGCTCGGCGGCGAAGAAGGTGGAGCCCATCTGGAGCACTCTCGAGAGCCAGGCCGGCATGAAGGTGGCCCTGCTTTCGGTCCCCGGCTCGACGCCGCCCGAGCTCAAGAAGGGCGTCACCATCCGCGGGCGCTGGGGGGGGTGGGGGGCCGACTTCCACGCCGTCAACTTCACCGACCGGGAGGATCCGGCGGCGCCGCAAATCCAGAGCCGCAACGCCCGGCTCTTCTTCTTCGGCCCGCCGCTTTCCCAGTTCGCAGGCTCAGGGCCGGCCGCGGGGTGGGAGGGGGCGCCGGCCTCCCACTCGTCCCCCCTGGAAGCCTCCCTCAGCGCCTGGGGGGCGACGGTGCACGCCTACATTCACGACTCCACCGATGACGGCAAGGTCGACTACGACACCGTCGCCTTCTCGATCGACAAGCGCCGGCTCCTCGCCACCCTGAAGAAGGGAGACTGGAGCGATTGGCTCCCCATCGCCTTGAGATGGAAGGTCCCCCAGAAGGGGCGACCGGCCGAGCTGCCGGAACTTGAGAGGGAGGTCCAGACCCAGTTCAAGATCAAGGTCATCAAGCTCGAGGAGAACGGCTTCTTCCGGGTGCGCTTCTTTTTCAACAACTTGAACAAGCACCTCGCCGAGCCGGCCGAGGCCGCCGCCGAGCTGATTGCCGGCGCCGGCCCCATGGTCGACTTCGCCGACAACTTTCCGCCGCAGCTGATTTACTACCCCGAGGACAGGCAGGCCTTCCTGGAGGAGGCCGCCCTCTCCCTCGACTGGCACCAGCGGGCGGCCTCGTTCATCCTGGAATCCTACCGGCCGCAGATCTTCATCAACGACACCTACACTCCCAACCAGATGCTCACCAGCCGCTGGTGGATGGGCGCCATCGATCCCTCCAGCCGCCGGTACCCGGAGACGGCGGAGGCGGAGCGGCAAAAGCTCTGGGAGGAAGTCCTGGGCATGTACCGCAAGCTGGATGAGATCGCCGGCCGGCTCCTGGAGAAGGCCGACGACCAGACCGTCGTGGTCCTGACCTCGGACCACGGCGCCATCCCCCTCGACCGCTCGGTGCGCTTGAACAACCTCCTGGCCAGCGCAGGCTTGCTCAAGTTCCACGCCGATCCCAAGAGCGGCGAGCCGGCGATCGAGTGGGAGAGCACCCAGGCCGTTTACTTGCAAATGCACAGCATTTACCTCGATCCCCAGGGCCTGGGGGGGAACTGGCGGAGGGCCTCCGGCCCCGAGTACGAGGCCTTGCGGGCGAAGGTGAAGCGCCTGCTCCTCGATCTCGAGGATGAAGCCGGCGTCCGGCCGGTGGTCCAGGCGGTGGAGCGGGAGCAGGTCGAGAAGGAATTCCAGCTCCTGCCCGAGAGGGCGGGCGACTTGATTCTCGCCAGCCGCGCCGGCTACGGGTGGAGCGAGGAGATCACCGCCGACCTGAGCGTCTTCGGGACCCCGCTCGAGTCCGGCTACAAGCAAGCGGTGCTTTCCGGCGAGGTCAAGGGCCTGTGGGTGCCCTTCATCATCCTGGGGCCGGGCGTCAAGAAGGGCCATTACCTGGGCGACCAGCCCTTTGAGCTCCTCCATCAGTACCCGACCATCCTGCATCTCCTCGGGGTGAAGCCGCCCCCGTTCGTGCAGGGCCGGGTGCTGAAGGAAGTCCTGGAGTAACGGATCATGGCCGCGCGCCCGAGGAGGTTCCTTCTGATCCTGGGGTCAGCTCTCTTGGCCCTGCTCGCGGCTGCCGGCCTCCTGGTGCTCTGCCGCCGTTTTTCGGCGCCGGGGACGCCCGCCTCCCCACTCGCCCTGCAGGGCTTTCAGCGGGTCGAGAGCTGGTCTACCCGTGACTCGGTGGTGGAGCATTTCGCGAACGGCGAGCGGCATCTCAAGATCGAGCATCTGCCGGTCGATGCGGAGTCGGCGAAAACCCTCATCGAAGAGGAGGTCTTTGCCATGGAGGCGCTTCACGCCAACGCCCTGTCGCCTTATCCCGGCGACCTCTCCAAGGAAATCGCCTTCCCGGAAAAGTTCAAGCCCCGGTTCCGGGAGAGCGATCGAGGCGGGATCCACCGCGCCTGGTTCCTTCTTCACGCCAGCGCCCGCTTCGGCCTGGGAGTCAGCGCCGCGGACGTGGTGAAGTACAAAGCCCTGGTGGGTTTTTTTTACTCCCCCGAGGAGGGATTATTTTTCACGGTCAAGTATTTCGCGCCGCCGGCTGAAGCGGATGAAGAGATGGAAAAGGTCTTCTTTTCCCTGCGGTAGGAAAATCAAGGTCCCCTTTAATTCAGGGATTGGATTCGGCCCTTGCAACAAAGCAATTTGAACATCTTGCGCGCTGCAGACAGCGCGCAAGATGTTCAAATAGAATCATCGGACGTGCTTGGCGACCAGCTTGGTCATCTCGAACATCGACACCGTCTTCTTGCCGTTGAAGACCGCTAGAAGCTTGTCATCGGCGTTGATGTTGCGGCGGTTGACCTTGTCCTGGCAGCCGTTCTTCTTGATATAGTCCCAGAGCTTCTTGGTGATCTGGGTTCTCGGAAGCGGCTTCGTGCCGACGACCGCAGCCAGGGCATCATCCGGCTGCAGGGCCTTCATGAAGGCCGGATTGGGTTTCCTCTTGGTTTTCTTGGCGCCTTTTTTGGTCGCTTTCTTCGCCATGATTCGTTCTCCCTTAAAAGAACCCTAAAACGATAGTATTGAAAAAACACAAACCAACAAGAAAAACAACGCCGGAATGATAGCCTTGAGCCCCCAGGGATGTCAACATCCCATTCC
>JACQVS010000143.1 GCA_016209605.1 Planctomycetota bacterium
CGAGCTATCCGCAACTTCTCCGCATTCTGCGGAGAAGTTGCGGAGTAAGAATTTAAGACCCTGTTCCGATAAGAATACCCTGTTGGAACATGCCCGGCAAATCGGGGTGGAAGATGTGGCGGGACAAAAACTAGTGACTGCTAGTTTTTGAGGATGGCGTAATAGCCGCCGTCGGCGCCGTCGCGATGGGGGAGGAAGAGCCGCGAGGCCTCTTCCTCGAGGGCGGGATGGCGGCGGCGCGCCTGCGCCACCACCTGGCCGTTCTCCTCGGGCTCGATGGAGCAGGTTGAGTAGACCAGCCGCCCGCCCGGCGCCAGGCGCTTCACGGCGGCATCGAGAAGACGCCCCTGCAGCTCGGCGAGCTTGGCGATGTCCTCGAGGTGCACCCGCCAGCGCGCCTCGGGGCGGCGGGAGAGCACGCCGGTGTTCGAGCAGGGGACGTCGACAAGAATGTGGCTGAACTTCTCCTCCAGCGGCAGTTTTTCCGGTTCGGGAGGGACGTTGACGAGGGTGAAATTGGCGCCAATCCGCTCCAGGTTCTCGCGCAGGCGGGTGAGCTTTTCTTCACCGACGTCGCAAGCCACCAGATGGCCTTGCGGTCCGATCCGCTCGAGCAGCTGGGACGACTTCCCGCCCGGCGAGGCGCACAGGTCCAGCACCCGCGCACCGGGCGGCGGCGCCAGCGCCTCGCCGATCAGCTTGGCCGTCTCATCCTGGATACGGATCCAGCCGTTCTGGAAGGGCTCCAGCAGTCGCGCGTCCCCCAGCCGCCGCAGCCGCAGCGACTCCGGCAGCGCTCCCGGCTCCACCGTCACCCCGGCCGCCTCGAGCGCCTTCACCGCCTCCTCGCGCGAAGGGGCCTGTCCGGTAAGAATGGCCGAGACCATGGGGGCCTTGTTGTTGGCAATGCAGAGGAGAACGGCGTCCTCCTCGCCGAATCTCTCGATCCAGCGCGCCAGCAGCCACTTGGGATGGGAGTACTTGACGGTCAAGTGCTGGATCTTCGCGGTGCTCAAGGGAGGGAGAACGGGACGGTTGAAGAAGCACCAGCCGTGCCGGGCCGGCAGGGCGTTCAAGTCGTCCTTGTCAGCCGGCGGCTCCTCGCCTTTCTTGAGAATGTCATTGTGCAGCCGCCGCAGGACCGCGTTGGCAAAGCCGACATCGTGGGCGTTGATGCCGGGAACGGCCTTGAGCGCCTCGACGCTGCCGTGAATGGCGGCGTGGGAAGGTATCCGGCTCAGGTAAACCAGCTGATAGACGCCCAGCCGCAGCGCCCAGCGCACCGCCACGTGCTGGCGCCGCATGGCGAAATGGATGTAATTGTCGAGCACGTGGTCGATGGTGTTGCGGTGGCGCACCGCGCCGTAAGTGATCTCTTGAATGAGCTGGCGGTTGGGCGGCGAGATGAGATCGCCGAGGATCTTCTCATCGAGAAGCTGATCGACGAACCGGCCGGATTCGTCGGCCTCGATCAAGACCTCGAGCGCCTGAAACCGGGCTTGGGGTCCGCGCGGGAGCTGGGTGGGATCGAGAAGCGCCTTCTGGCTCCGCCTCTCGGAGCTTCTGGCGGCGCCGCCCCTGCCAGCCTTGTCCCAGCTCTTTTTCTGAAACCGGCCTTGCCTCCGGTCGCGGGAAAACTTCTTGAACGGCTTGCCCTGGTCGTATTTCTTCTCGTAGCCCTGGCCGTAAAATTTGCCGCTCCCCTTTTCTGGGCCTTTGGTGTTTTCCATCATTGGACCATCTTCACGCTTCAAGCATGGATTCCGCAAGAATAATTTCTCGACCGTTTCACAGCAGCCTCAAAGGTTCGATGTAAAAAAATCTCCCGGCCTCGCTTTCCATCCCCTCAAGAACTCGATGGCCTTGAGGGGGGCCTTTCCCGCCCTCTGCAGCTCGAGAACTTCCACGGCGCCCAACCCGCAAGCCACGAGCAGCCGGGTCTTGCCATCCCCGCCGGTTTCCCCGGGCTTTTTCGGCGCTTGAGCGCCGAACGCACGCGCTGCCTCGATGGGATCGAGAGGGCGCACGCGCAGAAATTTGATGCGCTCCGGCGCCCCGGCGCCCTTTCTTGCCAGCTGAGACTGTCGCGCCAGATGGGAGTACGCGCCCGGCCAGGGATTCATGGCCCTCACCCGGCGGGAGATCCGCTGGGCATCCTCCTGCCAGGGGATCGCTCCCTGCTCCTTGAGGAGCTTGGGCGCCTGGGTGGCGGCCTTCTCATCTTGGGACCTCTCCACGACTTTTCCACAACTAAATTGCGGCAGCGCCCGCTCGAGCAGGTCCGCCGCCGCGGCCGCCAGCCGCGCTTCCAGCTCGCCGGCGGTTTCGAGCGGCAGGATGTCCACTTCGATGCGATCGATGATCGGGCCGCCGTCCATTTTCTTCTCGATCCGGAACAAGGTCACGCCGGTGGTCGTCTCGCCGTTCAGGATGGCATGGGCCACCGGCGCGGCTCCCCGATACTTCGGCAGGAGCGAGGCGTGCAGGTTGTAAGCGCCCAGGCGCGGCGCAGCGCGGCATGCAGAGCGAAGGAACTCCCCGTAATCGGCGACGAGGAAAAGATCGGGCTCCATCTCATCGAGCTTCGCGAGGAACTCCGGCTGGTTGGCGCTTTCGGGAAGCTCGAGCGGCAAGCGACGCCCGCGGGCATGAAGGGCGACCGGCGTCGAGGCGATCTTCCGGCCCCGGCCGGCGGCCTTATCGGGTCGGGAAACGACCAGGGCCAAGCGCCAGGGCGGCGGCGGGATTGCAGCCTCGAGTCGGGCCAGCCGATCGAGCGCCGTCACGGCAAAGGCTCCGGATCCAAAGAAGATGATGTTCAAGGGAAAAGTCCACCAGCGTGGGATTACTCATCGGGCGCCGGTTCCAGCGCCGCCGGTTGATTTTCCAGGGCGGGATCCTGAAGTTCAACTTCAATCGGCCCGAAGAGTTCTTCCTGGTGGAACCTCACCCGCCCCTCCTTGGCCAGCTCGAGGAGCGCCAGGAAGAAACCGATGGCATCGTAGCGGTCGCGGCAATCGGAGAAGAGGTCTTGAAACCGGAGGCGGCGCGAGGCCTGGCTTTCGATCTGGAAGCAAATCGCCTTCATGTACTCTTCAATCGGCCGGTCCTCGAGGAGCACGCGATGGGGCTGGCGGAGGCTCAATGCCAGTTGAACCTTCTGAAAAGCGGTCAAGAGGTCCCAGATGTTGACTTCCAGCAGCCGGGTGGGCAGAGAGCGCATGGCCTCTTCGGTCAGGTCCAGCTCCAGCTCCGGCCGCTGATAGCGCTGGCTGTGCTCGGCCATCATCCTCTCGAGAAGAAGCGCCCGCTCCTTGTACTTCTTGTACTCGAGGAGCTGCAAGACCAGATCGAGCCGCGGATCGTCCAGCTCCTCCGCCTCTCCCTCCAGCGCTTCGACCGGAAGCAGCGTCTTGGACTTGATCTCCATGAGCTGCGCGGCGGTCACCAGGAACTCCCCGCAAATATTGGGATCGACGTTCCGCAGGATCTGCAGGTAGGTGAGGTACTGCTCGGTGATGCGGGCGATGGGGATGTCGAGGATGTTGATTTCCTCCTTTTTGATGAGGTAAAGGAGGAGGTCGAGGGGGCCTCGATAGTCGTCGAGGCGGGTCTTGAATTCCGTCGGCAGCTGGACCATTTCTAACCAGTTCTCGTTTCCGTAACCTCATTCAGTTACAATGGGTTACGGTTTATACCGGGCCTCGTAGTGAAAGTCCACCGTGGACTTGAAGGCTTATTGAACAGGATCGGCCAGATTGCCGATAATCTTTAACCATAAAAATAAATGAAAGGAATCCATGAAAAATCCACACCTTGTCGTCCTCGGGATCCTGGCCTTGGCCCCTTTTCTCCCCGCCCAGGGACTCCTCAACCTCGCCGTCTACGAATCGGACCCGAACATTCCCCTCCCTTGCCGCGTCCATCTGGCCGGAACCGATGGCAAGCCGGTGCGCGCTCCCGATTTGCCCTTCTGGCACGACCATTTCGTCTGCGGCGGCAAGATCAGCCTGCCGCTCCCGGACGGCAAGTATTCGATGGCCATCGAGCGCGGCCTGGAGTACCGGAGGATTCGCGAGACCTTCGAGATCAAGGCCGGCGGCGCGGTGGAGAAGCAGATCCAGCTCAAGCGCTGGGCCGATCTCGCCAGCGACGGCTGGTGGTCGGGAGAGCTGCACGTGCACCGGGCTCCAGAGGAAATGGGGCTGCATCTGCGCGCCGAGGACCTCCACGTCGCCCCCGTCATCACCTTCTGGAACCAGAACAACCTGTGGAAGAGCCGGCCCCTGCCTGGCAACCTGCTGGCGCAAGTCGAGGCCGCCCGCTTTTACCATGTGCTCGCCGGCGAGGATGAGCGCCAGGGAGGGGCTCTTCTCTATTTCAATCTCAAGTCCCCTCTCGACTTTGCGGGACAAAGGCAGGAGATCCCGTCGCCGGCCGCGAACCTCCAGGCCGCCCGCCAGCAGGAGGGGGCCTGGGTGGACATCGAAAAACCCTTCTGGTGGGACGTGCCGGCCTGGGTGGCGGCGGGCGCCGACTCGATCGGAATCGCCACGAACCACATGCTCCGGAGCGGCATGCTCCCCAACGAGGCCTGGGGCCGGCCGCGCGACGCCGGCCAGTATCCACCGCCGCGGGGAAACGGCTTTTACACCCAGGATATTTACTACCACCTGCTCAACTGCGGCTTCCGCATTCCGCCCTCGGCGGGATCGGCTTCCGGCGTCCTGCCCAACCCGGTCGGCTACAACCGCGTCTACGTCCACCTCGACGGCCCGCTCACCTATGACGCCTGGTGGCAGGGCCTCAAGCGCGGCGAGTGCTTCGTCTCCAACGGCCCGGCGCTCCTCGTCCAGGCGAGCGGCAAGAATCCAGGAGCGGTTTTTCAAGCGCAGGAGCCTCTCGCGGTCGAGCTGGCCATCAACGCCTACTCCGCCGACCTTCTGGAAGCGGTGGAAATCATCTCCAACGGCGCGCCGGTGAAGCGCTACACCTTCGAGGGCAGATCGTCGCGCTTCCTCGGCAACCACACCCTCGCCTGCAAGGAGAGCGGCTGGTTCCTGGTGCGGGCCATCGCCCGCGTGCCGGGGACTTTCCGCTTCGCCAGCACGGCGCCGTTTTACGTCGAGATCGGCGGCCGGCCGATGGCGGTTCGCAAGGAAGAGGCGCAGTACTTCATCGACTGGATTGACGAGCGCATGCGCCAGATCCAGGCCGGCGTCAAGGAGAAGCTGGCCGACCCGAAGGAGCTGGAGGCGGTGCTGGAGCCACACCGTAAGGCTAGGGAGTTGTTCAATAAGCTGAAAATTTAGTTGCCCCGATTAATTTTTCAGCTGCACGCCGACCTTCGCCGCCGCTGCGACCAGCTCCTTCCACGTCCCCTCGCCGATCTGGATGGTGCGGCTGCGGTCGCTCCCCTGGTTGCGGGCCTCCAGCTCGCCGGGGACGAGGATCTCCTCGACGCCGCTCTGGCGCGGGCAGCCCTTCACCGCCTCGACGAGCGCCTCGACCTCGCTGAAAAAGAGGTCCTTCGGCGCGAAGGCGTCGATCTGCAGGGCCAGGATGAAGGCGGCGTTGCCGGTCCGGGTCCTTCCCGCCAGGGTGACTCCGGCCCCCGAGAGCGCCCCGGCAAAGATGTCGAAGATCATCCCCAGGCCGAAGCCCTTGTAGCCGACCGGGCCGCCCAGGGGTAGGAGAGCGCCGCGGGGCGGGCCGTAGAAGTCGTGGGGATTGGTGGTAGGCCGGCCGCCGGCATCGAGAATGCAGCCCTCCGGCACTTTCTTCCCCTCGCTCCGCGCCACCCTCACCTTCCCCTCCGGAATCACCGTGAGCGACAGGTCGGCGACCAGCGGGAACTTGCCGGGGCGCGGCACGCCGATCGCGAGCGCCTCGGGGCAAAGCCGTCCCTGCGCGCCGCCGTGCGGCGCCACCACCGGATTGGCGCCGTGGTTGTTGACGTTGACGAAAAGGATCATCCCCTGAGCGGCGGCGACCTCGGCGTAGTGGCCCAGGCGGCCGACGTGGCCTGACTCGTGGAGCGAGGCGGCACCGAGGCCGAACCGCCGCGCCTTCGCCATCGCCGCCTCCGCCGCCTTGAGGGCCGCCACCTGGCCGAAGTTCCAGCCGCCGGAGCAGAGCGCCACCGCGCCGAACTCCTTCTCGACGCGGAACGGGCCGCCGGGGACGAGAGTCTTCTTCTCGAGGAAGTCGAGGTACTGCGGCATGCGGATGGTGCCGTGGGAGGGATGGCCGGAGAGGTCGGAGAGCGCCAGGTGCTCCGCGACCGCGTCCGCATCCCCCGCCGGCACGCCGGCGGAGGTCAAAATACGTGACAGCAGAGCTTTAAGTTCTGAAAACGTGAAAGCGGGCATGGAAATGGAACCTTCCAAAATCACCGTCGGAATCGAACAGGATCAGCATATCAAAATAACCGGGAGTTTGAAAGCGGCAGCTCTGCTTGACGCCCGGTGAGGGGCCGGGTAGCATGGCCGGAAGCGAAAAAAAGCCATGAAACGCTAGCTATCAATGGATACCGTCTCAAACACCGCCGTCGTCATCCTTACCGTTCTTTACACTCTCCTGGTGATCGCTTATGCGCGGATCTTCACGCGCAGCCATGGAGGTCTGGCGGAAATCGCGCGCCCTCTTCTGGTGGGCACGGTCTCCCTCCAACTGGCCTCGATTCTTCTCCGCAGCTTCATGGCCGGTGCCTGCCCCCTGAACAACCGGGCGGAGTTCCTGTCCCTGGTGGCTTTCTCCATCGCGGTGACGTACCTCATCGTCGAGCTCAGCATTGACGAACGCTCCACGGGAGTTTTCGCCGTCACGCCGGCGTTTGTTTTGCAGGCGATCGCCACGGTCGATGTGCTTGGAAGGCCGGCTGATTCCGGGGGGCGGAAGCTCGGATTGCTCGACTCGTTTCACACCTTTGCAGCCATCGTCGGCTTCTCGGCGGTCGCGCTCGGCAGCGTTTACGGCATCCTCTATCTGGTCCTCTACACCTCGATCAAACGCGGTCGTTTCGGGCTTTTTTATCGGAAGATGCCTTCCCTGGAAACGCTTTCCGAACTAAACTTTATAGTGACATGCGTCGCATTTCTGGCTATCACCGTGACGGCCGGGCTGGGATTGTGGAGATATCTGCGCGCCGGGGAGGGAGCGGTGTCCCTTTTCCACGCCGAGGTCCTCTTGACCTTCCTCTTGTGGCTCCTTTACGGAGGTTGCGTCCTGGCAAAGCTGTTTTTCGGTTTTGGCGGAAAGCGCCTCGCCTACACCACCGTTCTCGGACTGCTGGTCATGATGGGCATTCTTCTCAAGGTGTTTTTTACGCCAGGATTCCACTTTTAATCCCATGGAGATTCTCTCTCTCAGCCTCAATCACCGGGTGACCTCTCTGGGGGTGAGAGAAGCGGTTGTGTTCACCCCGGAGGATGGCAAACATTTTCTGAATCAGCTGCGAGAGCGCGTCCTGGCGTCCGAGTCCTTGCTGATATCCACCTGCAATCGCACGGAAATCTATATCGTCCGCGCTGCTGGCGCAAATCCGGAACTCGGCCCCCCGCTCCTCGATCTCCTCAAGGAGACCCGCGGCTTCGCGGCCACGGAGCATCCCCGCAACTACGAGATCACCCGCGACGAAGAGGCCGTGCGGCACCTCTTCCGCGTCGCCGGCGGCCTGGACAGCCAGATCCTCGGAGAGAGCCAGATCCTGGGGCAGGTCAAAAACGCCCTGGCCTGGGCTCGATCGGCCGGGACCGATGGCCGGGTGCTGCACCGGCTCTGGGAGCGGGCCTTGCGGGTGGGGAAGCGGGTGCGCTCCGAAACCGCCCTCGGCGAGGGGGCCCTCTCCGCCAGTTACGCGTCATTGGAGCTGGCGCGCAAGATCTTTGGCAGCTTGAAAGAAAAGCATGTGCTCGTCGTCGGAACCGGCGAGATCGGCGTTCTGGCCCTGGAGAACTTGCAGGGGTACCCGGTGGCCAGCCTCACCATCATGAATCGAACCGCCAGCCGCGCTCAAGCGCTGGCCGAGCGCTTCAAGGGGAAAGTCCGCGACCTTGCCGAGCTTCCCAAGGCGCTGATCGATGCCGATCTGGTCATCTCCTCCACCAGCAGCCCGGTGCCGCTGATCCGCTACGAGCAGATGAGAAAAGTCCGCCAGCAGCGCGGCGGTCAACGTCCCCTCCTCATCGTCGATCTCGCCGTGCCGCGCGATTTTGAGGAACGGTGCGGCAGCCTGGACGGGGTGTTTCTGAAAAACCTCGATGACCTTAGCGAGATCGTGAAGAAAAATATCGAGGAGCGCTTCCAGGAACTGCCGCGCGCCGAGGCCATCATCGAGGCAGAGATGACGACCTTCTTCCGGTGGCTCCGCGCGCTCGACGTGGAGCCCACCATCCTCAAGCTCCGGGAGCTTTTTCACGCTGTCCGGGAGAATGAGCTGGCGGCCCTGCGCAACGCTCTTGATGAAGAATCTTTCGGGCGGCTCGATCGCCTCAGCCGCCGTCTCATCAACCGGCTGCTTCACCAGCTGTCCAAGAATCTGCGCCGGCACACGGCGCTGCAAGACTCGGAACTGGTCTCCGTGGTTCACGAGCTGCTGACCGAGGAGATCCCGCATCCGAACGAGGTGGAGGGGGGCGGCGAGACCAACGACTGCTCATCGGAGGATGCGGCGCCCGCGCCGCCGGCGCGCTCCCCCGGAACTTGAGACCCGCGTATTCTGGAAATCCATGCACTGGTTCTTGCTGTGGCCCGTTCTCGGCTTGGGCGCCATCGCCGCGATCGCGCTTGACTTTTATGCCGTCTACCGCGCCCTCACCCGGGGCCATGCGGTGGAGAGCACCTTCGCCTGGATCTTCGCCGTCTTCGCCTTTCCGGCGGTGGGGGCGGCGGCCTACTTTCTGCTTGCCGATCCCGGCGTGCGGCGCGCCATGCGCCGCAAGAAGCTAAGCAAGCGGGCGATTCGAGAGGCGGTGCGTCGCCTCAGCAAGAATGCCCCCTCCGGGATCCACGCCGGCCTGTCGCCGGCGGAGCGGTCGATCCTGCACCTGTCGGCCGCGGTGACCGAAATCCCTCCCACCGCCGGCAACCGCGTCCAGCTCCTCACCCGCAGCGAATCCGCCTTTTCTTGCATCGAAAGCGCCTTGTTGGCGGCGCGGCGCTCCATCTGGGCGGAGTGCTACCTCATCCGCAACGATGAGACTGGCTACCTCTTCCTGGACCTCCTGGCCAGAAAGGCGCGGGAGGGTGTGGAAGTGCGGCTGCTTTACGATGCCTTCGGATCGCTGGGAATCGACCGCCGGCGGCTGCGCGCCCTCCAGGCCGCCGGCGGCAAGGTGGATGAATTCCTTCCGATGAACCCTCTGCGGCAGCGCTGGGCCATCCACTTGCGCAACCACCGCAAGGTGATCTTGATCGATGAGGAGACCGGATTCACCGGCGGCATGAACATGGGCGATGAGTACTCTGGGCGAGCGCGGCGCCGGGGCGGGCAGTTCTTCCGGGACACTCACCTGCTGGTCCGCGGCCCGGCCGTGAGTGATCTGGCGCTCATCTTCGCGGAGGACTGGTCCTATGCCACCGGGGAGGAGCTGCAGATCCGAGCTCACACCGGCGCCGCGGCGGAAGCGCCTTCGATCGTCGCCATCGTGCCCAGCGGCCCCGACCAGGAGCACAACACCAGCGGGCTGCTTTACTTCACCGGAATCGTCTCCGCCTCAAAACGCTGCTTCTTGACAAGCCCCTACTTCATCCCTGACGGCCCCACCATCCGCGCCCTCATGAGCGCTGCCCTGCGAGGGGTCGACGTCCGCCTTCTGGTTCCCGGAAAAAACGACGTCGCCTTGATCGGTCCGGCGGCGCGGTCGTATTATTCCCAGCTGGTGCGCTCCGGCGTCCGCATCTTCGAGTACCAGCCTTCCATGCTGCACGCCAAGACCATGGTGGTGGACGGCGCGTGGGGCCTGGTCGGCTCCGCCAACGTCGATATCCGCAGCTTTCGCCTCAACTTCGAGGTCGGCGCCCTGGTGGCCGATCGCCGATTCGCCGGGGAGCTTGAGGACCGCTTTCACGCCGATCTCAAGGAGAGCATCGAAATCACCTCGGAGTCTCTCGATCGGCTGGGCGTCTGGACCAGACTCAAGGAAGGCATGGCGCGGCTCTTGTCGCCGATTTTGTGAGGTGAAGATCGAGCCCCCAATCTGGCGTGATTAAATTGGCGGAGAGGTCGGGATTTGAACCCGAGGTAGAGGTTAAATCCCCTACGCCGCATTAGCAATGCGGTGCTTTCAGCCGCTCAGCCACCTCTCCGCCGAGACGCTGGAATCTCTTGAAATTTTTCTGAGGGTCTTATTTTACTATCCCTCCACCGTCATTAAAACCTGAAATTTTCCTTATCTCTTGACGTTGATTCTTTGCAACGCTTCGGTTATGATGCGTTGGTCATTCAGAGGAGGATCTATCCTGACTGGATTTCACAAAAGCTGGGTTTCACAAAAAAGGATGATCTATGACATGCTTATCGTTATTCCATTGCACTGCTAGTTTGATCTCGCCTTTGCTGTTGAGACCTACCGGGCTGAAGATCTTTTGAAGTTGGGGATCTTTAATATTGGTAGGGTTTTTGGATACTAGCGGGCGGGAACATGGTCTCTCGTTCACCCAATGAGCCGTCGTTTTTTCCATCCCAGGTCTTCTTCAACGATCTGAGCGCCCGCATTTCCAAGCAGCAGTTCGATACCTGGTTCAAGGAAACTCCCTTCCGGTTCATTCCTCCCAACAAGATCGTCGTCTCTTCGCCAACCCGCTTCCACCGCCAGTGGCTGGAAGTGAAATTCAAGGAGCCGATCCGCCTTGCCGCCAAGGCGATACTGCACTTCGAGCCGGAAATCGACTTCCAGCTCTCTATGCCCAATGTAAAGGAGCCATCGGAACCCGGCGGCCTGGCCCAGGAGGCCGGGGAAAAAATTCTCGAGCCCAAGAATCCAGATGGGAAAAAAAAACGTCCTCCTCCATTTTCCAAGCAGCTCCTATCCAGCTCGCCGGTGAAGAAGGAATTCACCTTCAGCAACTTCGCCGTCGGCCCCTCCAACCGTTTCACTTACTCGGCCCTTTATACGGTCACTGAAAGCACCATCAACAATTACAATCCTATTGTCATTCATGGAAAGACGGGAATGGGAAAGACCCACCTCCTGCAAGCCTGCTTTCTCAAGCTGAACGAAGAGAGCCAACGGCCCGCTCTCTACTTGACCTGCGACGATTTCATCCAGTTGCTCTACAAGCATTCAGGCACACGAAAGAGGGAAGAGCTCCATCACCTCCTGCGAGAATATGAGGTCCTGCTCGTCGATGACCTCCAGAACCTCTCGAAAAGCTCCCACTTTCAGGACGAATTCCTTCGTCTCTTCAACGAATCTTTCGCTCGAGGCCATCAGATCATCGTTTCTTGCGATTGTCAGCCCAAGGAGCTTCCCGTCTTCAAGGAAAAGCTCATCTCCCGGCTCAAGATGGGCTTGATAACGCGCCTGGAATCGCCCAACCTGGAGACCCGTTTGGAGATGGTCTCCAAAAAATCAGCCGTTTGGGGCATCAAAGTCCCCGATGGGGTGGCCAACTCCCTGGCTGCCGAGGTGGAGCTGAATCCCCGCGAGCTGGAAGGCCGCCTGTTGCAAATATCGAATCTCATCAAGTCCTTTCCGAATTCTGCTGAACAGCCATCCAGCAAGCCCGCCCCATCCCAACCAAGAGAGCTCCGGATCACCGACATCCACCGCATCGTCGCGGCCTATTACAACCTCAAAAGGGCCGAATTGCTTTCAGGCTGCCGCGAGAAAACCCTCGTACTGGCCCGCCAGGTGGCCATGTATCTCTCCCGCAAGCTGACCAACCAGTCCCTGGAAGAAATCGGCGCCTTCTTCGGCGGCAGGGATCATGCCACGGTGATTCATTCGATCAACAAGATCACCGAGCTTTCTGAAAAGGACATGAAGATCAAAGAGGACCTGGAGCTCCTCGCCAAACAGCTCGAGCTGAAGCTTCCCTGAGCCCCTGATCTTTTCAAAAGATGGGGTTTTTATAAAGATGGGCATTTCCTGGTTAAAGAATGTGGCCAACAAGAAGGGAAAACTAATCCAAATCCGCTTGAATCCATAGTTTTATCAACAAAAATATGAAGCATTGGCGGTTGTTGAACCATAAAATACCCTTATCCGCCAGTTTATCGCTGCTCTTTGACTAACTTATCAACAAGATTAAATA
>JACQVS010000144.1 GCA_016209605.1 Planctomycetota bacterium
CAGCTTGCAAAATGTGCAAAAGGCTAGAAGAGTAATATAAGCCCGCAAATGGTGCCTTCGCAGTTCCCATAACACGACCAGGCGCTGGATCGGTGCTTCCATCATAGAATGATGCAAGGAACGTAAGGGCGGTTTGATTAACAAGAAAGGATTTTAGCCGGCTTATGTTCTTTTTCATTCCCATCGGCCACGAGGATTCCAAGATCCGCCGTTTTCCCGCGGTTTGCTTTGCGATTGTCCTGGCATGCCTCGCCGCTTTCGCATGGAGCTGGCCTCGATATCAAGAAGAGATGTCTAAACTTGAAAATGCTTTCTCTACCGTGGCCAGGGAATACTTCCGCTTGACCACGGGCGATTCCGATGACTCCGAGGAATATCCGCCGGTGGAAGACCTAGCCCAGAGGTGGCAAAATCCCATCCAGTTCCTCGAGACGGCCGAGGCGGCCCTGGAGAAATACAAAGACAGCGCGGCTGATGATGACCTCGAACGCCTGCGAGAGAGCATCCAGGAAACGCGCGCCCTCCTCGAAAATAGCGTGTTTCACTCCCATGGCCTGGTGGCGCGATCCCCCCGGCTGCTCGCTTTCTTGACCCACATGTTTCTTCATGGCGGCTTTACCCATCTCATCTCCAATCTCATTTTCCTGATCCTTGTCGGCCCCAGCCTTGAGGATCTCTGGGGACGCACCGTCTTCGCCTTCACGTATCTCTTCTCTGGGATAGCCGCCGCCATCGGCTATACGGCCGTCAACTTTTCGTCCCCCGTTCCCATGATCGGCGCTTCCGGAGCGATCGCCGGGCTCATGGGGGCGTTCCTGATGACTTTCACGCACACCCGCATCAATATTTTGGGAGCCGTATTTGTACCAGGAATGTTCCGGGTCTTCACCTTTTATACTCCCGCATGGGTGTTCCTGCCGGTCTGGATCGGCATGGAGATCCTTCAGGGGCTTCTGCAGCTCGGCCTCGGCAACGTCAACACGGGCGGCGTGGCCCACTGGGCTCATATCGCCGGCTTCTTTTTCGGCCTGGCGGTTCCCTGGGGCCTGCAGATCGCCGGCCTGGACCGCAAGCTCTTCCCAGTTTTCGCCAAGGACAAAGAGAACAAGGAAATTTTGGTCTCCTTCGCCATGGACGACTACCTGCGTTCTCCCGACTACAGGAAAGGTGTTCGCTTGCAGAAGGAAGGAGATCTGGCCGGAGCGGAAACCTGCTTCAAGACGCTCGCCGAGCAGCATCCCAAGTGCCTGGGGCTGCGCCTGGAGATGGTCGATCTTTACCGCGCCATCGCCGATGAGGCGAAGATTCGAGAAAATCTCCTGCAAGCTCTCGACCTGGCGGTCAAGGGAGAGGATCCGAGAATGATCTCTGTTTACGAAACGATGCGCCGGGAATTTCCCCGGGAAGAGTCGGCGCCGGAAGTCTTGCTCCGCGTCGGCACCGCGTTCGAGCGGGCCGGCAAGCCGGTTGACGCCCTGGAGTGCTTGCAAAAGTTCGTCAAAGCCGCCCCTCCCGAGCACCCGCTCTGGGTACGCGGGTCCTTGCGACTGGCCAATCTCCTCTCGGGGCCGATGAAAAATCCCGCCGCGGCGCGGGACCTCCTCCTCAAAGCTCGAGAAGCCGCCACCGACCAGGCCTGGAAAAACAAGGTCGAGCGGCAGCTCAAGGCGCTCGAGGCCAACCTTGCCGGCGCCAGCGCATCTCCCAGTCAGTCTGGGAAACAAGTGGACCGCGTCGGCGGTTGATGTCTTTTGCCTCCTCTCCCCAGCGCTTGATCGAGCCCCCGGGTTAAAGAGGGGATTCAAACCAAACTCCACATCAGGTAAACTGATCTCCTCATGAGAACCAGAATACCGCCCTGGCGCGCCTGGGCGATCGTCTGGGAGGCTGTTTTCAGCTCGCCGGGGAATTTCCTCCCCGCCGGGCAGCTCGAGCTCGTGCCGGTGGAGGGCCAGCCGCTGGCGGCCAACGTCCGCCGGCTCCTCGAGGCCCTCGAATTCCTGGGGAGCCCGCTGCCTGCGGCCACGGCCGCGGAGCTGCGGGAGGCGGCGCGCGGGCCGGCGCCGGCAGATGGCCGGATTCGCGAGCTGCGCTTAAGCTTGGAAATCAGTCGGAGCAGCTGGGTGGCGTTGCGCCACTTTCCCGAGCTGCACACCAATCCCGTGAACGCCCTATGCCCGGGCACCGTTGCCAATCCGGCCATGGATGAGGTTCTAAGATTCGAGAACTAGCGTGAAACCCGATACCTTGAAGTGCCTGTCCGTGGCCAGAGCCTTTCGAATGCCCATCCGCCGCATGACGATGAAGCTGGTGCAGTCGGTGAAGCTGAATCTCTGATCCTTGTACTTTTTGAAGGTTTCCCAGGCGGCCTTACGGTCGTCCAGGGAGACCGAGAACAACTGCGTCGCTGAACTCTTCAGTAGTTTTTCTCCAAATTCCACCGCGGCCCGGTGACCGAGTTCCATGCGCATCAGGGTGATGGTCTCGTCAAACACGTAATCGGTGGTGATGAGGGGGAGGGCGCTCGATTTCATCCAAAGTGCCGCTGCCGCATGATCAGGGTCGTTCGAATCCGCCAGAGCGAACCATCCTGAGGTATCAACAAAGATTCTTTCCAATCAGGTTCCTCTTATTTTTCCTTGCGGTAGAGGATTTCATCATGACGCCGGCCTGGATTTCGACCCTTCTTGCTGCGGCCCAGCCCGATAATGGAATGGATGGGGTCCAGCGGCGAAGGCTTTAGGTGCTGGCGCAGCATGGCATCGATCAATTCGCGTACAATGGCAGACATGCTTTGGCCAGCCTGTTCTGACCGAAGCTTCAGGTACTCATACTGAGCATCTTCTATGACTAGATTCGTGCGTTTCATTTGATGATCTCAAGCTCCGGGCATTACACATTACTTAATACATTATACACATTACATCTAAATTTGCCAATTTCCGATCTCCTTGAGAGCAAAAACGATCGGTGGCTACTGAACGGATTCAATTCCTGGCGCTGAACAGCTCCGTGTGCACCGGGCTTTCCCCGACCACCAGGCTGGCCCCCACCAATTCCTCTGTTTCGAGGCGCCAGTCGGAGCCCAGGCCCGGCGACTTGAACTCCCTCGACTCTGCCTTCATGGCGCTCTCGAGCCACGCTCTCACAGCTTCCAGGCTCACCGGCGGGGAGTCGGGCGGGGACTCCATGGCGTCGATGGCGTAGGCGCGCAGCAGCTTCGGCCAGAGTTTCTTCAGGGTCTGGCTCTGGTCGAAGAGGTCCATGCCGGCGATGCGGCCATTAAACGTGAACACCGCGCCGCTCGCGCCTTCAGGCGCCGGCATGTTCTCGATCATCTCCTGCAGGCGGCTCTTCTGGTCTTCGTAAACCTGGTGCAAGGCGGCCGAGGGCGAGGAGGAACCCAGGGCGTGAAGCTTCCGGCTCACCTCATTCCAGACTTCCCCTTGATCGGCGTCTGGCGTGCCGAAATGCTTGTACGATGCTTGCGACGCCTTGGACATCTTCGCTCGCAGGTAGCTGTGGGACGCTGTGCCGGCGCTGCCGAACTTGGGCGAGCGGTAGCGCCAGCGCCCCTGCTCGACGCAGCTCACGGGGATGGACAGATCGGAACGGCCTACGACCAGCAAGCTGGCGTTGAGCACGCGGTCCTGTTTGGCGCCGATCAACTGCTCTCCAGCCATGAGGAAGACCAGGGCCTCCCCATGGTTGCGGACTTTCAAGGCCGGCACGCTGCCGCCCTCGCTGATTTCGGTGACTTCGATCGACTCGGCCGCAAGGGCCTCATCCAAGGTGAGGTAAGACAAGCTACTGGGAATTTGCCAGCGCAACCCAAAGACCTGCAGCCTTCCCGCCGCGCGGGGTGGCAGGATCTCGAGCTGAGTGAAGAGATTTTGCAATGCCGTGACCATGGTAATCCTCCTTGAAAACAGCTCGTCCAGTCAGCGCTTTAAATGCTCTAGACGAACCGGACTGGGGGATTTTGACATGAAAAAACCCCTCCTTCCCGGGAGGCTCCGGGAAGGAGGGGTGGGGCATGGATCGGAATCGGGGCTCACTCGCTCAGCGGGTGGAAGAAGGGGGAGTCGAGGAGGATGCAGATCTCGCGCTGGAGCAGGATGGCCTCCGGCGGCTTTCCGGTCTGCATGATGGACTGGCTGCAGTTGGGATGGTCCGGGAACTCCTCGCAGGAGTGGCCCAGGCCGAGGGTGTGGCCCAGCTCGTGGCCGATGGCGTAGGTGGCGTCGCTGCAGCGGAAGTCGAGGTCTCCGGCCGCCGGGCAGTCGAGGCTGGTGGCCCGCGGCGGCGCCGCGGCGTACCGGCCCGTCGAGGCGGCCCCCAGCCAGACATCGGGGCTTTCGCCGGTGAACGGGGAAAGGATGACCCGCAGGTTGGACCCCGGCGCCGGCATCGCTTGTTCATAGGCGTCGATGCAGCCCACCAGGAAGTCGTAGCGGTGCGCGTCTTGAGCGGTGATTTCGGAGAGGGCGTTCCACTCCGCCGAGGCCAGGCCGGTCGGGACAACGATCGGCTGGAGGAAGCGCAGCTTCCCCTCGACCTGGCCGTTGTAGAAGGTCTGCACCCGGCCCAGCACCGAGCGGTAGCGCTCCAGGGCGCCACGCACCCCGTTCACGTCAAAGAACCGGTCCGAGGCGACCAGCAGCGCCGGCAGCACCAGGTGGTCCAGGTCGGCGGGGCGAACCGCCTTCCAGTCGTAGAGGTGGACTCCGGTCGCGATCAAGGTCCAGCCGCTGCCGTACTGTTTCGCGACGGCGAGCTTGAGGTCCAGCCCTTTCAGCTCTCTCCCGACGCGCACCTTCCAATCGTAAAGATGCTGGCCGGTGGAAACGAGCTGCGCCGTGAGGCCGTACTGGTCGCGGGCGGCCCGCTCGAGGTCGAGGGGCTTGTAGAACTGGTTTTCGAAAAGAGCCGTCCCTCCTCCCGGGATTGGCGTCGGGGAAGCGCAGGGGACCGGTATCGGCGCCGGGCCGCCGAGGAAGAGGAACTCGGCGAGGTAGATCACATCGCTGATATCCGCGTCGCCGCTGCCGTTGACATCGCCGGTCGGGACGAGGGACTGGGGAAGCGCCGTTTCCGCAGAACCTAGAAATACCCACAGAAGAGCCGCGCCCAGCGCCCGATTGAAATGCTTGATTGAAGAAGTCGTCGTTTTCATGGTCAATTCCTTCCTGAGTGGTGAAAGTTTCGGTTTTTTCAGTCAACCATCCGATTCCGAGCATCAATGGCCATTGACATCTTTTCAAAACGGAGCCCGACTGGAAATTGAACGGTAATTTTTTACCGATAGAATGGACTTCATGAGAATTTATAAACTGTTGATTCTGTGCGTCTTGGGTATGTGCTCGGTTCCCGCCCTGCTTCAGGGGCAAACTCCAGCCGCGGTCTTCAAGGCCGGCGCCGCCGCCGAGGACATCACCCCGCCGCCGGGCCTGCCGATGTGGGGCTACGGGGCCCGGAAAGATGCTCCCGCCCAGGGGGTGAACGACCCGCTCCTGGCGACGGGGGTGGTGCTCGAGGCCGGCGACCAGAAGCTGGCGCTGGTAGGGCTCGATCTGGGCCGCGCGCCGGCGCGGCAGTCGATGGCGGCGATCCGCGAGAAGGCGCTCAAGGAGGCGGGGGTGCAGCACGTCTTCATCGTCGGCTCCCACACCCATCACGGCCCCTGCCTCGAGCTGGAGAAGGCGCCGCCGACCTCCGAGTACCTGAAGTACCTGAACGAGAAGATCGCCGCCGTGATCGTCCGCGCTGCCAAGGCCGCCGCGCCGGCGAAGATCGGCGCCGCGCGGGCGAACGTCGACCTCAACCGCAACCGCCACACCCGTTTCACCCCCAAGCCGGTCGATCCGGAGCTGGCGGTGATTCGGCTCGATGACCTGGAGGGGAAGCCGATCGCCGCGGTGGTCAACTTTGCGGCCCATCCGACGACGCGCGAAGCGATGATGTTCAAGTACTCCTCGGACTTCGTCGGCCCGATGCGCTCGCGGGTGGAGAAGGAGGCCGGCGGGCAGTGCGTCTTCCTTCAGGGAGCGGCCGGGGACCTGTCAACGGACCGCCACGGCAAGAGCACCGAGGAGTACGGCGCCGCCCTGGGCGAGGAAGCGTTGAAGCTCTTCCAGTCGATCCAGCCGGCCGCGCCGGCGCAGCCGTCCATCAAGGCGCGCGAGGAGGAGTTCCGGTTTTCATCGCGCATCAATCACAAGGATCCGGTGAGTTACCTGCTGTTCTGCGTCGCCTTCTTTCCCAGCCTGGTGGATGCCTACATGGAGGAGTATCGCGATGGGGTGCGCCCCAGCCTCACCGCCGCCCTCTTGAACGATGAAATCGGCCTGGTGGGGGCTTCGGGGGAGTTCTTCGCCAGCCACTCCATCCGCCTCAAGCAGCGCTCCCGCCTGTCCCACACCCTCTTCTTCGGATATTGCAACGGCTACCACCAGTACTTCCCCACCATCGAGGCGGTCGCCGAGGGCGGCTACGGCGCCGACCCGGAAGTCGCGCCGGTGGAGGTGGGGGCGGGGGAGAGGATCTGCGACCGGGCGCTCTTCCACCTCTACGACATGAAGAAGCCGATCGTCACCGGGAAAAAATAGCGTTCGCGGATGAACTCAAGAGTCAACACGAGGTCACTTCCGCGTCTTCGCCCACTGCCTGAGCGTGGCCACGGCCTGGGCGCGGGCGGCGAGGTCGTCGGCGGGCTTGTAGACCTTGGGGATGTTCTTCTCGCGCGACAAGGCGTTCCAGGCCAAGGAGCGGATTTCCAGCTCGGGATCGGTCAAGGCGCTGATGAGGAGCTCGAGCCGCGCCTCCGAGCGCTCCGCTTCGATGATGCCGAGGATGCAGGCGGCGCGGATCTCCACATCGGTTTCATCCTTCAAGCGGCTCCCAAGCTGCTTGACCGCCCCCGGGCCGCGCATGAAGGAGAGCACCTCGGCGGCGGCCTTGCGGGTCACACGCTCCGAGCTTTTCAGCTTTTCCCCTAAAGGCTCGACGATCTGCGGCAGCTCGCCGTAGAGCTTCAAGCCGTCGACCGCAAAGCGCACCACCCCGGAGTCGCGGCTCGAGAGGCGGTCGACCAGGTACGAGATGCCGCGCGGGTCCTTCCACTCGGCCAGCAGTACCGCGAGGAGCACCTGCACCCTCTCATCGTTCACCTCCTTGTCGCTCAAGAAGTAGGCCACCACCTCGGTTCCCTGCTCCTTGCCGAGCTTGCGGAACCGGTTCATGCCCTGGCGCTGCTCCTCGGAGCGGAAGCTCGCGAGCTGCGAGAGGATGATGGTGTTTTCGTTGACCAGCTGGGTGAGGGTCTTCTTCTCCTCGGGGCCGCCGGAGCAACCGATGAGGAAAAGAAGCGCCAGCGCCGGAGCCTGTGCAACCAGGGAACGGTCTTTCATCGCGAGGCTCACTCCATCGCTTTTTCGGCGCCGGAGCCGGCCCCCTCATCCTCGGTGGTCAAGGCGCTCCACTTGGTCTCCAGCTCCTTCAGGCGCCGGGCGCGCTGGGTGATGGTGACCGTGGTCTTGAGGAAGTTGCGCAGGTCCATCTCGAAGGTGCCGATGTTCGGCCGGCCGCCGGCGCGGTAGCGGTCGTTCAAGTTTTCCTGGAAGAAGGTGGCGATGGTGACGAACTCGATGCGCGCCCGCGCCAGCTCCTCGTAGAACTTGACGTAGTCGTCCGTCTCCACGGCGTCCGACTCGGGCTGGAGCTGCCGGTAGAGCCGCTGCAGCTCGGCGCGCAGCTCGCCGTGGTCCTCGGCGTGGATGTTGTTCCTCTGCACGTAATCCGCGAACTGGCGCACCGTCCTCTGCATTCCGACGTCGCGGAGCAAGGCGATGGCCGCCTCAGAAAGCTCCACCCTCTCGCCGCGCAACACCGGGGTGCCAAATTCTTTCAGGGTCTTGTACTTGTCGTAGGAGAGGGTCATGCGGTAGGGCGTGGTGGGGAGGACGATCTCGCGCCGCGGCGTGACCACGTCATCGTAAGTGAGGTCGGGGTTGAGCTCCTTGATGTTTTCGATGACGATAGCGGCGGCCTTGAAGTAGATCTCCTTCTCCTCCTCGGACCAGTAGTAAACCGAGCGCTCCGGGTAGCGCCGCTGCAGCCAGTTGAGTTTTTGCGCCTCCTCGGCCATGTACTCGTCGAGGATGCCGAGCTTGGAGACCAGCTGGCGCTGCTTGACGATGTTGAGCAGGGTGAGGTCGACCACCTCGTTTTCCGTGAACACCTCGCCTTTCACCATCGCCGGCTGCTTGGTGACGGGATCGATGCCCCAGACGTCGCGGCCCTTGATGATGTGGCGGTCGTTGAAGAGCACGCTGTCGAAGGTGTCGAAGTGCATCGACTCCTTCGGCGTCGCCACGCGGTCGACCCCCTTGTCGCTCAGGATGTGCGGGGTGACGATCAGGATGACCTCCATGCGCCGCTTCTCGGTCTGCGTGCGCCCGAAGAGCCAGCCGACGTAGGGGATCTCGCCGATCCACGGAACTTTGGCGGACGATTCGCTCTCCTCCTCCTGGATGAGGCCGCCGAGGATGATGGGCCGGTGGTTCTTGACGCGGGGCTGGCCGACGAATCGGCGCCGGGCGGTGATGGGCACGCCCAGGAGGTCCTGCTCGAAGACCCGCTGGCGGCCCTGGAGCTGGTTGAAGACCACCTCGAGCTGGATGGCGACGTCCTCATCGGTGTCGCCGGATACGCGCGGGCGCATGTTGAGGGTGAAGCCGACGTACTGGGTGGTGACCTTGTTGATGGTCTCGGTGAAGTTGCCGCCGGTGAGTTCCTTGGCGACGGCCGTCGACTCGAAGGTCGGCACCTCCTCGCCGATGTGGAGGATGCTGGGCCGGTCATCGAGGGTGAGGATCTTGGGGCGGGCGCGGACGATGGCATCGCCCTTCCGCACCAGGGCGTGGATGGTCGTCAGGAAGCGGCCTGAGATATCGACGCTGGTGTCGTCGAACATGTAGCTGATCCCCTCCGAGACCACCGCCGGGACGGTGACGCCGGGGCGCCGGAGGCTAGAATCCAGCCCCGGCTGGACGATCGACTCGCCGGGAAACGGGCCGGCGAAGTTGGCGATGGAGTGCCGCTGGCCGAACTGGATGGAGTCGATCCCGAGGTCCTGGAGTGAGTTCGCATCGAGTTCGATGAGCTGCACCTCGATCATGATCTGGCGGGCCGGCCGGTCGATCGAGTCGACGAAGGCGGTGATCCTCTCGACGTCTTCCGCCGTTCCGATCGCGACCATGACGCCGCGGCGCTCGGTGGAGGAGGTGTTGCGGAAATCCACCGTGAGCTGGTCGGTCTCCCCCTTGCCGGTGGACTGGCGGGGCATGGTGAAGGGATCGGTCCAGGGCATCTCGAAGATGTAGGGGACCTTGGGCGGCACCGACAGCGGCGCCGCCTGCCCCTGCGCCAGGCCGCCCTTCGAGTAGACGCTGCGCTGGTGGGTGGACAGGGTCTTCAGGTTCTGGCCTTGCTGCTCCTGGACGGTGATGGTCTCGTTGACCCGGTTCCAGACGTTGGCGAGTCCCGCCATGTTGACGGACTCGAGCAGCACCCCGAGGTCGATGTACTTGGGGCGGATGGTGACCCGCTCGAGCTTCAATTCCAGGTCGTCGAAATCGTTGGCGAGGGCGGTGAGCTTCTGGAGCATGGCGTCATCGCCGATGAAGATGATGGACTTGGGTTTGCCGTCGACCAGCGCCACGTTCCCGGCGGTCAAGAGGTCCGGAAACGCGCCCTTCAAGAAGGGCAGGAAGTCGTTGGCGGTCTTGTGGAAGAAGCTGTAAAGCACGGTCTTACCCGCCGGCCGCGCCGGTTGGGGCGGCTGCTGAGCGGCCGGCGCGGCGGCGGCTTGAGCCGGAACGGCCGCTGCTGGCGGCGCCGGTGCTGGCGCCGCTGCGGCCGCCGGGGCCGCGGCCGGTGCCGATGCTTGCGGCGCTGCCGCGGCGGGTTGAGGGGCGGGCGGCTGAGCGGCTGGAGCCGGAGCGGCCTCCGGGCCGCGCGTCGCCGCCGCAGGCTGATCGGCTGGCGCGGCGGCGGGTACCGGCTCCTTCTTGCCGAGCGCCTGGGCCAGCTCCTTGAGGGCGGCCTGCAGCTCATCCTCGCCCGGGCGCTCGCCTTTCAAGACCGGCGAGGGCGGCGCGGCGGGGGAGTCGCCCAGCAGGGAGGGGATCTCCTCGCCCTTCTTCTTCTCGCCAGCCGGCGCCGCTTCAGGGGACGGCGCGGCCGGAGCTTTCACCTCGCGAGCCGTCTCCTCGAGCGCCTTTTCGGCCAGCATCAGCTGGAGCACCTGGTCCGCCTCCTGGGAACTGGCCGGCGCGGCCGCTTGCGCCTGGACCTCGCCGGCGGGGCTGGACCCATCCTCATCGCGGACTTCTCCCACCTCGCAACTCAACACCAACATCAGGCCGGAGCACAAAACCGCCGGGAGCGCGGTTCTGGCCAGGATCTCGGCAAAGTTAGTTTTTGGAGATTTCATGATCGAGGCTCCTTAAAAAACATATGTTAATCATCATGCAATCAAATTTTTAGGCCAAAGTCTTCAGCATCTTTGGCGCGCCGAAGACGCCGCGCCAATGATGCTGAAGACAGGTTAAGTTTAATTTGTTTCTGTTGCTGAATGGTGAGCTAAATTCATTAGTTTACACCGATTAGAATGAAAGCCGCCCACTGGCGCGGGGCGGTGAATTTTCCTTCTCTCAGCATTTTCAATTTGGCTTGCCGGAGCGCCTGGGCGCGGCTGCCATGACCTTGACCGCCCTCGCCCAGCCAGCTCCGGTAAAAGTTCAGCATCAAGTCGGCGGTGGCTTGATCCTCCACCTTCCAGAGGCTGGCGAGCAGGGCGCGCGCTCCGGAATGGAGCAGGGAGGTGCCGATGCCGACCGGGTCGTCTCCGGTGTTGACCTCCAGGCGGCCGGTCTCGCAGCCGGAGAGAGTGATTAAGCGGCTGCCGCGGAAATCGATGGCGAAGATCTCCGCGGCTTGCAGGCGGCCGTCGGCCAGCTGGCTCTTGGTCAAGTAGAGGCTCGAGTCCAGGGGCCGCGCCGGGAAGAATTCGCCGTGGCAGGCGAGGTGGAAGACCTCGCCTTGCGGCGCCAGGCGCGGATAAACCTCTTCCAACGCCGCCGCGCCTTCCAGGATGACCTTTTCCCGGAACAGCGGGGCAATGCCTGCGACTTCCTCATGGGCGAACTTCAGCCTCGGGTAATCCGGCTTGCCGTCGCCGTCGTAGTCGGTGTCGGGATCGACGAAGGCGACCAGCCGTCCCGGGCTGGCCGCGCCGGGGCTCTCGCGAGTAATGTACTTGAGGACGCTGGCGCTGGGGAGGTAGGCGATCTGCCAGCGCTCGACCAGGTAGCTCTTGCCGCTCTTCAAGCTCTCGAAGGGGAGCCGGAACAGCGGCCCCCACGGCACGATGGTGACCTGCGGAGCGCCTCCTCCGCCGGAGAGGGCTTCCGCGGCGCCCGCCACTGGCGCGATGAGCGTCTGATAGAGCTTTTCCGCCAGCGCATCGTCGCCGGCGCTCTTCTCCAGGAAAGCCTTCACCCAGCGGGAGACTGGCCGCGGCGGCGCCCGCAGATCGACGGCTTGAAAGTCCTTCGAGGAGAGCACGAAAGCCACCAGGCTGTCGCCGCTGGAGGCGAACTCGATGAGGACCTCGCCCGGCCGCAGCGCGCGCTGCACCTGGGGGGCATCCGATGGGGATCCTTCGACCAGAGCCCTGACCAGCGGCGACACGGCGGGGCTGGTGCGGATGGTGTTGAGCAGCTCCTGGAGCTGCCGGCGCAGCTCCTCGTAGCTCTCGGGGAACCGCTTGAACTGCGCCAGCACGGGGCTGCCCTTCTCTTCCCGCGCCTCGAGCCGGCTGAGCAGGTTGATGTACTCGCGGTAGAGCTGGCGGTCCTGGTCGGTGGCCAGGAGGAGGAAGCGCAGGCCGAGGCTCTCGACGAAGGCGCGGGCGCGGGCCCGCTCCGCGGCCAGGAACGCCGCCCTGGCGTCCCCGCGCTGGAGGGAGCGGCGCAGCCACATCTCGAAGAAGGACTTCTTCGTGGTCATGAAGCCGCTCTTGAGCTGCGGGCCGAGCATCTGCTGGCGGAAGCTCTCGATGATGGCGGCCGCCTGCTGGTACTCGCGCTCGGCGGCGGCGAGGTCGCCGCCGGCATCGGCAATGCGCCCGAGGTACCAGTGAGCCCTCCACTCGCACTCGAAGCTGCTCAGCTCCCGGGCCTTTTCGAGGGCCGACTGGGTGAACTGCCGGGCGCTATCCAGCTCGCCCAGCTCGAGGTGCAGCTCGCCGAGGTTGGCCGCGGCGACGGCGGCCAGCTTGTCGAGCTTGCTCTCCAGGGCGGTTCGCCGGGCCGACTCCTGCGCCTGCACCGCCTCCCGCCGCAGGCGGTCGGCCTCGTTTGCGGCTTCCGGCGCTTTCAACAGGGCCAGCCGCCGCCGGGTGTTGCCGATGTGAATGGAGGTCTGCGCGCGCAGCTCGGCGGCGGTTTTGGAATCGGCCAGCCTCTTCGCCTCGAGCTCCCGCTCGGCGAGCTGATAGGTTTGCAGCGCGTCCTCCAAGAGCTGCCGCTCGGCTTCATCGGTGTCGCTCGCGTCGAAATACCGGCAATCGCCGAGGAGGATGCGGGCGCGGATGGGAAGATCGGCCGGCAGGTCGCGCTTCTCGAGGACTTCGAAAGCGAGGTCCCGGGCTGGAGCCAGCTCACCCAGCCGCAGGAAAATGGAAGCGGCGTTGAGGGTGATGCGCGCCGGGATGGATTTGAGGCTGGAAAGGCCGCCGAGCAGCGCGCGGGCCTGGTTGTAGGCGGAGAGCGCCCCTTCATAGTCGCCCATGCGCTCGCGGGCCTCGGCGACGGTGACGGCCACCTTGGCCTTGAGCCAGGGCTCGCCAGCCTCCTCGCTCTTCACCTTGAGGAGGATTTCGTTGGCCAGGGCCGGCTGGCCGGCCTCGAGGACCGCCGCGCCGCCGATCCAGGTCGCCACCGCCCGCTCCCGGGCCGAGAGGCTCAAGGCGGCGGCCGCGTCCACGAGGATCCTCCCCAGGCGCGCCAGCTCCAGGGCCCTGCCGGTCACGAACGAGGGGAAGGTGACCAGCGGCGGAGGCTGCTCCTCGGCCTTGGCGTCCAGGGCGATGAGCTGCTTGTTGATCGCCACCACCTGCTCGCTGTCCCCGCGGAACCGGGCCAGGTCACGCGCCAGCTGCAGGTACGACACCCGGTCCTTTCCACGGAGTTCTTGATCCTTGAGGTTGGCGGCGAGGAAAGTCTGATAGGCTCCGGCGAAATCGCGCAGCTTGTAGCGCAGGCGGATGGCGGCGGCGGCGGTTTCGGGCGCGGCGCCGCCCTTCCGCTCCGCCTCCGCCTGGGCCAGCGCCTGTCGGTAATCGGCGTCGCCACGGGCCTGGTAGTAGTCGCCCAACAGCCGGTAAGAGAGGGCCAGCGCCTCGAAGAGGAGCGGCAGATCCTGGTCCTCTTTTTCCTTGAGGTCGAAGAAAGAGCGCCCGGCCTGGGTCAAGAAGCGGGCCAGCTCCTTCAAGTCCTCCTCCGCGGGGAGGCGGTTCGCTTCCGCCGGGCGAGCCGGCAAGTAGTTCCCCTCGGCTGCCGCCAGCTCCGGGAAAGAAAGCGGCAGCGGCGCCGCGCTTTGAGCTTCCGCTCTGCCGGCGAAGCTCTGGAAGATGCTCGAGTCCCGGAGGTTGAGGGTCAGGCTGGCGCGGGCGCGCCGGGCGAGGCCGGCGCTGAAGCGGTTGTCGACGCGGGCGGCGTAGCGCTCGACCTGGCTCCAGGCTTCCAGGGCCTTCTGGTAGTGCGCTCTCGCCTGTCCATCCCAGCGGTCGCCAGCGGCTTCGCTCTCCTTCCAGCCCTTGGCCGGCACCGTCCCCGCCCCGGCGCCGGGAAGCAGCGGAAGGATCCCAGCCAGGATCAACATGCAGAGCCGTTTGAAAAGTTTGGCGATATTACGAGACATGACGCAATAAAAGTATTCGGCGACGGTCGCCGATAAAATGTTATTTTTCGGCCGGTAGACTTGTCCGGATTACCGGAAAATGTCAGGGTCTTTCCGAAAATCATTTCTAGCGAACCTCGATGATATCTGAAAGGGCCTGAAAATTCCCCAAAAAGTCAAGGAAGATTCAGGGCCGTTAACTCCAGGCATAATGCCAGGTCGCACGTCCCAAAATCCCGATTCTGATTCTAGAAGCCAACAGACTACATTGCACGTGGTGTACCAAATTTTGCTGATTTTATAAGTTTATACGTTTAAATAGATTGTGTATTCAATGGAAGTTTTTGTTGTGAATTAATACAATCCTGGGGATGTCCGGAATCTTCACCGGCCCACAGTTCTGACTGTTTAAAAGGCAAACAGCCTCTGAAGTTATGCTTTTCCTGTAAGAGGGGAGGAGGAAGAGCCGTCTTATCCATCAGTTCCGGACCGTTCCTTGCCGTTCCGGTTTGAAATACCGTTTTATCGGCGACCGTCGCCGAATGCCATTTTATCGGCGACCGTCGCCGAATCGTTGAAAAAGGAGTGCTTATGAAAACGAGACCCATGAATCGGTGGCTGGCGGTCAGTTTTGGCCTGGGCGGGGTGGTGTTGGGATTCTTCCTGGCCGCGGCGGCAATCAGCTTCGGGACCGGTCCGGGAGCGCCGCCGGCGGATCCGCCTTTGCGCCAGCCGGAGCGCGGCCCCCGCAACGCCGCCGCATCACGCGAGGACTTGACCGGCGAGGAAAGCCGCATCGTGCAAGTCTTCCAGCGCTGTTCGCCCTCAGTGGTCAATATCTCCACCACCGCCCTGGTGCGCGGGGGCTTCTTCTCCTTGAACGTCTTCGAGATCCCCCAGGGGACCGGCACCGGCTTCGTCTGGGACCAGGAAGGCCATGTCGTCACCAATTACCACGTCATCATGAACGCGAGCAAGTTCACCGTTACCTTCCCGGACAGCACCAGCCACCCCGCCGTCAAGGTGGGCGCCTACCCGGCCAAGGACCTGGCGGTGCTGCGCATCGAGGCGCCGGCGGCGAAGCTCCACCCGGTGGAGCCGGGAAGCTCGAGCGCGCTTCTCGTGGGTCAGACGGTGCTGGCGATCGGCAATCCCTTCGGGCTCGACCAGACGCTCACCACCGGGGTGGTGAGCGCGCTCGGCCGGGAGATCAAGTCGGTGGAGGGGAGGACGATTCAAGATGTCATCCAGACCGACGCCGCCATCAATCCCGGGAACTCCGGCGGGCCGCTGATCGACTCGAGCGGCCGCTTGATCGGCGTCAACACCATGATCATCAGCCCGTCCAACGCCAGCGCCGGCATCGGCTTCGCCATTCCGGTCGACACCGTCAAGAACGTCGTGCCGCAGCTCATCAAGCACGGCGAGGTGAAGCTGCCGCGCCTGGGCATTCAAACTTACCCTGACACGGTGGCGCGGCGGGCCGGCATCGAGGGAGTGGTGATCAAGGACGTCATTCCGCGGAGCGGCGCCGCCCGCGCCGGCTTGCGAGGCGCGCGCTTCGTCGGCGACAACGAGATCGAGGTCGACATCATCGTCGAGGTCGATGGCAAGAAGGTCGCCACCGTGGGCGACTTGCTCAACGTCCTCGAAAAGCATCAGGCCGGCGACGTCGTCGAGGTCGGCTACAAGCGTGACAACCGGACCGCCACCGTCAAGGTGAAACTGGAAGAGCCGGGGGATTGAGCATTTTTAAAATATGCAAGCTTACCGTTGATGCCCCAAGATCTTGCGATATCATTAAAGCCATAGGTTTGGATTTCGAATAAGCCATCTGGAACGAGGAGAAAAAATGGAACGACGGGGCAAGCTGGCAGGCCCTTTTTGCCTGGTAGCTTCTGGTATTTTCATCCTCTCCGTTTTCATCGCGCCGCTGCGCGCGGAGCGCTTCCTCTTTATCGTCGATGACACCTATTTTCTGGTCTGGCGGGTCGATCCGAAGAGCGGAGAGGCCAGGAGAGCGATCAGCCTCCCCACGGAGGCCATGGCCAACGGCGTGCCTCCCGGAACCAGCGGCCTCGCCTATGACGGCTCGAGCCTTTACTACACCCATTCGGCGGCCGGCCACATCTGGGTCCTGGATCCGTTCAGCGGCGCGGTGCAGCGCCGCTTGCCGAAACCCCAGCTGGCGATTTCCGGCCTGGGGGCGGGCGGCGGCAAGCTTTATGCCGCGCCCACCTCTCCCCAATCTGGATCCTGGTTCGCCCTCGATCCCGCGAGCGGCGGCGTGCAAGCGGTCTACCGGCTGCCGGGGATTCACGAGGCGCTGAGCGAGGCCACGGGCCGGGGGACCTTGTTCGCGAAGGCCGGAGCGCTGGAGCTCGAGGAGATCGACCTGCAGTCGGGCGCCGCCGTCGCCTCCTGGCCGTTGCCCGACGAGGTCCTGGGGCTGGCTTATGACTCCGCCCTTGACCTTCTCTTCGCAGTGACGAACGACGCCTGGATCCATCGCCTCGATCCGGCCACCGGCGAGGAGCGGGGTCGTTTTCAAGTTCAGGATGCCGCCGGGAATGAAATCCTGCGCATCAGCGCCCTGGCGGCCGGCGAGCTGGTGGAGGGGGATTCACGCCTTGGCGCGCCCAGCCCTCCGGCGGAGACGGTCTTCGACATCCAGGATGTCGATTTCCAGGTCGGACATTCGCAGGAAGTTCCCGTTCTTCTCACCAGCCCCTTCAGCCTGGAAGGCTTTTCGATCGCCTGGGTCCACGATCCGCGCATGCTCGTTCTCGAGAAAGTCGGCCTTGAGCTCAAGAGCGCTCCGGCGGCGGACCTGGCCGCAGATTTCCTGGGCTCCAGGATCTTCTCCAACGGCGGAGCGCTCGAGGTGCTGTTCGACGCGATCGCTCCTTTCGAAGACTCTTCGCTGGCGCCGGGAATCCATCAGCCCGTCGCCTGGTTGGAGTACCGCGGCGTGCAGATGGATCTCGAGCAGCCGGCCGCCACCGAGGTACGGCTCCTCGATGGAGGGCTGGGAGGGTCGACGGCGGAAAACCTCATCATTCATCAGGGCATGCCGTATTCTCCCCTGCTCCTTCCCGGCAAGTGGACCCTCCTTCCGGTGGCCGCGCCGCCCGGCGATCCGCAGTTTATTTGCGGCGGGCCGCTGGGCGCCGGCCATCTTCCGGCGGCGATCCAGTCGCCCCGAGGCGGCGTTTTCGAGCTCTCCTTTTATTACAGCTTCCCGGAGCCGCAAAGCGAGCGCATCCAGGGGCTCTCCATGGCCTTGGCCTATGACTGCCGCCTGGGATGCCGGGAGTCTTCGTTTCAGGTTCCTGAGGACAGCATCACGGCGCTCGTCAAGGCCGATTTTGTCGAGTTTCAGTGCGATGACGACCCTGACGATGGCGACGGCTGCGAAATGATCCTGGGAATTCTGGTGGACAGCTTGCCGCCCTTCGGGGGCTCGGTCCTTCCGGCGGCGCCGTTCCCTCTGCTGCTGGCCAAGGTCGAAATGGAAGTGGGCCTGGAGGCGGAAATCGGCAAGTGCCTCCCCATCCAGTTCCGGGACAACCTTAACGGCCGGGGCTCGGTGTACATTCGCAACTTGATGGCCGTGGCCAACTTTCCCGTTCTCCCCAGAACCGCCTCCTGTCAGGTCTGCATCGAGGCCGTCGAGCCGGCCTTTTACTGCGGCGCCGGCGTTCTGGGCGCGGACGGCAGGCCGGAGGCGGTGACCGGCAGGCCGGGGGAGGAGGTGGAGCTGTATTTCTGGTACAGCTCGCCGGGGGAGGAAGTGTATTCCCTCACGCAAGCCCTCCGGATCGACTGCCGGCTGGAATGCCTCGAGGGAACTTTTCAAGTGGATCCTGAAGTCGCGCCGTTCGTGAACGTCAGCTTCATCGATTTCCAGTGCGATCCTGATCCCGGCGATGGGGACGGCTGCGAGCTGATCCTTCACCTCCCACGAGGGGCCGGCCGGAGGCCGCTCGGCAGCATCTTGCCGCCCACCGTGACGCCGCGCCGGATCGGCAAGGCGAAGCTGCGGATCTCGCCGCAAGCGCGGCGGGGGGCCTGCCTGGCGGCGGAGTTCCGCGACTCCTTGAACGGCGCCGGGACGCGGCTCTTCTCCAACCAGGTGGACCAGGGCCAGGGGGCGACGGTTCCAGTGACCTTCGACGGCCGCGTCTGCGTGCAGCCGGGGGAGAGGCCGAAGTTCTTTTGCGGCGGGCCGGCGCTGGGGGAGGATCAGAAGCCCATCGGTCAGAGCGAGGTGCCGCGGGGCGAGCGCACTCCCTTCTGCTTCTGGTACAGCTCGCCTCCCAACGACCTCACCGGGGAAGACGAGCTGCAAGGCCTGTCCATGGCCCTGTCGTACGATTGCAATTTGAAGTGCATCGAAGGATCGTTCCGCATCCCGCCCGACAGCATCACCGCGCTGCTCGGCGCGGAGTTCGTCGAATTTCAAAACGACAACGACCCCAGGGATGGCGACGGCTGCGAGATGATCCTCGCCATCCTGATCGACAGCCAGCCGCCCTTCGACCATCGGACCCTGCCGCCGACCGACATCCCGCTCAAGCTGGCCTGCGTCGACATGGAGTTGAGCCCGCTCGCCAAGCTGGGCTTCTGCGTGGACGTGAAGTTCGTCGATGGGGTGAATGGAAAGGGGACGGTGCCGATCAAGAACCTGGTCTCGGCGGAGTCGCTGCCGATCAGGCCGGAAACCTTCGACTGCAAGGTCTGCGTCAAGCATCTGGGGCCGAAGTTCTACTGCGGCGGGGGGGCGCTCGAGGCCGGCGGGCTGCCGGAGATCCCCAGGGCCAAGCCGGGCAAGCCCGCCGAGCTGTGCTTATGGTACAGCTCTCCGGAAGACGGCTCCAGGACGGATGAGCAGCTGGACCACCTGCAGGGCTTGACCATGGCCCTCTCCTTCAACTGCCGCCTCGATTGCAAGGAGGCCTCCTTCCGCATGCCGCCCGACTCCATCACCGCCGCCATGGAGGCGGAGTTCGTGTCGTTCCAGTGCGACGACAATCCGGCCGATGGCGATGGCTGCGAGATGATCCTGGGCATCCTGATCGACGCGCAGCCTCCCTTCGACGGCCGCACCTTGCCGCCCTCGGACATCCCCCTCAAGGTGGCTTGCCTCGACGTCACCCTGCCCGACAACGCCGCTTGCGGGGAGTGCTTCAGCGTGCGGTTTCAAGATGGCGTCAATGGCAGGGGAAATGTTCCCACTTTCAACCTGGTGGCCACGGAAAACCTGTCTTTCCTGGCCCTCACCAGCGACTGCAAGGTGTGCGCGCGCCCCGCGACGGAGCCGGTGTTCATCCGCGGCGACTGCAACGCCGACCTCGGCGTCAACATCGCCGACGCCGCCGACGTCATCAGTTTCGTCTACGGGCGGGGGAGCTGGCAGAGCCGGCCGCCTTGCCTGGATGCCTGCGATGCCAATGATGACGCCCGCGTCGACCTCGCCGACGCCCACGCCATCCTCAGATACCTCTTCAAGCTGGGCAGCCCGCCGCCGGCCCCCGGCCCTCACCTTCTCGGCCCCGACCCCACCGGCGACAAGCTCGGCTGCGGGATTGAGGCCTGTCCTTGATCAAATTTTTCTGGCCTTGGCCCGGTTCCAGTAAAAGATCGCGCTGGCGTCGTCCCGGGCCAGAAGGGCGCGCACCTCGGCGACCGCCCGGTCGATTTCCGCCGCGCCGGCGAGTTTTCTCCTCCGCAGCTCTCTCTCGCCGCTCCGCAGGTTGCCGATCAGGTTCTCCAGCCACATCGAGAAGCCGGGCTGGCCGGAACGGTGCACCTCCGGCCCCAGGCTCAACTCGAGCTCTTGAAACCCCGCTTTTTTGAGGAGCGCGTAGAGCTTCTTTCCGACCGCTGCATCGCCCCCAAGCCGCTCCTGCAGCCGGGCGAACTTCCGCCACAGGGCGTCGAAGCGGGGGCAGTCGGGATCGAGGGCGTGGACCAGGATGTTGTTCTCCTGAACGAAAATCCGGCCGCCGGCCTTCAAAACGCGCCGGATCTCCATCAAGACCTTCACGGGGCTGGCGACGTGCTCGAGCACGTAGCGGCAGTAAGCGGTATCGAAGCGGCCCTCCTCGAAAGGCAGGCGGTGGGCATCGCCCTGGACGAAGCGGAGGTTGGGAGGCCGATTTTTGAGGGCGCTCAACTGCGCGGCGGAGCGTTCCAGGCCCCAGACGCTCCCCTGGGGAAACCGCCGGGCGACTTCCTCGGCCAGGATGCCGAGGCCGCTCCCGACCTCGAGAACGAGGCTGTCCGGCTCGACCTCCAGGAACTCGAGGAAGGCCGGGTTGGTGAGCCGGTTGAGCCGCGCCAGGCGCTCCTGTTCGGCGGTGTCCGTCCCGTGAATGTACGTGGGATTGTTCATGCCGTCATTTATAATATTTTTTTTTGCGGAAGAGGAGATGCCATCATGAAAAAAATCGCTGTCTGGTTTATTGGCTTCTGGGCGGCTCGGGCGGCTGTTGCGGATAAGGTCACCCTGCAAGCCCCGCCTTCGGCGCCGCGCTTCGATGCCGCCGAGTTCACCGTGCGCGTCCAGGATCCCCCTTTCCAGAATCCTTTCACCGAGGTCCAGCTCGAGGGGACGTTCACCCCGCCGGGCGGTGAGCCGATCCGCGTTGATGGCTTCTGCGACTCGCGTGACGGCAGCGTCTTCCGCCTGCGCTTTTCGCCGCAGGTCGCCGGAGCCGCCTATGCCTATGCGCTTTCGCTCAAGAGCGCCGCCCTCGAGCGCCGCTTCGAGGGGACGCTCCGCTGCGAGCCCTCGGACCGCCCCGGCCCGGTGGCCGTCGATCCGGAGCATCGCAAGCGTTTCATCCATGCCGGCTCGAGGAAGCCGTTTTACCACCTCGGCTACACCGCCTACCATCTCCTCGATCCCTCGAACGATGATGCCCAGGTCGACGCGACCATCGATTATTGCGCCCGGAACTGCTTCAACAAGATCCGCTTCCTGCTCGCCGGCTATCCGCGCGACCTCGGCCGGCGCGCCAGCTCCGATCCCGAGCAGGGGGTGCCCGACCCCTGGAAGGCCCCTAATTACGGCGCCCGCCCCGGCCAGGTGAACCCGCTGCCGGCCTGGGTAGGGGAGCCCCATCGCTACGACTTCACCCGCTTCAACGCCGCCCACTGGCAGCGGGCCGATCGCGCCGTGCGCCGCATGCGCGATCGCGGCATCGTCGCCACCGCCATCTTCACCATCGAAAAGCAGGACCTGCCGAAGGAGTACGGCCGGCTGAGCGAGCACGAGCTGCGCTTCTACCGCTACGCCGTGGCGCGTCTCGCCGCCTTCGACAACGTCTGGTGGGACCTCGGCAACGAGCACAACGAGTTCCGGGACGCTGACTGGGGGAACGCCATGGGGGCGCTCGTCAAGGAGCGGGATCCCTATGACCGCCTCGCCTCCGCCCACGCTTACGATGAGTTCTTTTACGGCGGCTCCTCCTGGGCCGACTTCATCATCGTCCAGCAGTACGGCGACGAGAGGAGGGTCCACGACTGGGCGCTCAAGCACCTCTCGATCCCCAAGCCTTTCGTCAACGAGGAGTACGGCTACGAGGGGAGCCGGGATCAGCCCGGGCACGGGCAGAACGGCGAGCGGGCGCGGCGCTGCCACTGGGCCATCGCCATGGCCGGCGGCTATGCCACCTACGGCGACTGGAGCGGCGGCACGAGCTGGTTTTACATGGGCGAGCCGGGGCCGGGGAAGGCGGCCCTCGAGCTCGTGCGCTTGCGGGCCTTTTTCGAGGAGCTCCCCTTCAACGAGTTCGAGCCCCGCGATGCCTTGACGACGAATGGATTCTGTCTCGCCCGGCCGGGATCGCACTACGTCTTTTACTTTCCCCAGGGCGGCGAGGCGGAACTCGACCTCTCGAGCGCCCGGTCCGACCTCCGCTCCACCTGGTTCGACCCACGCGCCGGCGAGAGGAGCGAGGGGCCGCGTCTCCAGCCAGGAAAAAATCGGGTGGCGGCGCCGGCGGCCGGCGACTGGGCGCTCCTCGCCCGGGTCGAAGAAGGGACCGTTCCGGCGGCGCCGGCGGCGGCTACCACCAGTCCCGCCAGGCTGGAGGTCCAGGGCCCGCGGTTCCTCCTCAACGGCCAGCCCGCCTTTCTCCTCGGCTGCAGCTACTACGGCGCCCTCGGCGCCCCGGAGGAGGCGATCCGGCAGGATCTCGATGACCTGGGGCGCCACGGCTTCAACTGGATCCGCGTCTGGGCCACCTGGGCCGCTTTTGGAGGCGATGTTTCCGCGGTCGATGGCGAGGGGAACGAGCGCCAGCCCTATCTCGACAAGCTGCGCTGGCTGATTTCCGAGTGCGGCCGGCGCGGCCTGGCGGTCGACGTGACGCTCTCGCGCGGGAACGGCGCCACCGGGCCGGCGCGCCTCCGGTCGCTCGAGGCCCACCGGCGGGCGGTGGAGACGCTGGTCGCGGCCCTGCGGCCGCTCCGCAACTGGTACCTCGACCTCGCCAACGAGCGCAACATCGCCGACCAGCGCCACGTCCCTTTCGAGGAGCTGAAGGCGCTGCGCGGGGCCGTGAAGCGGCTCGATCCCGAGCGGCTGGTGACCGCCTCCCACGGCGGCGACCTGAGCCGCGACGAGCTGAAGGAGTATCTTTTAGGCGTGCAAGCGGACTTCGTCAGCCCCCACCGGCCGCGCCACGCCCGCTCGGCCCGGGAGACCGAGGCGAAGGCGCGGGAGGTGCTCGCCTGGATGCGGGGGTTCGGGCGGGTGGCGCCGCTCCACTACCAGGAGCCCTTCCGCCGCGGCTATGGCGAGTGGCAGCCGGCGGCCGGCGACTTCCTCGCCGACCTCGAGGGGGCCCGGCGCGGCGGCGCCGCCGGCTGGTGCTTCCACAACGGCGGCGAAAAGGGTAAGGGAGATGGCCGGCCGCGCCGCTCCTTCGACCTGCGGGAGAAGCGGCTCTTCGAGCAGCTCGACGAGGAGGAGCGGAAAGCGATGGCGACCTTGCCGCAGCTCCTCTCGTCTCTGCATTCCGGCGGCGAGACCCAGGGAAGAGCGCGGCCCGCCTGGCCTCGCATCGCTATCAGCGGCGGGCGGTGGCAGATCGATGGCGAGCCGACGTACCGCGGCTCGAAGGCCGAGGGCCTGCTCCTCAACGTCCGCATGGTGAACGCCCTCTTCGAGGACCGCCGCCGCCCCGACTTCGATCCCGAGGCCAACACCGAGGAGTTCATCGCCGAGATCCCCAGCTACGCCAGCCACGGCATCCGCGCCTTCACCTTGAACTTGCAGGGCGGCATGCCGGGCTACGAGGGGGCGGTCAACTCCGCCTTCAATCCCGATGGATCGCTGCGGGAGGAGTACCTGAAGCGGGCGCGCCGCGCCATCGAAGCTTGCGGGAAGAACGGCGCGGCGGTGATTCTCGGCTGCTTCTACCAGAGGCAGGATCAGATCCTGAAGGATGGTGAAGCGGTGCGCGCCGGCGTCCGCAACGCCGCGCGCTGGATCCGGGAAAACGGCTGGACCCACGTTCTCCTCGAGATCGCCAACGAGTTCAATCACGGCGGCTTCGACCATCCGATCTTGAAAACTCCCGAGGGGGAGGCGGAGCTGACGCGCCTCGCCCGCGAGGCCGCGCCGGGACTGCTCGTCTCGACGAGCGGCCTGGGGGATGGCCTCTTGCCGGAGGCCGCCGCGGCCGCCGGCGACTTCCTCTTGATCCACTTCAACGGCACGCCGCTCGAGAAGATCCCCGAGCGCATCGCCGCGCTCCGGAAGTTCGGGAAGCCCATCGTCTGTAACGAAGATGAGAAGACGGGCGAGCTGGGGGCGAAGGCCGCGGAGCTGTGCGCCGTGAACGGCGCCTCCTGGGGGCTCATGCTCTTCGACTGGAACCAGAAGTTTCCGTTCCAGTTTAAAGGCGCCGCCGATGACCCGATCGTTTACGGCAAGCTCAAGGAGCTAACGGCGCCCGCGGCGGCCCCTTCGCTCGCCGCGGCTGCCTATTTCCCGCCCCCCGAGTCGCAAGGCGGCTGGCGCAAGCTCGAGACCCCCGAGGAGGCGCGGCAGCTTGCCGGCATGGATCCGGAGAAGCTCGCGGCGCTCAAGGAGTGGCTGCTCCAGTCGGATGACCGCGACTTCGCCGCCGTGGTGGTGCGCCGCGGCTATATCGTCCTCGAGGTGGAGCGGGGGAAGAGCGCCAGGAGCGACACCGGCAACGTCAAGTCCTGCGCCAAGGCGATCTGCGCCACGGTGATGGCCATCGCCGCCGAGGAGAGCGCCCGGGGGCGGGCGCCGCGGAAGATGTCCTTCCAGGACCAGGCCTTCTCGTTCATCCCCTGGGCTCAGCCGCTCAGCGACCCGCGCAAATCGGAGATCACCGTGGCCCAGCTCCTCAACCACACCTCCGGCCTCACCCCGGAGTCGAGCGGCGCCCACAACAGCGGCCCGTGGCAGTGGATCCTCGGCCACGCGGGGGATCCCAAGACGGCGCGCCTCGCCTTCGATCCGGGGAAGGATCTCGACTACACGACGCACGGCTTTTACCACGCCGCCCTGGTGATTGAAAACGTCACGGGCGAGCCTTACGACCGCTTCGCCATCGAAAAGCTCTTCAAGCCACTTGGCATCGAACACTGGTGGTTCGAGTTTTTCGACGGCGACGAGCGCCACGGCCGCCACCCCTCGCACGCGCTGGGCCTCCCGGCGCGGGACCTGGCGCGCATCGCTTACTGCATGGTGCGAAACGGGGAGTGGGGCGGCCGCCAGGTCGTGCCGCGCTGGTTCGTCGAGGCCACCGGCAAGCCGTCGCATGCCGTTACCGGCACCAAGAGCTTCCAGCGCGAGGCCCAGTCGTTTTCCCTGGGCTGGGAGCTACCGGCGCGGCTCACCGGCGAGCGCGGCCAGGGCATCCCGCCGGACGCGCGCTTCAAGCCCGGCTCCGGCGGCCAGCTCATCGCCTTCATCCCCAGCCTCGACGTCATCCTCGCCCGCCAGACCGGCGACAGCGGCCCCTGGGCCTACGAAGATTACGTCCGCCGAGCGGCCGAGGCGGCGGGGGAGAGAGACAAGTGAAGCGAACCCTGCAACGGTGAGAGCGTAGAGCCAAGTTATCGAAAAATAGCGATCCCAAGAAACCAGCCTTCGTCGTCGAATCGAAAAAGCACCGGCAAGGGCTCATCTCACACCGTAAAGGCAAAGTAAGGCCGCCCAGCCTGAAGGTAGGAGGTTTGGCGCTTCCTCGAGCTCTGTTCCGTACTTGACCGCCATCTCCAGAAAATATTTCGCGTGCAGGAACGCTTCCACCATTGGTCTCGTATGCTTGGTCCATTCCCGGTTGTGCTCAAGTTCGAAAGTTTTTCCGGAAGCGCCGGAAGCAAGAATTTCTTCGAATTCCGAACATAGTTTCTGGCCTGCCGGAGCGAGCGATCTCAGGAGTTCGGCAACCTCCCGGGTTTGATCCTGAAGAAGGTAAACCTTGAAAGATCCATAATAAAATCGATAGATCGGGTCTTCATAGCCCCAATGGGAGGTGGCCGTTTCCAATAGCGCTTTCAACTGCGTGAGCTTGGCCTTGATGTTGGCAAGCAGCTCATCGTGCTTTCTGAATCGAGCATCCTGCCGGCTGGAATCTTTTTCATTGGCAGCGGACAAAATTTAATTCTCCGGACTGGCTTGGGGATCTGTTGGACCGGCTTTCTCCTGAGACATTTGGGCCAAAAACCGGTCGATTTGTTCGGCAAACTCAGTGAAGTCCGCCAGGTTATTGCGGCAGTTCTCGTAAATTTCTTGATCGTTGATGATCCAGTAGCGGTGGATGAGATGGTTTCGCAAGTCGGCCAGCTTGCGGAGGCGGTTTGACAAGGAAGCCGGAATGATGCCCTGCTCGCCGGCTTTCAAGATGCAGTCCACGTATCCATCGCAAGCGACAGCCTTGGTCTTGCTCAAGAGGTGCTGGCAGGTATCGGAGATGGCTTCCACCGCCTCGATGAGGAGGTACTTGACGGCCAAGGCATTCCTCGGATCGGCCAGGAATGCTCCTTGATCCGCGCCCACGAGGGTTTGGAGGCGGGAGTGGATCTCCAGCAGGTCTTTCTTGTTCTTTGCCAATCTACTTGCGTCGAACACCTTCGATTCCCAGGAACAAGTTGCGGAAGTGGGCGTATTCGGGGTAGCGCTTCGACACCCGTTCGATGAAGTCGGTGCGCAACTCCTCATCGCGGCTGAAGAGGAGCTTGCCATCGCGGAGGACGGCCATCTGGAAAGCCAGGGGCGCTTCTTGAATTTCCCGCACCTCCACTTCCACACCGAGGCGCCGCGTCAACCGGTAGGACAGGTCCGATTCGTAAAAGATCCCCTGCGTCTCATGGAGGTATATTCCCACATCGAGGTCGCGGAACTTCTCCTCCTTGACGAAGGATCCGTGCGCGTAGGCGAAGACGATCTCCGGCTGCCGGTTCAGCTCCTCCCGGAGAATGGCCATCAACTTCTCCCTCTTTTCAGGAGCTGCTTCTTGCGGCTGGAGAAATCTTTTTTCTTTGAATTCAGCCATCCTTCTTCCCCTCTGGCGGGTCTTCCTGCTTGTCCTCGTTCTTCTCTTCTTTCTTCCCCTTGCCGGGGGCCTTGGCGGGGTCGGGGGAGACGTCGCGGATCTTTCCGGCCGCCGGCTCTTCCGCGCCGGCGGGAGTCTTTTTCTTTGAACTTTCGCCTCCCTTCGCCTCGGCGACCTCCTGCAGGAAGCGCTGCACGGGGTAGCGCTTCTTCAGCTCCTCGACGAACTCGTTCTTGTCCTCGAGATTGCGCCGGATGCGGATCTTCCTCTCGATCTCTTCCTGGGCTTCCTCGAAAGGCTGGGTATCGCCCGCCTTGATCTGCTCCATCTTAAAATAGTGCCAGCCGCTGGCGGTGCGGATTTTCCTTTCAATATCCCCTGGCTTCATCCGCTTGAGAATGTCGGGAAGAGGGGAGACCCATTTGAGGATCTCATCGAACCTCTTTTCCCAGAGCCCGCCTTCTTCCGCCCGGCTGTCCGAGTACTTGCGGGCCAGCTCTTCGAAAGGGACTCCCTTATCGAGGCCTTGATCGACGGCCTTGAGGACGAGGTCGACGTCGGGCCTGTTGGGCTCGACGAAAATCTGCCGGAAGACCAGCTCCGCCGGGGTCTGGAACTCCTCGATGTGGTTGAAGTAGTACTCGCGCCGCTCCCCGGGCGTGATGAACTCCCTGGGGCGGAAAACCTTGGTCCAGAGCAGCTTGTTGATGAGGATGTACTTCTGGATCTCGCGCCGGTACTCCTCCCTGGTAATTTTTTTGGTCTCGAGGAGAATCTCGAAAAACTGGTCGATGTTGCGGATCGGCTGCCCTTCTTTCTGGGCCTCCTTGATGTCGTTGTTGATCTTGTGGTCGATCTCCGGCTCCTCGACCGTGATGTTCTGCCGCTTGGCCTCCTGCGAGAGCAGGCTCTTCTCGATCAGGTCATCGAGGAAGCGCTGGCGCAGCTGCGGCCGCGCCTGCTCGGCGATGGCGGGATCGATTTTTTTCACCTGCTTCCACTCCGCCAGGTACTCCTCCACCTTCTTGTCCAGGTCGCCGTAGGTGATCACATCCTGGATGACGATGGCGGCGATGGCGCCGGGGCCGGCGGGGGTCTGAGGGCTGGGCGGCGGGGTCTGGGCGCCGAGAGGTCCGATGCAGAAGGTGAAAAATGCCGCGTTGGAAAAGAACCTTCGGTGGCTTGACATGACCTCAATTCTTGACTGGGGACCTGCCGGCGTCAAGCAGGACTTGCCACCGGGCCAGCTTTCTTAAGAGCCTATCCCAGTGGGCGCTTCGAGGCCCGAGGCCGAGCTATGACGGCAAGAGGTGGCGAGCGGAGGCTGTCATGGCCAGGAAGCTGTGATATCCTGGGGGTTTTCATGGTTCCCCATGGAACGGACAAGTCAAAGGAGGGCGATGATGGAAAGGAAGTTCCGGCGCGGAGGAGCGTTCGTCTTGGGGCTGTCGATCTCCGGGCCTGGCTTCGCCGAGGTCCCCTGCCAGCAGGCCCGGGTCTTCAAGCTCACTGGATTGGAGTGAGCCGCCGGGGGAATCCATGTTCGAGAGGATCTTCAAGCTCTCCGCCAGTGGCACCACCGTCCGCCAGGAGGTCGTCGCCGGCTTGACCACCTTCGCCGCCATGGCCTACATCCTGGCGGTCAATCCGGCCGTGCTCGCCGCGAGCGGCATGGACCAGGGCGCCCTCATCACCGCCACCGCCCTCGCCTCGGCGGTCATGACGGCGGTCATGGCCCTCGCCACCAACTACCCCATCGCCCTGGCGCCGGGGATGGGGGTGAACGCCTTCTTCGCATATACCATCTGCCTCGGCCTGAAGATCCCCTGGCAGGCGGCTTTGGGGCTCGTCTTCCTGAACGGCGTCCTCTTCCTGCTCCTCTCGGCTTCGGGCATCCGCAGGAGGATCATCGAGGCCTTCCCCCTCGAGCTCAAGATCGCCATCTCCTGCGGCATCGGCCTGTTCATCGCCTTTATCGGCCTCAAGAACGGCGGCATCATCGGCAGCGACCCGGTAACCTTCGTCAAGGCAGGGAGGCTCGCCTCTCCCTCGGCCCTCCTGGTCCTCTTCGGCATCGTCCTTACGGCGGCGCTCATCTGGCGGCGGGTGCGCGGCGCCATCGTCATCTCCGTGATCATTCTCACCGCCATGGGGCTCTTCATCCCCGCCGCCGACGGCCATGGGGCGCTCACCGCCTGGCCGGAGAAGTGGCTTGACGCGCCGGCATCCCTCGCGCCCACCTTCCTCGCCCTCGACCTCAAGTACGTCTTTCAAAACTGGAGCCAGACCTTCCCACTCGTCCTCGCCTTCCTTTTCATCGATCTCTTCGACAACATGGGAACCCTCATCGGCGTCTGCCAGCGTGCCGGGCTTCTTGACGCCCAGGGGAACCTGCCTCGCATCGGCCGCGCCCTGGCGGCGGATGCCACGGCGGCCATGGTGGGCTCCCTCCTCGGCACCTCGACGGTGACGAGCTACATCGAGTCGGCGGCGGGGGTGGAGGAGGGCGGCCGCACCGGCCTCACGGCTCTCGTGGTGGCGGCCTGCTTCCTCCTCGCCCTCTTCTTCCACCCCCTCATCAGCATGGTGCCGGCTGCGGCGACGGCGCCGGCCCTGGTCATCGTCGGCATTCTGATGATGGAGGGGCTCGGCAAGCTCGACCTCGCCGATCTCGCCATCGCCGTTCCGGCGGTGCTCATCATCGTCCTCATGCCGCTCACCTTCAGCATCGGCGAGGGCCTGGCCATCGGATATCTCGTCCACGTCATCTTCCGGGTTGGAATCGGCCGCTGGCGCGAGGTCTCCTGGGTGGGCTACCTGCTCGCGGGGCTGTTTCTGCTCCACATCTTATCGAGATAAGGACCGCTGGCCCTCCACTTTTCAATGGGCACTTTTCATCCCTTTGATTGAGTCGTAAAGTCGTTGAATCTCTTAGTGGCGGGCCGAGGCGCTCAGGGAAGGCGCCGGGAAGCTTCCGCCGCTGGATAAGCGCCGGCCGCTGAAGCGCGTTTGATTTCATGCGCCAGCCGCTGGAGCGAAGGAAAACGGCCGCTCTTCAGCCACTCGAGCATGGCGCGGAAGACCAACTCGTCGCTCAGGGGGACGGGCTGGCGGCGGGAGCGGGGGTCGTTGACCACCAGGTGGATCTCGGCCGGGCTCGCGATCACGGCGCGCAGCGGGCAGGCTTCGAGGAGGGGGCGCAGGCGCTCGGAAGAAACGAGGATGATGCTCTCCGAATCTTGGCGGACGCTGCGCAGGCCGTTCCGGGCGCCGAGTACGCGCAGCCTCTGGACGTCGAGGAGGCGGCGCGCCGCCGGCGGCGCCTCGCCGTAGCGGTCCTCGAGCTCCCGGGCGATCTCCTCCACCTCGTCGAGCTCCTGGGCCCGGGAGACCTTGCGGTAGATCTCCAGGCGGGCGCTCTCGAGGGGAATGAGCTCTTCGGGAATGTAGGCTTCGAGGTTGAGGTCGATCTCCACCTCCACCGCCTGGTCGGGGATCTCCCCGCGCAGCCGCTTCACCGCCTTCTCGAGCATACGGCAGTAGAGGTCGTAGCCGACGATGCCGATGTGGCCGCTCTGCTCGGCGCCGAGAATGTTGCCGGCGCCGCGGATTTCCAGGTCGCGCATGGCGATCTGAAAGCCGGCCCCGAGCTGAGAGAACTCCTTCACGGCCTGGACGCGCTTGCGGGCGTCGGGATTCAGGCGGCGGTGCTCCGGCAGGATGAGGTAGCAGTAGGCCTTGTGCCGCGAGCGGCCGACGCGGCCGCGAAGCTGGTGCAGCTCCGAGAGGCCGTAGCGGTCGCACTCGTTGATGAAAATGGTGTTGACGTTGGCGATGTCGATCCCCGACTCGATGATGGTCGTCGTGAGGAGCACATCGATGCCGCGCTCGAGGAATCGAACCATGATGTCCTCGAGCTGGTGCTCGGGCATCTGGCCGTGGGCGAACTCGGTCCTCGCTTCCGGCACGGTCTGCTGGAGCTCGCGGCGGATCAAGCCGATGTCCTCGATGCGGTTGTGGACGAAGTAGACCTGGCCCTCGCGGTTGAGCTCGCGCAGGATGGCCTCGCGGACGCGGGAGCGGTCGAACTCGATGATCTCGGTGGTGATGGGGCTGCGGCCCTCGGGCGGGGTCGACAGGCTCGAGATGTCGCGGATCCCCAGGAGCGCCATGTGCAGGGTGCGCGGGATGGGTGTGGCCGTGAGGGTGAGCATGTCGACCAGCGCCCGCATGCGCTTGAGCTTCTCCTTGTGGCCGACGCCGAAGCGCTGCTCCTCATCGATGATGACCAAGCCGAGGTCCTTGAACTGGACGTCGTCCGAGAGGAGGCGGTGCGTGCCGATCAAGATGTCGATCGCTCCGGCGGCGGTCGCTGCCAGGATCTCCTGCTGCTCGCGGGGCGTGCAGAAGCGGCTGATCTGCTCGACGCGGAAGGGGAAGCTGGCCATGCGCTCGCGGAAAGTGCGGCAGTGCTGCTGCGCCAGCACGGTGGTGGGGACGAGGATGGCCGCCTGCTTGCCGGCGCAGGCTGCCTTGAAGGCGGCGCGCATCGCCACCTCGGTCTTGCCGTAGCCGACGTCGCCGCAGATCAGGCGGTCGGCGGGCCGCGGCGACTCCAGGTCGGCCTTCACCGCCAGGGTCGCCTCGGTCTGATCGGGGGTGTCCTCGAAGGGGAAGGACGCCTCGAACTGCCGCTGCCATTCGGCGTCGGGGGGGTAGGCGACGCCGGGCTTTTCCTGGCGCAAGGCCTGGATTTCGAGCAGCTCGGAAGCGAAGTCCTGCACCGCCTTCTCCACCAGCTCCTTGCGGCGGTTCCAGCCGGAGCCGCCGACGCGGTCGAGGGCCGGAACGTGCGCGCCGGTGCCGATATACTTCTGCACCAAGTCCAGCTTCGACGCCGGCACGTACACCTTGACCTCGTCGCGGTATTCGATTTCGAGGAACTCCTGCTGGATGCCGTCCTTCTCCATCGGCCGCACGCCCAGGTAGCGGCCGATGCCGTGAGCGAGATGCACCACCAGGTCTCCCTCCTCCAGCTCGAAGAAGCTCTGGATGGCCTTCGAGGGCGGCGAAACCTTTCTCGCGCGGCGCACGATGTGGCGGTTGAAAAGCTCGCGTGTCGAGAGCAGGATCTCGCCGATGGCCAGGGACTCGAAGCCGCGGCGTACCGGCCCGGTGAGCAGCTCCAGGCGCTCGCCCAGCTTGAGCTTGTGGTCGGCGATGATCTCCTCGAGGCGCTGGCGCTCCGCCGGGCTGTCGCAGTAGAGGGTCACCGCCTTGCCGAGGAGCAGCGCCTCCGAAAGGCGCGCCATGGTGATCTCGAGGTCGGCGCTGTGGAAGCGCTCCACCGAGCCGAACTGCAGCTCCAGGCCCGGCGCGTCCGCGGGGAGGGCGATCTCCTGGGCGCGGATGCGCCTCCTCTCGCCGAGGCGGAGGAGGAAAGCCTGGGCGGCGGTCCTCCCCGGCCCTCCTCCCAGGAGGTTGTGGAAGATCTTGTGCAGCCGCTCCTCGACGGCCGGCGGTTCGGCGAGGACGATCCAGCTCCGCTCGAGGAGATAATCGATGAGCAGCGGTTCCCCGCCCCGAAAGCACGCCTGGAACATCGATTTCTTCGAGGGCACGAAGACCTGCCGCGCGCGGATCTCCGGGCCTCCCAGGGAGCGCTGCGACTCCGGCTGGAATTCGCGGATCGACTCCAGGGCGTCGCCGAAGAACTCGAGGCGCAGCGGACTGGCGGAGTCGAAGGGGAAGAAGTCGACGATGTCGCCGCGCACTGAAAACTCTCCGCGCTTGAGGACGAGCGGCACCGGCCGGAAGCCCAGGCCGGCGAGCTGACCGGCGAGGCGGTCGCGGGGAGTCGATGGCCCGCAGGCGATGGAAAGCCGCGCCGAGAGCAGCTCCGCCCTCGAGGCGACCGGCTGGATGACGGCCTGGATGGGCGCGGCCACGAAGAGGCGCCCTGGCCGGGAAGGATCGGCCAGCTCTTTAAGCACCCGTAGCCGCTCGTGGAAGATGTCCGCATCCGGTTCGGAGTCGGCAAGGAAGAGGGATTCCCAGGGCGGGAAGAAGTAAGCCGGCGCCCCGGAGAAGGCCTCCAGCTCCTCGCGCAGCTCTTCGGCCTCCTCCTGGGTGGCGGTGACCACCAGGCAGGGGCCATCGGCCGGCTCGAACAGGGCGGCGAGGAAGAAGGGCAAGGCCGCCCCCTGCAGCCCGGAGAAGGAGGCTTGCCGGCTCTCCGAGATCAACCGGCGCGCCTCCTCGCGCTCGGCCGAACCGCGGTAGCGATCGAGCATCGAGCCGGCCGGAGCGGCGGGCTCGGTGCCGGAGCTAAGTACCCCTCTCCATAAATACCGTGACGTATTTTTTGCTTCGCAAAATACGTCACTTGTGGCGTCTGGCCGGTCCTCTTCGCGCGATGCTTCGTTGCTCCTCCTCAACTTATTTCTCCGTTAATAAGCCTCGTCGTCGCGC
>JACQVS010000145.1 GCA_016209605.1 Planctomycetota bacterium
AATTGTTCCACGATCTTTGGCACCAGGCAAATTGAATGAGCACTTGCCCACGACTGCAAATTAGAGCGAATATCCCCAAAAATCCAAACGGCGGTGCCAAAAAGCGAGAAACGTGAGTGCTAATCATCGTGAAACACGACAACCTTGATGCGGTATACCGTTATTTGGTATATAATAACGGTGTGACCATACAGTCCTTTTCAGACAAAGAAACTGAGGGGTTCTTCGTTCATGGGCGGCTGAAAAAAGGAGTGCCATGGAAGAGTATTTCCAGCGTCGTGAGGCGGAAGCTTGATATACTTCATTTTGCCGCTGAGCTGGAGGATTTAGGATCTCCTCCTGGAAACCGCCTGGAGGCTCTGAAGGGCGACCTGGCAGGATTTCATAGCATGCGAATCAATGATCAGTGGAGAATCGTTTTTGTTTGGACAAGGATCGGACCCGAACGAGTGAGGATTGTAGATTACCACAACTGATATGGATTGGAAGGACAGGTTATGATACAGATAAAGAGGAAGCCAACGAGCCCCGGCGAGATTCTCAGGGAGGAATTCCTGAATCCGCTGGGGTTGACTCAAAAACAGCTGGCCGATCACATCGGTTGCGAAGTTAAAATCATCAATCGTTTGGTCAACGGGCGATCCGCCTTGACGGCGACCCTAGCGCTCAAGCTCGCTGCCGCCTTTAGGACTTCTCCTGAATTCTGGTTGAACGCCCAGAAAGCGATGGACATTTACAAAGCGTCACGAAATCTGAAGAGACTGCCCAAGGCTCTCCTAGCCGGATAAATTCCAGGAGGGCTCTCCTGTCACCTCGGTAATTTCTTCGAACTGAGAATGGAAATCCACGGAGGTTGGGGAGATGAGCAACGAATCCTCAATGTCAACAAAGGTCAGTGAGCGAGATAGTGTTGAGCCGACTACCTCGAGGCTTTTTTTGCACTGACTGAACTTGAACTGCGGCGTGAGACTATCGGGACATTCAATGACAGGCCTCGTACGCCTCGCAGCCAAGATCCCCTGGAGAGCCCGCCGGATCTGGATCCACGCCACAGGGGACGCCCGCAGGACCCGGGGCTGCTGGCTCGGGGCCACCGGTGAAGAGCCACTCAAGTAGGTAGATCCCGTCTGAGATGTCGATCGTGCTGTCGTTGTTGACGTCGGCGGACTCTTTGCAAGATAAGGCTGGTGGGTTTCCCAGGAATAGGAAGCCGAAGATAGCGATGCCGTCGGAGATGTCGACATCGCCGCTGGAATTCGAGTCGCCGCGGTGGAATGGGATGAGGATCTTTGGGCTATCGAGATGAAGACCGCTGACCTTCGCATCAAGCGCCTTGAAGGCCTCCTCCGGCAAGGGCTCCTTGGCACATGCTGAGATTCCGCAGAAGGCCGACTGTGGCAAGCCGGCTAGGGAAATTGCCGCAAGCGGCGGACCCCATCGGATGCCGTCATCCGAGGCGAAGGCCTGGATGGTGTCGCCATGGCGTGCGAGTCGCAGCGCGCTCTGGCCCCCGAGAGGCATGGAGGCCACTTCGGATGTAGCGCCGGAGTCGTCGGCGCGAGTGAGGACGCGCAAGAGGCTCTCTTCCCCCGTCGGCCTGAGCTCCATGAGGACACTCGTATGGCGCGAACTCGTGCTGAGATCCTCACGCACCATGAGGCCGAGACTCGTGCCGGGGCCGCCCGATAGTGCGTCGATGCGCGCAGACAGCAGGAAGTCGCCCGTTACTGGCCGGTACGTGAAGTGGAAGCCATCGCGGGTTTCACCAATACGCCGACCCCCTGCGCAGACGTCAAGCCTTCCCGTGGCGTCTCCGGCCGTAAAGTCAGAAGCCCCTCGGAAACCCAGCGGAGTCAGGCCCACATCGATACCGATCCAGGGGCTTGTATCACCTGTCGGACACGAGACGGTGAAGAGTTGACGCGCCGTGGCGATGCGATCCCCTGAACCGGACACCGTCAACTCGGCGCGGTGGCGTCCAGGCGCGAACTGGTGATGGACGACAACGCCTTCTGCGCTTTCCCCGTCGCTGAAGTCCCAGTGGTATGAGACGAGGGGCTCCCCTTCGGCCCCCATGCTCCCGTTCACGTCGAACCGAAACACTCCGGGAGCTTCCTCCATGGATTCGAACTCCGGAAGAATTCGAGCGTCGTAACGATCAGCATGAGGAAGCGCCCAGAGCTCGTTCCCGCTGGAGGTCACTCCCGTCAAAAAGAGGGTGGATCCGGACATGAGCATGGCCGATAAATAGACTTCCGCCCCGCAACCAACGACGACGAAAAAGTCTGAATTCCACTTTCGCACAATCGCCGGCTCAGCCCCCGGCTCGGTGATCTGCCAGAGCGCCTTGCTCCAGGGTCCAGTGCCAAGAAAGTACAGGACATCACCAATTGCCGCGGCAATCCCTTGCTGCTGCTCACTTAACCACCAGTAGCCGTAGCCTTGGCGGCTCTCAACGGCGGACCTCATGGTGATGTAGAAAGACTCTGACTCAGCCACGGGATGTGTCCCCTCTGCTGTCCCGTCGCTGACCCAGATCTCCCAGACACCGACACCTTCACCGACACCTTCAACAAACGACATGAAGTACAGTCGCCCGGCGATTGCCGAGAAGGGAAGGGATCCCACCCACCACAAGTGTGGGCGATTGGGACCAGGTTTTACGGGACGCGTGCCACCACTCGTCCCGTCACTGATCCACAGCTCTGAGTCCAGTGCCATGAAGAAGAGCTTATCTCCCACGGCGGTCAGGCCCAATGGATTTGATGAATCTGGACCGGTAACGATGTCTTTTACGAGACGGGTCCCCTCGGGTGTCCAGTCCGTAATCCAGAGCTCCAACCCGTGGAGATCATCGCGGGCTTGAAAGAATGCCAATTCACCAATGGTTACTGGATCGCCTCCAACCACGAGTCCTAACTCCGGACGCTGGCCGGTCAACTCGAGGAACCGTAATGTTCCCTCCGGCGTACCGTCGCTGGTCCACAGTTCACCATCCACTGACATGAAGAGGCGAGTTGCAGTTTGGGAGCCTTCGCGAAGGTGAATCTCGTCCAAGGACTTCAAGAGAAGTCGCGTTCCCTCCGTGGTTCCATCGGTAGCCCAGAGCTCCCGGTGGAGGGCAACGAAGTAGAGGCGATCGCCGATGGCTCTCAGCTCATTAATCGAGTCGAAACTCATTACGCTGTGCGCGGCAACACCAGTGTGATCACTCACCCAGAGCTCGCCGTCACCGATCACGGCGTACCAGCCTCCGTCTGACCCAAAGCTTCCGTAGAGTCTCGGAGCCTCCGGCAATCCCAACGAGTCGCGCAACGTGGATGTCGGATCAAGCGTATCCTTGCCATCACTTACAAAAGTTCCACGCCAAGTGGAAAACCCGATCCATCCATCGACGACCTCGGTCAATTGTGGGGAGTTGCTGCAGGTTACGTAGACCCCATCGAGCGAAGCCGACGACTCTGTTCGGAGTACCTCGACGGCGCCGGTAGATCGGTCCTTCGCCAGGATCTCCAGTCCGAAGGCGCCATAGTCCACAAGGAAGAGCAGTTTCTTGTTCACGGCTCCGACCAAGTGAAGTTGAGAGAACTCGGAGCCGCGTTTGAGCTGAGAGAATTCATCGACATCGACCGGCGCGGTTCCTTCAGTAGTACCGTCGGTGACCCACAATTGTTGCTCTGGTGCGTATCCAACGAAGAAGTAGACCAGATCGTCCACCGAGAAGTAGCCACTGGCTAAGCTGCCGAGGTCCTTGAGTAGCCGAGTTCCCGCTTCAGTACCATCGCTCACCCAAGGCCCGTTCCCGTGGGCCCCGTCACTGACCGAGAAGTAGAGCCTTTCCCCAACTGCTACCAATTCACCAGGCCAAACGGAACAGGTTCCTGGGCAAATGTCTTTGAGGAGATGTGTACCGAGTGCTGTGCCATCACTTGTCCAGAGCTCGGGTCCGTGGACGCCATCGTCGGCCCTGAAGTAAGCCATGTTTCCAATGGAATCCGTCGGTCCACCAGCACTCAGCATTGGAATCCCTGGCACGGGACCTGTTCCTGCGGACGTTCCATCGCTGATCCAGAACCGGTTGTCGGCGAAGAATGCGACCTTATTGCCAACAGCCATCAGTGCATGTGGCGCAGCCCCGACATCCCCCGGTACGAGATCTGCCACTAAGTTCGTTCCGGAATCGGTACCGTCACTGACCCACAGCTCATGTCCATGGACGCCATCATTCGCCACGAAGAAAACCCGATCTCCCAGCGCTATCATTTCCCAATCGTAGCCGTCGAGAGCGCCTCCGGGCCCGATCAGTATGTCCTTGACGAGGTGCGTTCCCTGAGGCGTTCCATCGCTTACCCAAAGCTCCCTTCCGTTTTCTAAATCCGAGGCTCCAAAGAAAAGCTGCTCCTGTGCAACCACTACCGTCAGTGACAGACTCAAGGCTACCCCAGGCCCGACGAGATCAGCGGAGCTGAAAGTTCCCTCTGAAGTGCCGTCGCTTATCCAGAAGACGCTCTCGTGGCAACAATGGTTGCTAAAATGCAGCGACCAGAAAATGGCTCGTTCACCGTTTGATCCAGTAAACGCCACCGAGATGTACTCCCCGTAGAGCGACGGCTCTGGATCGATGTCCCTCACCAGGTGGGGTCCCCGCTCAGCGCTCGTCCCGCCACGCGCAGCAAGGGGCACGAGGACGATGGTCAGCGACACCGCACAACGGTTTAAGAATCCACGAAGCGTTTGATATTTCGAGTTCATTAGCGAATCCTCCCTAAGAATGCTCCAAGGTCACTCTCCCCGTGATGGTTTGTACTCCGGCGCGTCCCAGACTCTCAACTCACCCTTCGAGTCTCCGGACAGAAGCCTGCGACCCGATCCATCCCAGCTCAAGAGATGGATTCCCCTTGCGTGTCCGCGGAGCCGGATCAGCTCCTCGCCTTTCTCGGCATCCCAGATGATCACCGCTTGGTCTGCTCCGCCGGTGGCGAGCCGACCGCCATCGGGACTCCAGGCGACGCTCGTGACGCCAGAGGAGTGACCCTGAACTCGGAAGAGCTCCGAGCCACTGCTCAGGTTCCAGACGACCAGACCTTCAGGCACGCCCGAAGAGACCACCGCCGCAAGCCGCCGGCCGTCTGGACTCCACGCGAGCGCACAAGGCCATGTGCCCCCGCGGGAATCTTCCCATTGCTTGCGGCCCCGACGGAGATCATGGAGGAGACGCCAGCCGCCGGAGGTGCGGCTCCAGATCTTGACCTCAAATGCAATGTCTGTGGTCGCTATCGAAGAACCGTCTGGACTCCACGCCACCGATCCCATGCGGTCGTTATGCCCGCGAAGCTCGTCGACCAGGGCCGAGGACTTCACGTCCCAGATCCTAACGACGCCGTCCTTCCCGCCAGTGGCAAGCTGTGTCGCGTCAGGAGCCCAGGAGAGACACAGCAGCTCGCCTCCGTGCTTACCGTCACTCGTGTGCACGACTGCACGATCTTCCCATGCCCACACACGGAGCGCGTCACCGTCGGCGGCGCCTGCAAGCAGGCGATCGTCCCGACTAAAAGCCAACACAGAGACCTTATGGTCCGTCTGAACCGAGCCAATCACTCGCCCGTTCTCGGCGTCTCGAACTTGGAACTCTTTCCCATCGACGTTAGCGACGGCGAGCCTTCGCCCTTCGTGATCCCATGCAGCAGGTGCAGAACCGGGGACGGCGACAAACTCGGTTGAAGAACTCGGATCCCAGATCCGTACGGTTCCGTCCTGGCTCGCCGAAGCGATACGATCTGACTTTCCGTTCCAGCCTACCGACCAGATGACACCGGTATGCCCTCGGAGGACAATTGGAACCGTGTCCTGCGCTTCGAGGTTCCAAACTTTCACAAGGCCATCCTGGCCACCCGAGACGACCTGCCTGCCGTCCGGGCTCCAATCGACCGAAAGGACGTAACCAGCGTGCGCGCGAAAGCTTCTCTTTTCTTCCCAGGTACTCGCGTCCCAGACCGTCACAGTGCCGTCGGCCGAAGACGTCGCAAGGAAAGAGCCGTTGGGACTCCAGACCGCGGTGTAGAGCCAAGCTGGCGGATTGAAATGGTCGATCTCCTTCCACGTAGCAGTTTCGAACACGACGACACGACCCGGAGCGAGGCAAGCAACAGCAAGACGTTCGCCGTTCGAACTGAAAGAGAGGCACGGGATGCTCCTGAACTCGCTGAGCTCGATTGTCTGCAACACTGCCCCGTCTGAGCTTGAGGAAACTCGGACTGTCTTATCAGCGCTGGCGTATGCCAGGAGCGAGCCGTTCGGACTGAAAGCGACGGCGAAGAACTGAACGGAATTCACCTTGGCTGCATGCGAAAAAACCTCTCGGCCGTTCTCGTCCCAACCAGTGAGAGTCCCGTCCTGGCAGACCGCCGCGATTCGATCGCCGGTGGGGCTCCACGCCACGGCTCGAACAGGCCCCACGGGGCAAGAGCGAGTAAAGAGCTGCACCCGTCGGGTCACGTCGAACACTTTGATCACGCCGTCACTGCCCCCGCACGCGATGCGTTGACCGCCGGGGCTCCATGCAACTGCCGACGCTGCTTCGGGATGGATCTCGAAGCGAGCGAGCGAAGTGTGGCGCCGCGCGTCGAGGTGGTGCCACTCCCACCCCCGCAGGTCGCGTTCACCTGCCCGTGGCCGATGGCGCTCGAGGAGGTTTTCGAAGCGGCCGAAGTTCCCCGCTTCCCAGTCCGATAGCGCGAGCCGCATGTCCGCGATGTAGAGCTCGCGCTGCGTTTCAACTCGGTGCTCCTCGGCGGAACGGTACGCGTTCGCGATGAGCACCGTGCTCACCGCGAGGCCCACGACGATGGCGGCAGCCACGCCCACCGCAGCGAGTAAAGCTTTTCGGTACCGCTGGAGCCGCCTTCCGACGCGCTCCCACGTCGCCTGCGGCTGCGCCTCAATCGCATCCCCCCTCACAAACCTCCTCAGGTCCTGCGCGAGCGCCTCCGCAGTGCCGTATCTGTCTCCCGCCTCCTTCCTCATGCACTTGAGCACGATCGTCTCCAGCTCCACCGGAACGCGCGGGTTGAGCTTGCGCGGGAGCACCGGTTCGCGCTCGATGATCTGGCTCAGCGTGTCCGCGTGGTCCTTGCCCCGGAACGGGGGCTGCAACGTCAGCATCTCGTAGAGCGTCGCGCCGAGGGAGTAGATGTCCGTGCGATAGTCGACTGCGATCTTCCTCCGCCGCGCCTGCTCCGGGCTCATGTACTGAGGCGTACCGACCAAGTCGCCGCTCACCGTGAGGCTCTCCTGGCCTTCCAGTCTCGCCAGGCCGAAATCGAGGATCCTGAGCCGTCCCTCGGCGTCGAGGATCAAGTTCGACGGCTTAATGTCTCGGTGGACGATCTTGTGCGAATGCGCATGCTGGAGTCCGTCGGCCACGTCGGCAAAGGTGCGGGCCAGCGTCGAGAAGTAGGCCACGTCGTCTCGAGGGAACCCAAACGGCGTCTTCATCTCGAGCGGAGCGTCCTTGAACTTCGTCACGATCTGCGCCAGCGTCTCTCCCTCGATGAATTCCATCGAAAAGTGCGGGGTGTCCTCTTTGATCCCCATTCCGAATACTGGAACGATGTTCGGATGGTGAAGCTGGCCTGCGAGCTTGGCTTCCTGACAGAAGCGCGTGAAGGCCTTCGTGTCCGCCGCGATACCTGCTGGAAGAACTTTCAGCGCCACCCGGCGATCCATCGAGTTCTCCCACGCCTCGTAGACGACGCCCATCCCCCCGCGGCCGATCTGGCGGCGCAGCGTGTAATCGCCAATCTTCCTGAGGCCAGGAGGCTCGATCTTCTCGGCACCCGCCTCGATGTAGCCCTCCAGGTACTCGAGCAGCTCCGGTCCGGCATCGGGATTCTCGGCGAGGATCGTCTCCGCGTCGATCTTCTCGCCCCGATTCAAACGGTCCACGCACCGCGCGAACAGCTCCTCCAGCTCTCGCTCTCGCCCGCCCGAGGGATCGCTTTCAAGATGGTCGGGAAATCGCTCACGCGCCATGGCGGCCGTCTTCCTTCCTGAAGGTCTGCGATCCGAGGTGGAAGCTTTCGGTGTCGCCGAAGGACTTCTTCAGCTCCTTCATGGCCCGAAAAAGCAGGTTTTTCACGGCGCTCTCCGACCGTTCCATGCGCCCGGCGATTTCCTTGATGGTCAGACCTTCAATCCGGGAGAGCATAATGACCGTCTGGTGGTCCGGGCTCAGCCCTTGCAGGCTCTTTCTCAGGCGGCCGAAACGCTCTTCCCGGCGGAGGTGTTTGCTAGGCGAAACAGTTTCTGCCGCCGGATCGCGCCCGATCTGCAGCTCCTTCCTCCCCCGCGAATTTCTCGCCGCGTCCGCGAGGGTATGGCCGGCGATCCCTTCCAGCCAGCGTTCGAACGATTCCTCGCCCTTCCACTCAAACTGCGCCATGGAACGGAAGGCTCGCAAGAAGGTCTCCTGGAGCACATCTTCGGGATCGAGGCGCTGCCTGAGAGCTGGGCCCATGCGGGATCGGATGAAATTCACCAGTTGATCCTGGGCGTTTGAGAAGAGCCGGTCAAACGCCGTCCGGTCCCCACCCTTTGCCTTGCCAATGAGTTCAATCGCGTCTGGGAGCTTCACCATGATGGCTTCCATTTCAACCGTATAGCGTTCATCGAGCCGGAAAGGTCTCGCAAAATCTCAAAAATCAGCGGCTGTCCCTGATCTCTATCCACGTCCACCCCCGCGCCGGGATCTTGACCGGCAGCTCGATTTCGTAGCGGCGGTTGAGCGCGAAAGTCGCCGGCGGGCCGTCCAGCAACCGGACCGCGGCCTTCTCTTCCAGGCCGGTGTAGTAAAGCGGCAGGGCCACCGCCGTGGCGATCTCCCGGGCGGTAGGATTGTAGAGGAAGGCCAGGCCGCGCTCCTCGATCCCCGGGTTGACGTGGAGGATGCCGTCCCAGCCCTGCCCGTCGGCGCGCCGCAGGTGGATCACGTCCGACTCCAGGATGGCGCGGTGGCGCTTGAAGAATTGCACCCACTTCCGCACCAGATCCCTGGTCTTATCCGCATCGAAGAGCCGCGGGCCGCGGTAGCAGGCCTGCACGCCGAAGCCGAGGAAATTGGAGAGATGCCGCTCGTAGTCGTCGAGATGCTCCGAGAGCGGCTCCAGGGTCGCCGCCGGGCCGCCCCCCTGGTACTCGACCAGCGGCACCAGCATCCAGCCCATGCTCGGCGTCTTCTCCCAGGTGCCGTCGAACATGTTCTGCCGGGCGTGGACCATCTGCTGCTCGCGGGGGAGGGACCAGTTGTTCTCGCGGTACCCCATGCCGGTCTTGCTCGAGCCGCTGAGGAAGTACCAGTCGGGGACGTTGAGGTGGACGCCCCTGCCGCGGCACCACTTGTAAAAGTCGACGGTCCGTCGCCACTGCGACCACTGCGAATCATCGAGGCCGCGGTGGCCGGAGTGCCGCGACGAGGCGCAGCGGTCCCCCGGGTAGGGGCCGTCGTGCTCGAGGACGCTGAAGCCGGCGCGCTCGATCATCTTCTGCAGCCGGCCGAGATAGTCCTTCCCCCAATCGGTGGCCAGGCAGGGAGCGCTGCCGAAGATGGCGCCGCCGGGCTTCCCCGTCTGGGGGTTGATGACATCGACCTCCGGGCCGACCGAGCGGCTCGAAAAGAGCGAGTAGCCGCCCAGCTCGATGCCCTTCTTCCCGGCGTACTCCGCCAGCTCGGCGTACGGTTTGGCATACGCGGGATCGTCCGCCTCGAAGTTGAAGCCGCTCCAGAAGCTGATGATGACCATCTCGAAGCCTGCCTCGGCCGCTTGATCGATGGCGCCGCGGATCACTTTGGGATCCGAGCTGGTGAGATGGAGCATGAGCGGGTTCTCGCTGACCCATGGCGCCAGGGCGCGGTACATGCGCCGCATCGCCAGGCCCTTGCGTTCACGCTCGGCGCTGTCCAGCGCCAGCTCGAAGACCTGGAACGACTCGAAGCGGCCGTCCGGCGGAATCTCCTGATCCGGGCCGAAGGGGGGCTCGCAGAGGAGCAAGGCCGGCGTCTTGAGCTCGTAGTTGACCTGGGTCTTGTACTCCGGATCGGGGACCCACCGGACGACATGGTTGGCGGTGGTCGGATCCATGCCGGTGAAGGCGTAGTCGCTCTCCACGTGCAGGTTGGGGAGCCGCCATTCCTTCCTCTGATCAACCGCGGATTCGTACTCCGCCGCCGCCAGGATCTCGGCGGTGAAGCGTTGCAGTCGCACCGGCCGGTCTCCCCGGTTTCGCAGCTCGAGCCGCTTGGCGAGGAGCGGCAGGCCGTCGTACATCTCGTAGTGCACGGTAGCCTCGAATCCTGGGGCCTTGGCCTCGGGAGACCGGAAATGGAGGGCGAGATGGACCCCGGGCGGCGGCCAGGGGAGCGGCGCCGACCGGGCCTTGCGCTTCCACGGGAAGCGCTCTTCTGTCTTCCCCGCCTGGAAGCCGGCGAACTGGAACGTTTTCGGGTCTCCGGTCATCCGATCCAGCCATTCGGGGAGCAGGTAGGCGGTGTCCGGCTGCCCAACCAGGCCGCCGATGGCGAATTCCTCTCCGTCAATGACCGCCTTGGCCTCCGGGGTGACGGCGCGCAGGATCGACTCTCCCGTCGAAAGGTTCTTGAAGCCGGAGCGGGCGGCGTTGGGCGAGAGCCGGAAGGTCAGAGCGATGAGGCCGTTGGCGAGGACGATCTCGTGGGGCCGTCCGCTCCGGTAGAGCGACGCCTTACGGGACATGGGCTTCACCAGCCAGTCGGCCTTGGGAGGCTCGAGGTCGGGGGGTGTGAGGAGCGGGAGGTCGTCGATCTTCTGAAAAGTGGAGGAGTTTCCTGCAAGAGAATTTAAGACCAACAGGAAAGTTATCGTTTTCATGATGGAGCAGTTTGGCTACAGCCGCTCGAGCTGCAGCGATTCGAGGTCGAACCAGACCTGGCCCCTGGCGGCGTTCAGCTCGCAGACCAGCTCGACCTCGGCGTTGTCCTGGCTGTCCTCCTCGGCGTCGTCCATCGGCACCTTGAACTCGAACTCGAAGCGCTTCCAGCCCTGGCTGCCGGTGACCTTGCGCGCGGGATGGTGGCCGGAAATCCTCAAGCCGGCGCCGCCGGGACGCCCTTCCTCCTCGCTGCGGACGACCCCCTCGGTGCGCACCTGGCCGCAGAAGCGGTACCGGCCGGTGGTCAAGCTGACCCGGGCTCGCCAGGAGGCGGCGCCGCCTTCCCCTTCTCCCGCGGCGATGTGAAGGGCCGGCTTGCCGCCCAACCCCTGATCAGCCGGCTGGTCCAGCTCCAGGCTGCCGGGAAGGCTGATGCGCTTCTGCCAGCCGGACAGCTTGGCGATACCTTGCTCGTTGAACTCGAGGGGGGCCGGCGGAGCGGGCGGCGGCGGGAACTCTTTCTTCACCTGCTCTCGGACGTCGTCGAGGCGCTCGGCGATCTGGGCGAAGAAGTTCCTGGCGGTCTCCTGGTGCTCCTTGGCCGCCTCCTCGCCAATCTCCTTGAGGACCGGCTGGATGGCCGCCAGGGCCGCGTCGGCGCGCCGGCGGATGTTCTTCAGCGTGAAAGCCTGGTCGAGGAGGATCTGGATGCGCTCGCGGTATCGGCGCCGCCCCTCGTCGGTGTTCAGGACGGCCCGAGCGACGAGGCCGCGGATCTCCGGCAGCAGCTCGGCATGGGAATTCTGGAAGAGCTGGTCCGAGCCGTGCGGCAGAAAGGTCATGCGGCCGCTGGAGGGATCATCGTAGATGCGGTAGTTGTTGACGCCGATGGCGTAGCCATCCCAGTGCCAGGTCATCAGCTCCACCGCCAGGAAGGAGAGGAAGCGGTCCAGGTCGAGGACCTTCTCGAGACGGCTCAAGCGCTCCTTCGGGTCCGGATCCTGGGCGGCCTGGTGGAGGGCGCGGAGATCGGAGCGGTCCGACTGGCCGCCGCGCGAGTCGGTGTCCAGCTCGTCGGAGACCTCGCCGGGCCCCTCGTAAAGGTTGCCGCCGGGATCGAGAAAGTGGCGCGACAGGAAATCACGGGAGATCCCCTCCACCAGGACGTACAGCCCCAGGTCGCGGTCGTTCAGGTGGACGCGCGCGAAGCCCACGCGCGCCGCCGGCACGAGGGCAGCGGCGAACAGGCCGTTGCCGAGGTATTCGGAGAGGTAGGACGGGTCCTGGGCGGCGTTGTTCAGCAGGAACTTCCGCAAGCCGTGAAAGCGGGCCTCGGCGACGAACTGGTTCATCTTGATGGTGAGGCCGGGCTTGGCCTCGAGCGGCTGGAAGCTGCCGACGCTCCCTTTCAAGCGCAGCCCGATGTTGGGAAAGGTCCGCTCCCCCTCCTTCAGGGTGGCGCGCACGTAAATCTTGGGATTCTCGCGCAGGGCCTCGATCGACTTCTCGGAGACCTCGAGGCGGATCGACGCCACCCGCGGCGGCTCGAAGAGGTCGGCGGGCGGGCCGCTTTCTTTGGTATCTTCAGCTCTGGCTGCCGAGATGAAATTGACAAGGAAGCTCAAAAAAACCAACGGGAAAACGGAGCGGCATACCGGCATGGCGGATCTATATGGCTGAACTTTTCATCTGAACCAGGACTTTCTCTGCTCGCGAACTCGATAAGCAAAAATTATCCGGTCCGGTCCTCGGCCCTGTAAAGGTTAATTTCCCGCAAAAACTCCTGGCCGAAGAGGCTCAGGGTGACCTTGCCGACGCCGGGGACCGAGAGCATCTCCTCCTCCGTGGCCGGGCGGGCCCGCGCCATGGCTTTCAGAGTCCGGTCGCTGAAGACCCGGAAGGCGGGGACGTTGTAGCGGCCAGCCAGCTCGCGCCGCAGGTGCCGCAGGCGCTGGAAGAGCGCTTCATCCCGTTCCGGCAGACTCTCCTCCGGAGGAGCGCCGCCGGGCTCCGGCCGGGGCGGAGGCGGTTGAGAAACCGGGAGCGGCAGATCGAGGCGCTCCTTGGCCTGCATGACGCGCCGGCCCCGCTCGGTGAGGCACAGCAGGGGATAACGTTCCCCGGCTTCCTCCAGGCAGCCCGCCTCCTCGAGCAGGCCGACCAGGCGGCGCACCTCCTCCCGGGGCATGCCCTGGAGGATTCCGTACGTGGAAAGCTGAGCCAGCCCCAGTTCGAAAATCCCCTGCGCCTGTGATCCCAGAAGCATCTGGATGATCTTGCCGCGGCCGCAGCGCCCGGCGGCCCTCGCCACGCCGCTCAGGATCTTCCGCACCTTGGTGAATTCCTCCTCATCGAGGGGGCGGGGAGGGATGCGCTGTGCTACCGCCTGATGGCCGGTCCGGCAGCGGTCACAGTGGCTGCAGTGCCCGGACGGCACCTTCTCGCCGAAGTGCCGGAGGATCAAGTTGCGGCGGCAGTCCCGCGAGCGGCAATAGGCGATGACTTTCTCGAGGCGCTCCTCATCGCGCTGGCGGCGCTTCTCCAGCGCCTTGAAGTCGACCCCCGTCTCGTGCGTCTTCCGCCGCTCTTCCGGCAGGCGGATAGCCCGGCCGCGGAAGGGCGGCAGGTACTCGAGCCAGCCGTCTTCGGCCATCTGGTGGAGCCCGCGGCGCAGCGACTCGAGCGGCATTTCAAGCTCGGCGGCCCAGCGCTCCGGGTGGAATTGGACCGCCTCGCCGTCGGAGCGCTCGAAGACCTTGGCGAGGCTTTCCCAGAGGGCGCGGCGCACCGTGGCGGTTTCTTTGAAAGGATTTTCCTGCCAGCTTTTTCCCGGCAACTGGCGCACCTCGGCCAGGTTATCGAAGTTGTCGAGGCGCTCGAGGGCCTCCGCCCGCTCCAGCACTACCACCGAGGTCCGGAAGGCCAGCGGATTGGCCCGTCCGGGCGTGAATTCCGAGAACCGGAAGCGGTTCTCGAGGTCCGCCAAGGTCTGGAAGATGGGGTTCTCCTCCAGGCTCCACAGGAAGCGGTAGACGCCGGTGATCATCTCGGGGCTGGGATTGGAACCTTCGATGAAGAACTCCTGCAGGTGGCGGTCGGCTTCGCTGAAAAGGAGCAGGCACTGGGCCGGCAGCCCATCGCGGCCGGCGCGGCCGACCTCCTGGTAGTAGGCCTCGATGCTGCCGGGAAGGTCGTAGTGGACCACGCAGCGGATGTCCGCCTTGTCGACGCCCATTCCGAAGGCGTTGGTGGCGGCGACCCAGGGGAGGCGGCCTTCCATGAAGTCCTCCTGGACCTCCCGGCGCTGGTCGTTCTCGAGACCGGCGTGATAGGCCCGGCAGACCGGCCCCTTCTTCTCTTCGCGGCCGTCTTCCGGCTCGCGCCGGAGAGGGCGCTCGTTCAGGAAGTCGGCCACTTCCTCGGCGTGCTTGCGGGTGCCGGCGTAGACGATCCCCGATGGCGTGCCGTCACCATCATGCTCGCGCAGCAGCCCGGCGATGAACTCCTGCAAGGCCTCCAGCTTCTGAGCGCCGCCGCTGGTTTTTTTCACCCGATAAAACAAGTTGGGGCGGTCGAAGCCGGTGACGATGCGCTCGGGGCTCGACATCTTCAGCTCGAGGGCAATGTCGTCCTGGACCTCGGGCGTGGCCGTGGCGGTGAGGGCGATGGTCTGCACGCCCCTCAGCAGCTCGCGGACCTGGCGGAGCCTACGGTAGTCGGGCCGGAAATCGTGCCCCCACTGGGAAATGCAGTGCGCTTCATCGACGGCGAGGAGCGAGACCTTGACGCCGGCCAGGGAGCGGCAGAAGGCGCGGTTGCGGAAGCGCTCGGGGGCCACGTACACCAGCTTGTAAGCTCCCGCCTTCATGCTCTCGATCCTCGCCCACTGCTCATCGAGGGTGAGGGAGCTGTTCACGAAGGTCACCGGGACGCCTCGCAAGGCCAGGCCATCGACCTGGTCCTTCATCAGGGCGATGAGCGGGGATATGACGAGGGTGACGCCGGGAAGGATCAGCGCCGGCACCTGGTAGCAGAGCGATTTGCCGCTGCCGGTGGGCATGATGAGGAGGCAGTCCTTGCCGTCCTGAAGGGCCTCGAGGGCTCGGCGCTGGCCGTCGCGGAAGGCCGGGAAGCCGAAAACTTCCTGCAGCGTCCGCCTCGCCTTTTCCATGAAGCCGGCGCCGGTTTCGGGCGCCGAGGGGGGCTCGGGTGCGGTTTCCGTCAAACCCATGTCGCGGTCTCTCTTCCTTCTCTGTTGTTGAGGCTGGTCGCAGAGCCTCGGAGGCGGGGAATGGGCAAGCTCCGCTTAAACCTCGAAGGGAAGAGTATACCGGCCCGCCAGGCGAAGGCAAGAGAGGAAACCGGAGGGGAAGACCAAGGGTTGAATTACTTCTTCTTCCAGCGGCGCTTCCAGTAGACCGCCACCAGCGCCGCCGCTCCGGCGGCCAGCAAGGCGGCTCCCAGGATGGAGAACACCACCGCCGAGCTGGAATCGCCTGTATCCTTGACGGCGCGGGCCGACGGAACCTGCGGCGGCTTCGGTTTCTCTACCCTCGGCTCCATCTCCTCGCCCTCTTCATCCTGGGGGGCGTTCGGATCCCGCCTTTCGATCAAGGCGATCCTCTCCCGGCGGTTCTTCTCCGGATCGACGTACGATTTGAGGGGGTCATCCTTGATGGTGGAGAGGAGGAGGCCCTGGCGAATGTGCGGGTTGCCGGCCTCGCGCAGGCCGACCAGGCGCTGGTAGGTCTCCTCGGCAATCTTCCCCTTGTCGAGAATGGTCTCGCGGATTTCCGGGGAGAGTTCATCGTCCGTGCTGTCGCTTGCCGGCTCCTCCGGAGATTCATCGCCGGAGGCCGGGAAAGAAACCAGGGGAAGCGACAATCCCAGACAGAGGGGGAAAAACCTGAAACGGTGGAGCGTTTTTGGTTGATTCATGATTTCCTGCCAGTTGTTTCAACAGCAAGGCAACTAGTACACTAACGTCCCTTTCCAGTAGCCGGCGATGTCATCGGGATTGGTCAACTGGTTACCTTCCAGCGGCAAGGGACGGTCGAACTCCCACTGCAGGATCTGGATCGGCTCCCAGGCCTTGGGCAGATAGAACCCGAAGAACTCGCCGCCACGGCCGGTCAGCCGCTCATCGTGGTTCATGAGGATGCGCGGGGCCGAGTAGATGATCGATTCGTTGCGCGATACGATGCTGCCGTTCATCTGGATGTCGGTGCTAGAGATCATCAGCGCCGCCAGCGTGTGGTTGGTGTAAAACGACGCATCGATGCGGTTGATGCTGGTCGTCGAGATGCTGGAAAAGGTCGGGGCGCCGGTGATGTTCCCCGCCCAGTTGGTGGTGCCGAGGGCGGCGGGGATATTGAACTGAGACATCGTCGTCGTGCCGTCATAGACGCCGTCGCCATCGATGTCTTCCCCGCTTCCCGGGATGACGTCGCCGATGTTCTTGCCCGCCGGGATGAGGCCGCGGGCGGCATCCGCCGAGGTGTAGCGGCTCACCGTCCAGACGCCGTCATCCTCGATGGTGTCGTCATCGGCGGTGTTGGCGATGCCATCCAGGCCGTTGCGGGTGTTCTGGATGCCGTCGGTGCCGGCATCCTCCTTCGATTTGTTGAGCGGGTGGTTGACCCAGCTGCTCACGTAGCGTTGCCAGGTGGAGCTGGTGTAGTTGCCGATGACGACGTGCTCCTTGGCGAAGAGCCCGAGGGCGTCCTTGTTCTGGTTGGCCTGGAGCCAGGCCTCGACGGTGGCTTCCCTGTTGTTGGCGGGCCGAGGCGTGGCCGGCGGGTTCAAGTAAATCAGGTTCTTGGGGACGTAGACGTTGCCGCCGGAGTAGATCGTCCCCTTGCCCGTGACCACGCCGGAGATGATCACCGAGCCGCGAACCACCACCGGGCCGTTGATGACGATCGGGCTGGCGGCAGTGCCGACCAGGTAAAGATGCTGCTTTTCCCCGACGTTGTCGCCGAGAACGCCGCTCACGTAGGTCGTCGCGCCGATCTTGATGGTCCCGCCCTGGGACGTGGCCTGCGCCTCGTAAAGATTGAGCTTGGAGATATTCGGCATCGACACGGCCCCCTCGTTGGGGTGCTGGTTCTTGGCCAGGGCGCCCATGCCTCTGATGTTCGCCTGGTTGACGATCTGGAAGCCGGAGTAGACGCCGCCATCGGAGCCATCCGTGACGCCGTCGCCGTTGTCATCGATGTACCCTTCCAGATCGGTGCCGTTGGCGCTCTCGTAGCGCGGGCTGCCGTTGATGGTGGAGGCGTAGCCGCCGAAGTCGAACTGGCCGTTGGAGCGGACGTTGCCGTTGGAAACGATGGTGTTGCCGAAGAACCAGCCCCAGTGGTTGATGAAGTAGGAATAGTCGAACACTTCCGAGTTGCCGAAGGAGAGCTGCACCGTGCAGTGGGCATCGGAGCGGATGGCATCGGCGACCTTGTTCTGGTAGTCCGCCTTGCTCGGAACGTAGGCGTAGCAGGAGAGGGTGACGTTGCGGGAAAGGATCGAGCCGCGGTCCGTGACATCGATCAGCACGTCGTACTCGCCGATCAGGTTGTTCGTGGGATCGCGCAGCTGGCGAGTGGTGTAAAGCTGGGAGAATCCCCCCGTCCCCTCCGTCAGGTTGGCATCCCAGCCCTCGATGCCGGTGAACGGCGCCGACAGCGACGCCAGGTCGCGGTTCAGCTTGAGATCGGCGATGGCCTCCTGAACCCCGGCCTCCGCCGCCTTGCGGGCGGTGAAGGCGCGGCTCGTCTGCCGCATGTCCTGGACTCGCCCAGACACCACCGCCAGGGTGGTCAGGACCGAGGTCAAGATGAACGAAAAAAAGAGGATCACGATGATCATCATGTTTCCTCGGGTTCGTGAGGTGCTGGTGAATCTTGAGAGCTGTCGCATGGTAACCTCCTGAATAAAAGGACCGAACACCGGCAAGACAAAGTTCTAAGCGTTCTTCAAAAAGATCGAAGTACTCATCTGCTTCTCGTAAGCCTTGCCGTCAAAAGGGGTTTTCCGGACCCGGATCAAGACGTTCACGACCGGGCCGTTTTGCGTCACCTGGAAGCCCTTGACGGCGCCGTTGGCGGAGTCGATGCCGCGCGCCAGGATCTCATCGCTCCCGACTTGATTGTTGAGCGCGTTGAGGACCCGCCGCACCAGCCGGCCGTTCGCCACCGTGTAGCGAACGCTCCAGTTGGCGTTCCAGGCGCCGGTGCTGTCGGAGGCCCCCCAATCGACCGAGCTTCCATAAGCGTCCGGCGTCTGGAAGGTGATGGTGTCGAAGTTGGCGTCGCTCGTGTCGAGGGTGATGACGGCGTTCGAGGACAGCCGCAGCTCATTGAGGATGGTGTTCAGGCTGCGTTTGATCTCCATATCGCTGGTGTTGTCCGTGACCAGATAGTCCATCGAGGTGGTCGACGAGATGACCACCTCTCCAAAGACCACGGCGATGATGGCCAGGATGGCAAGGGCCACCGCCACCTCGATCAAGGTGAAGCCCTGGGCTCGATGGATCGGCCGGCGATCCCTCCCCCTCGAAAAGATTTCATGATCACTGGCAACTTTCGTCGTTCTCATGGCTGCTGCTGCCGGTCAATCGCGGTCGGCTAGGTAAGTCACGGCTCTCGAAGAAACGGTTGGAAACTGGGTTGACGACGTGGTGACCGTCACTCGCACGAGGTTGGCGTTCACGTAGCCGACCTCCATGGCGGCGGTGTGAGCGCCGGACGTGACCGTCTGGCCGTTGAAGGTGACCAGGTTGTCGAAGCTGTTGTCCTGAAGCTCCTCGATGACCTGCTGGACGAGGAGCTGGCTGTTCAACTGCTCCGTGTTCAGGTGCTGCGCCTGGAATCCCGTCGAGATCGACGCCATCACCCCCAGGAGGATCATCGACAAGATGGTCAAGGAAATCATGATCTCCAGGAGGGTCATGCCCCCCTCACGATCCTTGACGCCTCCCCGGGAGACCCTTGAAGAGAAATGTGGACGGGTTTTTTTCATGGTGCGCCGCCAACCAGATTGAAAGACCTTTAAACGACCCAGCCATGAAATATGGCTGCAAAATGTCCCGGTGGAAGACCGTCAAAGTTCATGCCGGTTTTTCCGGCATCGGTTCGTTATGAGTTAAGCACTGTCGGGGGGGAGACTTAGGTCCACTGCAGTGGAGCGGTTCTGGGGCGGAGGCTATCTGGAGGAGTAAAAATTTTGTCACCGCGACAAATTTGGGCGACAAAATTTGTCACTTGATCCACCACCGACTGAAGTCGGGGTTTCACTTTCCCGTCGAGGAGCTGGCGGTGGCGGGGCTGGCGGCCTTCGAGCCGGGGTAGTCCCACACCAGCTTGCGGTCGAGGAGCCCCTCGATCAGCTTGCGGCCGATCTCGGCATGGCTCTGGAAGCCGGCGAACCGGTCGCTCGCGGGGCCGGCGCTGAAGACCGGCACCGGAATGCCGGTGTGCCCCTTGGTGGTCCACTTGGCCTCGAACCCGAAGGCGAGCTGGGGATGGGGATTGATGGACAAGCCGCCGGTTTCATGGTCGGCGGTGATCACCACCAGGGTCTCCTGGAGCAGGCGGCTTTCTTTCAAGAAGCGGAACACCTCCCCTACCGCATCGTCGAAGTCGGCCGCCTCGGTCATGGCGTAGTCGGCGCTGTTTTGATGGGCCCCCCAGTCGATCTGCGAGCCCTCAACCATGAGGAAGAAGCCCTGGGGGGATTGGGAAAGGATGGACAGCGCCGAATGGGTCATGGCCACGAGCGAAGGGCTGCGCCCTTCCCGCGCCGGGGGCATGGCTTCCGAGTGGAAGAGGCCGATCACCTTCCCCGGCGGGCCGAGGGTGATGGTGGCTAGCTCTCCGGCGGTGCGGATGGAGCGGTAGCCGCGCGACGCCATCTCCTTGAGAAGATTCTTGCCGTCCTTGCGGCCGCCGTAAGGGGAGCCGGCGGCGTCGATGAGCGGCCTCGGGTGCTCGAGGAGCTGACCGCGGCTCGGCGTCCGGTCTGACTGGCGCTCCGGTTCAACCGCCGTGAAGATCCCTCGGGCGCCGGAGGCCTCTCCGGACCCCGCCCGCACCGACTCGATGCGCCGCGGCAGGAACTTGTCCCAGCCGCCGCCGAAGATGACCTCGAGGTCCTTCTGCGAGAGCTGGAGGGCGATGTCATCCTCGCTGCCGCGGCTCGAGACGTGGGTGGCCATGGAGGCCGGCGTCGCGTGGGTGACCCGGCAGGTGACCACCACGCCGGTCCACAGCCCCTTTTCCTCGGCGTACTCGAGGATGGTCTTCACGGTTTTGCCGTTGGGATGCTGCCCGACGACGCCGTTCTGGATGAGGTAGCCGGTGCCGAGCGCGGTGGCGCTGGCGCTGGAATCGGTGACGAAGGCGTTCAAGCTCGAGGTGGCGGAAAGGCCGAAGTTCTCGGCCTCCTCCATGGCCAGGCGCCCTTTGTGGAGGCGGGCGAGGGTGAGGTGCGCGATCCCCATGCCGTCGCCGATCATCAAGACGATGTTGCGGATCTTGGCGGGCTTGCCGGGCTGCGGACTCTCCGGCTGGTCGCCGACGGAGGGGATTTTCAAGGCCCAGGAGACCAGGAGAACCGTCAAGCCAAAGGAGAAAAATCTGGCTGTCACGCCAACACCTCAAAAAAAACTTTGGTGTCTATTTTATCAACCTCACCGAATTATTGTTTGTGATTTCCGTCACTTGGCGGCGATTTGCAGCGTCAGCTTCAGGTCGACGGCCACCGGCCTCCCCAGCAGGTCGCCGGAGGCCTTGACGGCGAACTCCGCCGCCGGCCCGGGCACGGCCTTGTCCGTGGCCTTCAGGGGGATCGTTCCCCGCGACTCGCCGGGGGGGATGACCGCCTCCGCCGCCTGCAGCTCCTTGAGCGCTTCCGGAACCGCCAGGATCAAGGTGATGGGGCCGGAAAAGCCAAATTTGCGCGCCACCGCCACGTCAATGGCCAGGCTTCCTCCGGGATTGATCTTGCCGCCGTGGAGGTCGGCGATCTGCGCCTCGAAGGGGACCCCGATGACGTCGAGGGTGATGGCCGGCGAGGAGAAGATCGCCTTGAGGTCCTGCTTCTGCTCGCTGGCCCGTTTCGAGAACGGCACCGCCGCCTCTCCCACCAGGGCCATGGTGTAGCGGCCGGGAGCGGGGGCGCGTTCGAGGAACAGCTCGAGCGCCTCCTCGGTCTTCTCCTTGGGGATCTTCAACTGGGGGACTTTGAGTCCGGGCACCGGAGCGAAGGGGCTGACGGCGACCTCCCGGTCGAAGGGCGGCTGGCGCCGCAGGATCACCTTCACCGCCTGTTTCTCACCCTGGCGCAACGCCAGTTCTCCGGGAGTGACGGCTAGGGCAAAGGGGGCCGGGTCCCCCACCACCGCCAGCGGCAGGTCGCCGACCCGCCGGAGGAGGTTGGGGGTGTCGCCGTCCTTCGCGAAACTGTCGAGCACCAGGCCGTCGCCGGGCCTTTCGATGCGCTCCCCGTAGGCCCAGCCGTTCGCCGAGATGCGAATGGCCGCGGCGGAGACCAGAGCGCCCTTGTCGGCCTGGAAGACGAGCGGCGCCAGCGTGGCCTGGGGGCCGAGGATGGCGGGGGCGCAAGTGACGCCGATCGGCAGGCCGGCGGCGTCCACCCGGACCATGCCCTCGTAGCCGCCGCGGCGCAGGCAGTGGACCTCGTAGTACTCACAGCCGTCGCGACGCAGGTTCAGGGCGGCCGGGGCTTCGGAGCGGCTGGAGATCAGGTAGACGCGGAAGTCGGGCTCGTCGCGGCGGATGATCAGCCGGTAGAAGAGCCCCAGCCCGCGCCGGCCGTAAGCCGCCTGGTCGCGCACCTGAATGCGGTACTTGCCATCCTCGGGAGCTTGCCACCGGAAGGCCGGATCGGTGCCGCGGGTGTCGAGGCGCTTCTCCTGGAGCATTTCGGCGTCCTCATCCACCTCGGTGATGAAGGTCGAGGCCTCATCGGCGCGCGTGAGGGTGATGACGGGATCGACAGCGGAGCCGCAGCGCGCCGCGATGACCTCGATCCAGAGGTTCTCCCCCTTCTTGGCCTCAAATTGATACCAGTCGCGGTCGTAAGCCTCTTCGAGCTGGCCGCTCAAGTCGGCGGGCATCGCGAGCGCTTGGGCCCGGCCGGGCTCATCGTTGGGCTCGCTCTCGACCGCCGCTTCTCCCGGCGCGAATCCCAGCGGGAAGGGCAGCGCGGCCCCTTGGGGCGAGGAAAACCGGAAGTCGAACCAGTCGACCTTGCTCCCCTGCGGCGCGAGGTCGCCGCCGAAGCGGCAGAAGCGCCACCCGGCCGATTCGGGCGCTTGCACGAAGGCTCTGACCGCCTCGAGAGGGCGGCCATCGAGCCAGTGCGTGCCGGCCGCCTCCCCTTGGAGCGGCGCGGGGCCGGCAAGGCCGCGGCCGAAGACCTGCACCTCGGCCCCCTTGCCGGCGGGGAGGGCGAGGGGCAGGACGAAGTCGACTTGAGGATGAGCGGTGACGCGCAGCCGGTACCACCGGTCGCCGCCGCCTTGATACAGGAAATCGGTGACGCTGGCGAAGTAGTCGCCGTCGGAGGGAGCGGTGAAGTCGAGGAAGGAGTCCTCGCCGTGGTAGTCGCGGTTGTAGGCGAACTTCTTCCCGGCGGCGTTGAACAGCGTCAAGGTGGCATCGAGCTTCGACCCGAGCCGCTCCGCCAGGCAGTCGAAGAAGACGCGCTGGCCCGCCTTCAAGGAGATCTTGTACGCGTCGGCGTCGAGGGCCGGTTCGATGGCGCCGTTCACCACCGACTCGAGGGGAACGGCCTGAGCGGTTTGAAGATCGTTGTTGGGCTCGGCCTCCTTCGCCTCGGCGAGGTCGTCGATGAAAAAGGTGACCGGGTAGCTGGCCCCCCAGCGGCCCGAGGCCCAGCAGGCGTGGGCGCCGCTCGCCGCCCCCGGGCTGACCTCGACTTCAAAGACGGCGTCGCGGAGGGGCTTCGCCCGCACCGAGGGATGGGCGAAGCGCAGCTCGCGCGCCTCCTCGAGATGCTCCCCCTGCAAGGTCACCTCGAGGCGGCTGCCGCGGGCGGCGCCTCCGGGAATGAGGCGGGCGATGCGGGGCTGGGGGTACTGGGCGGAGGCGGAAGCGGATAGAAAAAGAAGCAAAACAACCAGGACGGCATTGAAGAGGCGTTTTTTCGATTTCAGCATGCCAGCAGATCCTGGTTGTCAATCAATGATTGAACTGGAACTCCTTGGTGTTGATGACCACCCACACCAGGTCCTCGAACCCCTGGCGCTTCTCGCGATCCTTGGCCCCCAAGTAGGCGAGCGCCGCCGCCAGCTCCTCGACGCCGGGGTCGCGGGCGTACGCCAGCCGGTACAGCTCGCGCACCTTCTCCTCGTCGGGGCGGGAGTCGGCGAGGAGCTTGTCGGCGCGGCCGTCCTTGCCGCCGATCTTCTTGAGCAGTTCCTCCGAGTTGATGAGGTGCAGGCTCTGGGCGAGGCTCGCCTCGCTGGTGCGTTCGCACTCGCAGGAGGAGACCCGCCGGGGCTTGCCGAAGAGCTGCAAAAAGGCCGAGGGGAAGCCCTCGTCGGGCAGCTCGATGGCCCGCGTCCCCGGCGGCAGGCCGCCGAATTGTATGGGCGCCCCCGCGAACTGGTGGATGGCGTCGTAGAGTACCTCCGCCTGCAGCCTCTTCGGAAAGTAGCGGGAAAAGGTGTTCTTGTCCTTGGCGTTCCAGGCGTTGGGGATCGAGCTGAGCTGGTAGGTCTGCGAGGCGCAGATGGTCCTGATCAGGTGCTTGAGATCGTAGCGCGAGGCCTCGAAGTCTTTCGCCAGCGCCTCGAGCAGCTCGGGATGGCTCGGCGGGTTGGTCGCCCGCATGTCGTCGAGCGGTTCGACGATGCCGATGCCGAAGAAGTGCGCCCACAGGCGGTTGGCGATGGCCCTGGCGAAATAGGGATTGCCGGGAGCGGTCATCCACTTCACCAGTTGGGTGCGCGGGTCATCGCCGGGAGCCACATTCATCACCGATCCATCGAGCGGCCGCGGCGGGATCGACTGGCTGGTGCGCGGGTTGCGGGCCTCGCCGCCGCGCTGGGTGTAGACCAACGGCTCGCTGGCCGAGCCGTTGGGCGTCTTCCGGCCGAGGCGCGCGAAGAAGGAGACCATGCCGTAGTAGTCGTCCTGGCTCCACTTCTCGAAGGGATGGTGATGGCACTGGGCGCACTGGATGCGCGTTCCCAGGAAGACCTGCGCCACGTCGTCGGCCATGAGCACGGGGGTGGTCACCTCGCGGTACCAGGCGACCGGTGGATTGAGGCGCAGCTCTCCCGCCGCCGTGAGGATCTCGCGGACGAACTGGTCGTAGGGCTTGTTCTCCTCGAAGCTCTGGCGGATCCAGTCGTGGAAGGCGTAGGTGCCGCGCATCTTGTTCGAGTTCCCCTCGCGCCGGAGGCGCAGGATGTCCCCCCACTTGAGGGCGAAGTAATCGGCGTACTGGGGCCGCTCGAGCAGCCGGTCGATCAGATGGGCGCGTTTCTGGGGATCGGAATCGGCCGTGAACCGGCTCACCTCCTCGAGGGGCGGCAGGGTACCGCAGAGATCGAGCCAGGCGCGGCGGAGGAATTCGCCGTCCGTGCACGGGTCCGAGGGGGGCACGCCCAGGAGGCGAAGCTTGCGGTCGATGTGCTGGTCGATGAAGTTGCGGATGGGGAAATCGGGCCATTTGGCAATCTCCACATCGAGCGGGATCATCGCCCGGAAGACCGTGACCTGCCCCTGGTAGCGCACCATGACGGAGGTCTCGCCGGTGAGGTCGTTGGCGGCGACCAGGCCGGCTTCGCTGGCGGTGGCGAGTTCCTTGCTGTTCGACTCGTACTGGGCGAGGCGGGTGACATCCTCGCGCCGGCCGTCGGAGTAAACGGCGGTGGCGGCGAGCTGCTGCCTGCCGCCGCGGTCGAGCAGGCGCTCGGACGGCACCACCTCGAGCTTCGCCACCGTCGGGGCGTTCGGGTCGCCGAAGGGCATGCCGGAGCGGATCCAGCGCTGGATCTTGCGGTAGTCGTCGCTGTCGAGCGGGAAGCGCATGCCGCCGCCGTGGGGCATCTCCCCCGCCGGCTTGCGGAGGAGGAGGCTGTACTCGGGGCCGGCCGGAAAGACCCGCCGCCCTCGGCTGTCGTTGACGATGACGTCGTAGTCGAAGGCGGGGTCGAAGCCGAGGAGCGACAGCTTGAAGCCGTTCTGCCCATCCGCCTTGCCGTGGCAGCCGCCGGAGTTACAGGAATATTTCGTCAAGATGGGAATGATCTCGTTTCCGAAGTGGAGCTGGCTCAGGACCGCCCCCTGGCGCGCCGTCACGGCCCGCGCGGAGCGGAGTCCCTTCGCCTCGACGGCCACCTCCGCTGTTCCATCCCCCACCGTCTCGACGCGGCCCTGCGGATTGACGCGGATCACGGCGGGATCGGAGCTCGTGTAAGCGGCCTCCGAGGTGACGTCGCGGGCGCGTCCCTTTTCATCCACCAGGGTGGCGATGAGCTGCTGGTGGCTCTCCGCCCCCACCAGGACGATCTCCTCCGGCCAGATCTGGAGCGCCGGCCCGGCAAGCGCCGCCGGCGCGGGGCCGCCAATCAGCCAGAGAAAGCCGGGCAGCCAGAAAAACAGAGGAATCCCATGAAAAACCCAGTGCGAAAGCTTGGACATGGACCTATGGACCTCCAAAGACGTTTCGGATGTAGACCAGGCATCCCATGAGGTTCATAGTATAGAGCACAACCCAAATTTTTAAAGAAATTTAAGGTAAAAGTACAGTCTAGGGAGCGCAGGCCTCCGGGCAGGCGGGGATATGGGCGCAGGCCGATCCCAGGGGATGGCCGGGTCCGCCGAGGAAGCGCCAGGTGAGGAGTAAACGTTCGATGAATAAAACCACCTTAACCCTTCAGCCGCATGGCTTCCAGCTCACGGCGGAGCGGCAGCCAATATTCCCGATCTTTAGCGCGTTCCTCTTCCTGTTCCTTGAACAAGGCGGCGGCGATTTCTTCTTCCTGGCGGTTCTTTACAAGCGCCAATAGCGGCCGGGCGCTTTCTTCAATATCGAGCAGATCCGGGTACTTTTCAACAATCTTCAGAAGCAGCGAGGGAGTTCGGCACTCTCGCATCCAGAACCTTACTTTTTCCGAGCTAGGGTTTTCCTGGTTGCGATCGTAATCCGCCTCGACCAGCCTGCGGATCATGGGCCAGTCTTTATCACGCTGAGTTTTTTTAGCCAGGATCAGGTCTGGCAAAGATAAAACAGGCACCGCGGCCAAACCTGGTAAATCGATGATTTCCCTACGTTCCCAGAGCTTTGGAAACCGTTCGCAGCCTCTCAGGATGGATAAAATGTCGATTCGCAAGCCGCAGGCTTCCGGATGACGGCAGCGAAAATGACAGGCATGTCCTTTTTGGAGAAACTTCTCATCGAGAGGGGGATAAAAAACTTGCTCACCTTGTAACTCGTGGAGCGCGGAGCGGAGCTTGTTCAGGTTCTCCTCCGAGCATAATAAGGCAATATCGATATCCCGGCTGAACTCAGCAGCGCCGTACAGAATGCAGGCTTGACCTCCCATCAGGAGAGTTTGGACTTCGCATTTCTGGAAAGTTGAAAGGACTTTGAGAATCGGATTCGGGCTCAAGGGAACCGCCGCTTAACAGAAAAAATTCCCAAAGACGCAGACTCCACTGAAAGCGTTCTGTTGGTGTCATCTTCGCCCACTCGGCTTCTTCACTCCAAGGTTCATCGATCATCGACAAGCCTGCATCTTTTTTGGCAAACCATCAACGGTCCGACGACAAAATGTATTTGAACTATTGAACCAAGAATAGACCAAACGGACAACGATAAAATACAGGGGGAAATCGAAACCTCGATGTCCAGCCGATAAAGGCGCTAGGGCGCGCACACCGCCGGGCAGCCCGGAATGCGGGCGCAGGCCGAGCCCAGGGGATGGCCGGAGCCGCCGAGGAAGCGCCAGCTGAGGAGCGAGACGGCATCGGAGAGGTCGATCTCGCCGCCGCCGTTAAAGTCGAGCAGCGCCAGCTCGCCGGGCCCGGGCGCCCCGGCCGTCTTCCCCTCGCAAGGCAAGCTCGGATAGGTGCCGAGGAAAAGATGCTCGAGCAGCCAGACGGCATCCGACTGGTCCACGTTGCCATCCTGGTTGGCGTTGCCGGGAATCTGCCCGCCGCCGGGCAGGCAAGCGTCGCCAGGGACGCCGTCCTGGTTGCAGTCGACCAGGAGCTGGCAGCTCCCGAGAACGGGCTTCTGAGCGGTCCCCTGGAGGCTGATGACGTTCCGCACCGGCTGTCCCAAGCCTTTTTTGCCATCGACATAGAAGATCCGGCCGATGGAAGCTCCGTCCTGCGGCATGGTGGCGTCGAGGGTGATCCGCGCGACGCGAGCCTTGCCCTCGGGAGGGAGCGTCTGGTCTCCTTTAAAAGAAAGGAGGACTCCCGAGACGGCGCCTTCGCCTTGCGGCCCGTTTCCAGTATCGAGATCCGGGTCCACCACCTGGTTCCTGTTCTCGAAGTCCAAGGCATTTTCAGCCGCGGTTCCCATGGTGGATATGGCGATGATTTTAACTCCCTCGGCGCCCATGCTGATGGACCAGGCCTCCGAGCCCTTTCCGGTCGTGTTGTTCGAGGTCGAGAGCGTCGCGACTAGCTCAATGGTGACCTTCTCCCCCGGCGCTCCGGATATCCCGGCGGGGCACTCGAAGCCGAGTTCGAAATCGGCGAGCAGCGGGGGAGGCTCGGGGTCGTAGGCCGCGCATGGCTGGTTGAGCGGGTCCAGACCCGGCGTGTCCGGCCCGGGGAGCGGAAGTGTCAGGCCGCCTTGGAAAAGGTACATGAACAGGTAAAAGTAGTCGGACACATCCACATTCCAATCAGCGTTGGTATCGGCGGCCGCCCGACAGGTTGGAGGAGATCCGCTCAAGAACACCCATCTCTGAATGTAGGCGATATCGCCGATATCGACAATGCCATCGGCTTTAGCGTCCCCGCGGCGGAAGGGGACGGAGGTGCATGCGTCCGCGCAGTCGATCTGGGGGAACCAGCCTCGGGCCAGGTCGCAGTAGTCCGGAACGCCGTTGCCGTTGCAGTCCTCGCTGCTGCCCGCCATGATGTCCAGGTCATCGCGCCGCCCGTTCTCGTCGCAGTCCTCGCAATCGTCAGGGATGCCGTTTTGGTTTCCGTCGGGGCTCGCTGCCGTTGCGATCTCGAAGCTATCGGGTAGGCGATTGCCGTTACAGTCGGGCTCGGCCTCGTCCGGAACTCCGTTGGCGTTAAGGTCCGTGCTCGCGCCGTCCCGTATATCGCACTCATCGAGGACGCCGTTCTTGTTCAAGTCGTAAGCCGCCGCCTGGATGGATTGGTTGCGAAGGATGGAGAGCGTGTTGTCGCTGGGGGTCGAGCCGATGAGGTCGGGGAGGGCGTCGCCATCCAGGTTCACCGCCGCCTCGGAGACCGGGAGGTAGCCGCCGCCGCCGAGTTGCAGGAACTCCTGAGCAAATGAACCATCCCCATGGTTCGTGAGGATGGAGCCGTTTGTCGTGAGGTCGAGGTCGCCATCGCGGTCGAGATCGACGGCCGAGACGGAAATATGATTCCCTAACGTAAAATACGGGGTCCCCGCTGCGAATGTGCCGCCGCCCCGATTGAGGAATACGAAGGCGGAACCATTCCCGTTGTTCATAGCAGCCAGGTCAGGCCTTCCATCGCGGTTGAGGTCCGCTGCGATGATCCCCCAGAGAAGGCCGCCGGCAGGGTATGCCGTGGGCTTCTTGAAAACACCGTCTCCCCGGTTCAGGAAGACAAGGAGGGAGGGCTCCGAAGCCGCGGCAAGATCGATGTCTCCATCGCCATCCAGGTCGGAGGCCGCCAGGCCGGCCGGGCTTGTCACCCAACAGAGAGTTTCCCAAGCATCGAAGGCGCCGCTTCCTTTGTTTCGCAGGAGAGAGATCGAGCCGTTGGGGCGCGGTGGAACGTTCGGTGCGAACCGTTTCGCTACCGCCAGATCGAGGTCGCCGTCCCCGTCAAGGTCCGCCGCGACCGCGGAGGCGGGCCCTTTCCCGACTTTGTACGGCTTAACGGAGAAACCGAACTGGCCGTCGGCCAGGTTCGTGAGCACGGCGATATCGTCGCCTTTCGCATTCACGGCGATGAGGTCCAGGTGGCCGTCGCCGCTCACATCCGCTGACGTCACGAAGATTGGGGCCTCTCCCGTTTGGATGTCTTTCACGCGGTCGAGCGTCCCGTCCCCCGGATTCCTGAAGATGGAGACCGAGTTCGAGCCATAGTTCGCCACCGCGATGTCCTCCAGGCCGTCCTCGTCGAGAAGCGCTGCGGCGAGGGACCACGGAGCGTTGCCCGTGCTCGCCGTCGCCTGGAAGACAAGCCAGATCGCCCCGGAGTTCAAGTCGCACTCGTCAGGAATGCCGTTGGCGTTGCAATCCGGATCCGTATCCAAGACGTCGTGCACGCCGTTATGGTTACAGTCGATTGCCGAGACAATCGCATTCAATTGATTCGCATCGAGGGACGTGTTGTAAATCCGAACATCGTCAATGCGCGCTTGGAAGAATTGCCTGCTCGGATAATCATTACTCCCTCGGCCGATCTTAAGACTGCCATTCAGTGGCTCGCCATTGAGGATGGTGAGGAAGTTTCCGTGGAGAGTACGCTTACTAGTGCCATCGACAAACATATCGATTCTCTCGACGCCTACTGCTACTGCAACATGGTGCCACCTTCCGTCATTGACCTTCGTCCTTGACTCGACTGTATAAGGAAGGCCGTTGGATTGGCGGATATCGAAGTCCACGTAACCGGCTGTCCCCACAGACAGGATCTTCGAACCATTATTCCAGTTCGTCCCCGTGGGGGACTTGGCAATAATAGGGCCGGACGCTTCTGTCCTGATCCACGCCATCCATGTGAAATCCTTCACCGTCGAAAATTGGCCGGGGTTCGGGATGCTGACGAAGTCGTCCACGCCGTCGAATTCCAGCGCGGTGCCGGGCATCCCGTCGACCCAATCATTCGCCGGATCCATGTTCAGCAGCGTGCCGTCATTGGAGCCGGCGGAATCCTTGGCCACGGTTCCAGCGCCGTCATCGAGGGGCCAGTGACCGATCAGGTCCGCTTGAGCGGGTGAGGACACGAGGAGAATCCAGGAGATGAAAGGAAGCCAACGCGGTGAAGATAAATGAAACATGTCAAACCTCCTTGCAGCTTGATTTTTTCTAATAAACGACCGAACTATCCATCCCATCCGGCAATGGGCTCCGGGATGGGACAAAGAATGTCAAAAAAGCCCTAACTTCAGACCATTTCAACCGTTAAATATACTCCGCCGCCTAGTTCCGCCGGCGGCTTTGGTTCCAGAGGACGCCCACCTGGTTGGTGTTGCCGTTGGCGCAGGCGAGATCGATCCTCTTGTCGCCGTCGAGGTCGGCAGCCAGGAGCCGGATGGCGAGGCCGCCGGCGGGAAATGAAATTGGCGGCGCGAAGGCTCCATTCCCATGATTGAGGGCGACCTCGACCGTCCGGGATTCCTCGCTCGAGGCGGCGAGGTCCAGCAAGCCGTCCAGATCGAGGTCCGCCGCCGCGAGGCCGCTGGTGCCGGATGGGACGGCCAGCGAGATGGTTCGCCCGTAACCGCCATCCGGCTCCCTGTAGAGGACCCGGACCTCCATCGATTCAGCGCAGGCTACCGCCAGGTCGATTTCTCGGTCGCCGTCAAAGTCCGCGGCCGCGACGGAAAGCGGCATCTTGCCGGCCGGAAAGGTCCCGCCGGCCCTGAATCGGCCGCGGCCGTCGTTCAAGAGCACCGCGAGCTGGTTGGCGATCCAGCAGGTGACCGCCAGGTCCGGGGAGCCGTCGCGGTTAAGGTCGGCGACCGCGAGGCCGCGCGGCGAGCCGGGGACCTCGTAAGCGCCGAGCGGAAGGAAGGCCCCCTTCCCCTGGTTCCGCAAAATCACCACTTTTCGGTTTTCCGCCGCCGTGCCGCCCACCACGGCCAGGTCGAGGGGGCCGTCGCGGTCGAGGTCGGCGCTGGCCAGGGCCCCCGGCTCGAACTCGAGGCCGTATTTCACCCCAGCCGCGAAGCTCCCCTGGCCATCGCCGAGGAACACCGAGAAGTCCCTGGACTTCTGGTTGGCCGCGGCCAGGTCGAGGTCCTGATCGCCATCGAGGTCCGCGGCGATGACATCGGCGGGATTCTTGCCGGCAGCCAGGGTGCCGGAAAACGTGAAGGCGCCATTCTGGGAGCCGAAAAGCAGGGACAGGTTGCCGGTGTCGTAGTTCGCGGAAACGAGGTCTATCCCGCCGTCGCCGTTCAGGTCGGCGGCGGCGATCGCGATCGAGTTCGCGGTCTCGGGGCTGGGGCCGATGGAGAAGCCTGCCGCCGGCTGGAAGTCGATAGGGCGGGATCGCTGCCATATTCCCCAAGCGGCCAAAAAAAGCAACGCGACCAGGGCCGCCGCGGCCGCGAGCCCGGCTCGTCGCCGCGCTCCGCGGCTCGCCCCCGCGAGGAGCCGCTTGCGGCGGGCCAGGACGGGCTCGCCGGCGAGGAAGCGCCGCAGGTCCTCCGCCAGCTCGGAGGCGGTGGCGTAGCGGAGCTCCGGGTCCTTCTGGATGGCCTTGAGGACGATGGCCTCGAGCGGGCGCGGCAGGCCGGGGCGCCGATCGCGGAGGAGGGTCGGCGTCCCCTCGAGAACCCGCTTCACCAGCTCGCCGCGGTCGCTCTCCGCGTAAGCCGGCTCGAGCGCCGCCAGCTCGTAGAGGGTCAAGCCGAGGCTGTAGACGTCGCTCCGCCGCTCCGGCCGCCCGCGGAACTGCTCGGGGGCCATGTAGCGCAGCGTGCCGAGGACCTCGCCGGTCCGGGTGAGGTCCTCCCCCGCCTCGGTCTTGGCGAGCCCGAAGTCAGTCACCCAGATCCGCCCCTGCCGGTCGAGGAGCAGGTTGGAGGGCTTGATGTCGCGGTGGAGGATGCCGGCCTCGTGGGCGCAATGCAGGGCCTCGGCCGCCTGGCGCCCGAGGCGCGCCACGCCGTGATAGTACGCCGGAGCAAGCTCTGCGGCGGCACTCGGCGTCCGAAGAGGGGAGGCCTTCAACTCCTCCCTCACCGCGGCCGAATCGCCAGACGGCTTGAGGTCCCCGGCCTCGAAACGGCCGGTGATGAGGCTCATGGCCAGGGTGCTGCTCAAGTCATCGCTTTCCGACTCGCCGCCGGCCGCTGGCGGGCCCCCTTTCGAGATCAGCCTCTTCACCCCGCGGACGATCTTGTCGAGGCCAAGGCCATCGATGAACTGCATCGCGTAATAGGGAACGCCCTCCTCTTCGCCGAGGCCGTAAACCGGCACGATGCCGGGATGCTGCAATTTCGCCGCCGCCTGCGCCTCGCGCCGGAAGCGCTCGAGGAAGCGCTCCTCCATGTGGGCGTGGAACGGCAGCACCTTGAGCGCCACCTTGCGCTTGAGCGGCTCCTGCTCCGCCTCATAGACGATCCCCATGCCGCCGCGGCCAATCACGCGCAGGAGGCGGAACTCCCCCAGGCGGCGGCTCTCTTCGCCGGCTGCCGGAAGCGGCCCCGCCAGCACCGCGGCCATCTCCCCGCCGGCGGTTTCCGGCGGCCGGTCGTGGATGAGGGCCAGGCCGGGAAAGAGGGCTCGGATCTGGTCCGCCAAGTCGGGATGTTTCGCCGCGTACTCCTCGATGGACGGCCGCTCGCCGCGGCGGCGGCGCTCGGCGAAGGACTCCATCAGCGCATCGAGCCGGTCGCCGCTCGATTTTTCCGGCAAACCCTCGAATCCAGCCGCCATCAGCCGCGCCCCTCCTCGAACTCGCAGCCCAGCTCGCCGAAGAGGTCCTTCAAGCGCTGGAGGGCCCGGTAGTGCCGCTTCCGCGCCGCCTCCTTCTCGAGCCCGAGGAGGGCCGCCGCCTCTTCGTTGGTGAGCCGCTCGAACTGCCGCAGGGCGAGGATCTCGCGGTCCGGAGGGTCCAGGCGCTCGAGCGCTTCCCGGACCCGCTTCCGCCGCTCCTCGCGGCGCGCCGCGCTGCTCGGCGTCGAGCCCGGCCCCACCAGCACGCGGGCCATGACCAGGGTGGAGGGCTCGGGCCCCGGATTCAGCTCGAGGGGGACCTCGCGGCGCACCGAACGGGCCTTGGCCTTGAGGTGGAAGTCCCGGGCATAGTGGAGCCGTTGCGCCGCCAGTTGCCGCAGCCACATGAATAACGGCATGGGGCGGGACTCGAGGTAAGCCGGCAGCCGCCGCTGGGCCTCGAGGTAGGTCTCCTGGAGGACATCGGAGGGGTCGACGCGCCTCCTCAAGCGCTGGTCGAGGCGCAGCTCGACGATCAGCCGCAGCCGCTTCCGATACGCCATGAAGAGCTCGGCCAGGGCCTCGAGCCGGGCCCGCTCATCGGCGCAGTGAAGGAGGCGCTGGACCTTGCTGTATTCGCTTCGCATATCCATTCGACTCGCCGGCTGAAAGATTGTATCTGCACCAACTGTCTCATTTTAGCATTAATCCCTGGGAAAAACAGCCAACTCCCGGTCAAATTCAATAATGGTTTGCGTCTGTTGCTTTCGGGATGAACATTACTTAAAATGACTGATATGAAACTGCACCTGGAAATTGAGCGCGAGGATGATGGCCGCTGGATCGCCGAAATTCCCGAGCTCCCGGGAGTCATGGCATACGGGAAGAGTGAAAAAGCCGCAGTCAACGCCGCTTTAACTTTGGCGCTCAGGGTTTTAGCCGAGAAGCTCGAAAACGGGGAACTGGAAGCGCCGGCTCCATCGCCTGCCGGTCTGGACTTGCCTCTCGTGCAAGCTTAATCAGATACTATATACGAACCTTCTCCGCAGCATGCGAAGTTGTATTGTGATCATCCACCGCTCTCTAATTCGCTTTGCGTCTTATCTTGGCGTCCTCCGCGTCTTGGCGGTTCAATCCTCTTCATCTTTTACGTATTCGGCTTTGACATTTGGTTTCGGCCGTGGCCGTTTTAGGATCAAAACGGTTGAAATTGTTGATAACTCTCCGAAATTGTTGAAAACTGTCCGGAAGTGCGGACAGGCGCTCGGAGGGAGACCAGTCGCTGCGACTATTTTTCCAGCGCCTCCAGCATCGCCTCGACGCGCGCCAGTCTTAGGGGGTCGTCCTTCTGGGAGTAGATGCCCTGCAGGTTGCGCAGCATGCGGGTCAAGATCTCTTGGGTAGAGGCGGGCTGGAGGATGGTCTGGGGCTCGTGGCCAGTGGAGATGACGTAGAGCCGGCAGTCGTCGCGGCTCAAGGTCTGGCCGCGGTTGAAGGCGTCGAAATAAATTTCCTTGCTGCCGTGGCGGTAGCGGGCGACGAAGTGGCCGGGGAGGCCGATGCCCTCGAGGGGGATGCCGGCGCGCCGGCAGATCAGCATGGCGATGGCGCTCAGGGAAATGGGAATCCCCAGCTTGCGGTCGAGCACCTTGGGGAGGTAGCTGTTGTCGGGATGGTAGTAGTCCTGCCGGTTCCCCTGTAGACCCAGCTCGTGGAAAAGCAGGCGGCCGAGCTTGGCGGCCACTGCCTCCGGGGAGCGCACCGCGGCCAGGCGCTGCCTGAGGACGGCGCCGCAGTCTGAAAGGATTTTCACGTACCGGGCGCGATCGAGTTCCGGGTATTCGGCCTCGGCAATCAGGAAAGCGCCCCGCTCCAGATCCAGGTCCGCCGGCGAGCGGGCGAAGGCCTGCCACTCCGCCAGCTTTTGCTCGCGCGCCAGTTCCGTGATGAACTGGCGCGCCCGCTCCCTCACGGCCGGATCGTCGCTGTGCCGGGCCCGCTCCTCCAGGAAGGGCCGCGCCAGTTCCATCTCCTGGCGCAGGTGTTCGCGGGCCACCCTCTGGATCTTGGGGCTGTCATCTGCCAGCAATCGGATGAGCGCATCGATGCGGGCGGGGGTCATTTCCGGTAATATTGTCCTTGGTCCTGCATTCTGCCGCTATCTTAACAGATGTGGAAATGGCCAGCCAGAAGTCTATAATAAAAACGAGATGCCAAGTTGGATGAATGAAAGGAACTTCAATCTTTAACCAAGCCCCTTGAAAAAACCACCTACCGCCCCTTCGGTCGCCGAGTTTTACCACCAGAGCACTAAGTATTTCCCTGAAAACCTGTCGGACTTCACGCCGGATCCAGCGGCCAAGCCGCCGCCCTTCAAAAGCTACTTGAGCGAGCGGTCGGTCGACCTCAAGCCCTTCTTGAAAGAGGCGCTGGAAATGCAGCCGGTCACCGCGGCCAGCCCGAGCCCCTTCACTTCGAAACGGGGGGCGATCGGCGGCCTGTCGCGCCTCCTCTACCACACCGGCGGCATCACCGGTGTGCTGGAGTCGAGCGGCGGCCCCCACTACTTCCGCGCCGCGCCATCCGCCGGGGCGCTGTATCCGACCGACATTTACGTGGTGAGCCGGGAGATCCAGGGGCTGCCGGACGGCATCCACTACTACTCAGTCCTCAACCACGCGCTGATCCCCGTCTGGGAAGGCGACTACGGCATGGACGTGGAGGAGTTCTGCTTCCGCCACGCCGCGGCGATCCGCGCCAAGGCCTTCCTGGTGTTCACGGGGATCTTTCAGCGCAGCGCCTGGAGGTACCGCGAGCGGGCCTACCGCCGCATCCTCCTCGACACTGGGCACCTCCTGGGGAACACGGTGCTCTACGCCTCCCTCGAGGGCCTGCGCGCCGTCGTCATCGGCGGATTTTTCGATGCCGCCATGAACGACCTCCTCTTCCTCGACGCGAAGGAGGAAGCGGTGCTGCTCGTGGCGCCGCTCCTCGAGGAAAAGGAGCTGAAGAACGTCCCCATCAACTCCCCGTTCCCGTTTCCGTCGCTGCGCAGCCCCCACGCCGACGTGCTCGCCGCCGATGAAGGGTTGATGCGGCTCTTGCACCGCCAGTCCGGAATCATCCCCGATGAGCGCCTGGTGAACCAGGTGCCGACCATCCCGTATTTACCGGATGGCGCTTTCCATGCTCGGCCCCGTCCCTCCGCCCGAGGGAACGAAAAGGGCGGCCCGGAAAAAGGTTCCGCCAGGGAAGCGCCGGCCCGGAGCGTCTGGAGCTTCGAACACGAGGAGTTCTCCACCATCCCGGCCCTGGGGCCGGTGATCCGCCGCCGGCGCTCCACCCGCCGCTTCGAACCGCGGCCTATTTCCCTGGAAAATCTAGGGCGGATCCTGCGCTTCGGCTATGAGCCGGCGCGCAAGTACTGGCGGATGGGGAAGGGGCTGCCCTTGCAGGACTGCATCTTCACTGACCCCACCTTGCTCGCCACCTATCTCGTGGTCCTGCGGGTGGAAGGCCTTCCCCCTGGAATCTACCGGTTTGATGCGGAGAGCTTCGAGCTCGAGCTCCTCCGCCAGGGCTTCTTCCAGGAGGAGCTGTTCAACCTCACCCTGCGCCAAGAGCTTGGCCGCGATTGCGCCGCCGCCCTGATCCATGCCGCGGACCTCTCCCGGTGCATCCGCCGCTACGGCGATCGCGCCTACCGCTACCTCCACCTCGATGCCGGGCACATCGGCGAGAGGGTCAACCTCGCCGCCGTCGAAGTGGAGGTCGGCGTCTCCGGCATCGGAGGGTTTTTCGATGAGGAGGTCAACGAGCTCCTCGGCCTGCCGGCCTCCATGATCGTCGCGTACATCACCGTCCTTGGAACTCCGGCCTCCTCCAGCTCGAAGAGCGAGTGATCATGAGCGAGGCCAGCAAGTCATCATTGCCGACCGCCGCGAGCGGCCCGATCCTGGAGGTCCATCCGCTCGGCCCGCTGCAGTGCAACGCCTACATCCTCGGCTGCCCGAGGACCCGGGAAGGGGTCATCATCGATCCCGGCGATAATCCCGAGTTCCTGGCCGAACGCGTCCGGGCGCTGGACCTCGACATCAAGGCCTTGATCCACACCCACACCCACTTCGACCATGTCGGCGCGAGCCGCGGCCTCTCGGAGCGGCTCGGCGCGCCGATCTTGATCCACCCCGACGACCACGAGCTTTACCGGCTCCTCCCCAAGCAGCTCGAGCTTTTCGGCTTCGCGCCCGGAGAGGAGCCCAAGCCGGTTGACCGATTCCTGGAGGATGGCGAGGTCCTCAACTTCGGCGCGGGCTGGTCTCTCAAGGTGATCCACACCCCCGGCCACACCTTGGGCAGCGTGTGCCTGGAGTTGGGGGAGAGGTTGTTTTCCGGCGACACCCTGTTCCGCGGCAGCGTCGGGCGCACCGACCTCGGCGGGACGTCGCTGGAAGGCCTGGTGCAATCGATCAAGAAGCGCCTCTACCCCCTCGACGAGGACACCCTGGTGCTGCCGGGGCACGGGCCGGACACGCAGTTGGGGGTTGAGAAGCGCACGAACCCGTTTTTGAAGTAATTACGGCAGGATCCCCGTCACCCACGGGCGGCCGCTGCAGTGCTCGCCGCCGGCGGCGAGGATTTCCGCGATCGCCTCTTCCAGCTCCCGGCGCGGCACGTCTGCCGGCGCGAAGATGACCACCAGGGCGCGCACCGTGCCGGCGTGGATCATGGCGCGCTTGGAGTCGTGCGTCGGGTTGCCGAAGGGGCCTTCCCCATCGACCAGGACCAGCTTCCCCTCGAGATTGATCTCGTCGCCGGCGGTGGTGCGGTACTTTTCATCCGGGCTGCCGATGCGCAGGAGCACCGGCGGCGCCAGCCGGTCCCAGTCGTACAGCCCCAGCGGGAACTGCAGTCGGACGGAAACCAGGTTCATGGCATCGACAAAATTGTTGATGCGCGGGAAAGGGCGCTTGTGCAAGACCCGGCGCAGCAGCTTCTCCGACGAGGGCCGGTTCTTGGTCGGATCGATGCCGACTTGATGGTAAAGCCGCCGCGTCCGCTCCACCGGCGGCAGTGAGGAGGGGCGCCGGTCGCCGAGGCTGCGCCGTAGCTCCTCCGCGGTCCCTTCGATGGCTTGCTGGAGCGCAGGATTGGGTCCGCCGATGGCGAGGTTTTTGAAGATGACCACTCCGATGCGAACCACATCTTCGAGAGAAGCTGACACCTGGAGGTTTTTCAAGTGGATGGTGTTGTCCATGGTGCGGTTTCTCTTACTTGCTGAGGTTACGAGTTCCGAGTATCTATATTATTCTACGATGATGTTTCGGTTTTTATTTATTTTACGGCCTGAACGCGGCGGACAACGCGATATTTTGAAAAAATTGCTCCGGCCATTTGTCGATCGCCACTCAAGTTATGCCTTTTAAACTGCGGGTCGGCTCCCCGGCCCCCGATTTCGAGCTTCTGGCGCTGAACCGCGAACCGGTCGGCCTCTGGAACTGCCTCCTGGAAGGGCCGCTGGTCCTGGAGTTCATCCGCGGCACCTGGTGCCCTAGCGCCCGCAAGCGGCTCGTGGAGCTGGCCGAGGCGAGGATGCGCTTCCGCGAGCGCTGGGCGCGCCTCCTGGTGGTGGTCTGCGAGGATCCCTTCACCGTCGAGCGCTACTTCGCGCGGCATCCCAGCCCCTTGACCGTGCTTCTTGACCCTGAGCGCCGCGTCGCCAAGGCCTACGGAGTCCACCAGCGTTTCGGCCTGCCGCGCGGCAACATCGCCCGCCCCGCGAGCTTCGTCATCGACCGCGCCGGCTTCATCCGCTTCTCCTTCATCGCCCGGCTACAAATCGAGGCGGCCAGCGTCGACACGCTCCTCGCCGAGCTGAAGAAGATCGAGGCGGAAGGCCCCAGCCCAGGTCCCCTCCGGAAGGGAAGAGGGCCCGCACCGCATTCTCAGTCATAAGCCCAGGCCGCCAGCCAGTCACCGATGGCCGGATAGACCTCGCGAGGAGCGTACGCGCCGAGGAGGAGGTCCGCGTGGCCGTAGCCGTCGAGGACCAACATCTGGCAGTCCGGGCGGTTGAGCCGGTCGACGAAATCGCGCCGCACGGTGGCGGGATCGACGATGCGGTCGCGCTTCCCCAGCACCACCAGGAAGGGGGAGCGCAGGCTGGCGTAGCGGGCGGTGTAATCCAGCGGCGGATCGCCGGCCGAGAGGAGCGCCCCGGCGCTGATGCTCTCCGAGAATTGCCGCAGCTCAGCGCGAGAGCAGTCCGACAGCACTCCCTCGCGGATCTTGGTGAGGAGGAGGGCCGGGCGGTTCTTCGCCGGGCCGAAGGCGAACTCGAGCAAGCCGTCGAGCGTAGCCGACTCCACCGAGGCGGCCCACTCCTTGAGCTTCTCGACGAGGGGGCCGTTGAAGAGCCGGTTCTTCTCGCTGAGGGAGAAGCGGGAGAGCGGGAGGCGCTCGGGGAGGCGGTCCTCGAGCAGGAAGCGGGCCCGGCTCGAAAGCGAGAGCCAGGCCGGAGCCTTGCCCTCGCTCCACGCCATGCGCACGGGGGGAGCGACCAGGACGGCGCCGCGAATGCTCTGCTCGCGCCGGCGCGCCAGTCCCTCATCCAGCTCGACGGCTCGCCCGGAGTCGCCCGGCTGAAGCCAGCGCGCCCCCTCGAGGTACAGCACCGTGACCAGGGCTCCCAGGCTGTGCCCCACGACCAGCGGAGCCTGCCCGCAGTCCGCGCGGATCCGGTCGATGGCGGCCGGCAGGTCCTCCACGGCGTGGTCGTCGATGGTCCAGCCGGAGCGCCCGGGCGGCAGGCGGCTTTCCTCGGCGTTCCGGCCGGCGCCGCGGAGGTTGAGCAGCCAGACCTCGAAGCCGCGGCGGCGGAGATGCTCGGAGAGGCCGTGGTACTCGAAGTCCTTGCCGGCGATCGGAGGAAGGTCGAAGGTCTTCAGGTTGGCGCACAAGCCGTGGATGCAGAGGACCGGCGGCCCCTCTCCAGCAACCGTCCGGCCAGCATCCGTCTGGGCCGGATATCGTTTGAGGAAGAGGGAAGCGCCGTCGGCCGTGGAGATTCGAACCGTGAAAAAATCCTGGGGCCGCAGGGCGGGCGCTGCCAGGAAAGAAAACGCCGCCCAGGACAGGAGGCCAAGGACATGGTTCATCATCACCGCCGCTCCCTTTCCCGGCATCGATCCGGTCAGATTTTAAGCTGATCCATCGCCTGCCGCTCTTCCGGCCCCCCTCGCCCTTCCGGCCGATGGAGGGGGGCCGGAAGGGGGATTGGGGCCGGCGCCTTTTTTGGATCGGAGGGATGGATCCGGCTTGACCCCTTCTGGTCGCTGGCCCGCTTCCAGGAGAGGTAAATCTCCCGCAGCCGCAGGTAATCCTCGCGCGTGTCCATGTCCTCCAGCACCCCGGGGTTGCCGGTTTCGACGTAAGTGATCTGGTGCTGCTCGAAGAGGTCCCGCGCCGACCGGTCGGGGGGCAGCTTCAAGAAAGCCTCGATGAGCCGGGCATCGCACAGCACCGGGTGGCCGCGGCGGTTCTCGTAGGAGGGGATGAAGATCCGCTCGCTGCCGCTCGAACGCCGCTGGAAGGCCTGGATGAGAAGCTGCAGGTCCGCCGCGGTGACGAGGGGGAAGTCCACCGGCTGGAAGAGGAAGGCGTCGAGGGACAGCTTCTGCAGCTCCTTGAGCCCCGCCTGGAGCGAAACGATCTGCGGGCTGCCGATGTTCAAGTTGAGGGCCCATTGGAAGGTGAGCGGCAGGCCGGTGAAGCTGTGGGCGGCGCGGATCTCCTCGGCGCGGTGCCCCACCACCGCCACCGCTCGCTGGATCCCCGCCTCGATGGCGTTGTGCACCGCCAGCTCCAGGGCGGTGTGCTTGCCGAAGCGCAGGAGCGCCTTGGGCTCCCCCATGCGGGTCGACTTGCCGGCGGTGAGGATGACGAGGGCGGTTTTGGAGTTTGCAGCCATGGCCATTGATATTGTCGCCCGCCGGCCCGGAAAAATCCAGAGCTTACCGGTTAATAGACCCGAGCGCCGGCGGTTTGGAGCTGCATTGGAAAGGTGGTCTCATGTCGCTCAAGATTGTCCTTTCTTCTGGGGCGTGAAGCTGACTGAGATTTTCTTCCACCTCCGGCCGCGCGGCCTCTTGAGAGCGCTCGCCGGACTGGACCGGCGCTATCGCCAGATCCTGCGCGCCTACCTGGCCGCTGGAGCGCGGACGCTCCTGGCGGAGATGGCCGAGTTCCTGTTCAGGACACGGTTCGTGGCACCGGGGAGCTTGAGGACCGTGCCGGGTTATCCGGAAAAGCTCGATACGGAGGCTCGTGCTCCGGCCAGTGATTTCCGCTACCCGCTGGCCTCGAAAAATCTCTTCAGCTCCCCCAGCACCGCCGGCGCCGGCGCGGTGACGAGCTGCGTTTCGGGGAGGGAGCGGAGGAAGGCGCGGCCGTAGTTCTTGGTGATGATGCGGCGGTCGAGTACCAGCACCACGCCGCGGTCGGTGGCCGAGCGGATGAGCCGCCCGAACCCCTGCTTGAACTTGAGCACCGCCTGCGGCACGGTGAAATGTGGGAACGGCGAGATGCCGCGGCGCTCGAGGTCCTCCAGGCGGGCGATCTGCACCGGCTCGGTCGGCACCTTGAAGGGCAGGCGCGTGATGATCACGCACTCGAGGGACTTCCCCTTGACGTCCACCCCTTCCCAGAAACTGTCGGTGCCGAAGAGGACGTTGTTCGGGCCGGTGCGGAACTGCCGCAGGATCTCGGAGCGGTTCAGCTCCCCCTGCCGCAAGGGCCGGATGCCCAGCCGGATGAGCTCGCTCTCGAGCTTTTCGTAGGTGTTCCGGAGGAGCTGGTAGGAGGTGAAAAGGACGAAGGTCCGGCCCCGCAGGATGCGGAGCGCCTCGAGCACCATGCGGGCGACGCTTTCCTCGTAGCGCCGGCTGCCGGGATCGGGTAAGTCGGTGGGCACCAGCGTCAAAACATGCCTGGCGTAGTTGAAGGGAGAACGGAACTCGCTGAAGCGGAAGCGGTCCGGGCTCAGCCGGCTCAAGCCGACCCGCTCGCCGAAGAAATCAACCTTCCCCTCCACCGCCAGGGTGGCCGAGGCCAGCACCACCGTCTCGAGGGGCTCGAAGACGGCCTGGTGGAGGTCGTCGGCGACGCGGATGGGGCTGGTCGCCAGGTTGACGTTCCAGCGCTCGCCCCTCCGGCGGCCGGCCTGCAGCTCCACCCAGCGCACGTGCGATTCTTCGGCCGGATCGGCGAAGAAGACGATGTTGTCCATGGTCTTTTCGAGGCGGCTCGAGAGCGCCGTGAGGTCGAGGAGCAGGCTGGCCTTGCGGTCGGAGGACAACTGCGGGGCCGACTTGAGCGCCTGGATGGCGTGGGCGTTGATCTTCCCCAGGCGCTCGAGCTCCTTCTTGATCTCGAGGAGCCGGTCGGAGAGGGCGTGGCGGAAGGAGGACTGGGCGGGGTCGCGGGTCAAGCGCACCAGGAGGTGCGCCGGGCGGGAGCGGTCCACTGCGGCCGCGCCCGCCGCCGGGAATGATGGCTCCGGGCCTGGCAGGAGGGCGAGGTCGCTCTCCGCCGCCGCCTGCGACTCCTTCCACGCCTCCGCCTCCGCCAGGGTGGCGATGGCCTGGAAGTGCTCATCGACCCTGGCGGCGATCTCCGGAAGCAGCGGGATGTAGTTGTTCTCGAGGCGGTCGGCGGCCACCGGCTCCCCTTCCTGCGCCAGCTTCCTGGCGAGGAAGGGGAGCAGGCCTTTCTGGCGGTTGCGCGGCGACACCAGGCGCGCGAAGCGCAGCGCCATGCCGTCCTGCGAGAAACGCACGCCGAGATGCTTCGAGGCCACGTCCTCGAGATGGTGGGCCTCATCGAAGATCACCCGCTGGTAGGCGGGGAGGATGAGGTCCCACTGGTAGTTGCCCGACTCCCGGCGCACCGCCAGGTCGGCGAAGAAAAGGTGATGGTTGACGACGACGATGTCGGCCTTGAAGGCGCGCCGCTTGGCCTGGTAATAGAAGCAGCGGCTGTAAAACGGGCAGTTGACCTTGAGCGATTTGTCGGTCTCCGACATCACCTTTTCCCACACCCCCTCCGGCGGGGTCATGCCGAGATCCGCCAGGCTGCCGTCGGCGGTGCGGTCGGTCCAGTCGAGGAGGTCGTTGAGGAGGCGCTCCTCGTCGGCCGACTCGAAGAGGGCCTTGATCTCGCCGCGGGCTTCGGCGGCCTTGCGCAGGCAGGCGTAATTGCCGCGCCCCTTGATGAGGGCGTAGTTGAATTTCACAGGGAGCGCATGCTCGAGGAAGGGCAGGTCCTTGGCGGTGAGCTGCTCCTGAAGGTTGATGGTGTTCGTCGACACCACCACCCGCCGCTGGTTCTTCACCGCCCAGAAGATGGCGGGCACCAGGTAGGCGAAGCTCTTTCCAACGCCGGTGCCGGCCTCGAGGGCGACGACGCGCTTCTCGTTGACGGCTCGAGTGACCTCGATGGCCATGGCGATCTGCCCGGGCCGCACCTCGTATTTCTCGGCGCCGCTCCGGGACAGTTCCCGCTCCAGGGCTCCCCCCTCCTGGAAAATCGCCTCCACCTCGGCGGGATCGACGGGCTGCTCCCCCTCCCGCTCGAAGGGGCGCACCACCAGGTTGAGCTTCTCCGCCGCGTTGTCGATGATGGCGAAGCCGACGCTGCGGTTTCCCAGCTCGGAGGCGACGGCGTTGTCGGCGTCGGAAGGGGTCAAGTCGCCGCCGGGATGGTTGTGGATGGCGATGTCCCACTCCTCGGCGCGCTCGATGATGGCCGGCGCCGAGCTCTGGTTGCCGCGGGCGAAGACGTCGACCTCTTCGAGAACGGCGAGGCTCTTGTCCTGCCAGCGGACGCGCCCGAGGAAGTAAACCTCGTTGCCGCCGGCCGAGGCGATGGTGGCGGCCAGGAAGTCCTGGATCGGCTTCGGGATGAAGAGGGCGCACGCTTCCACACCCATAACTTAAACGAACTTTGCCTGGCCGCCACTTTTTTGTCGCCGGCGGAGAGCCTGGAAGGGAGTGGGTCGTTTGGGATACAATTGCCGGGCGCCTTGACACGGCCGTCCTCTTCGGGGGCCAGGTCAAGACCCTTTCCAAAAGTCAAGTGATTGTAAAACAATGGCTTGTGAAATCGTCCGCGGGCTTCACAAATTGGAATGGGGATTGCTTTCAATCCTCACAGCTTTCTCTACGGAACGATGCGCCGGGCCAGAGGCGCGTTTCGGGAGTAGGAAGGATATAGCGTTCATTGGACCGTTTCGCGGTTTCTCCTCAAGGAGAGACTTCGATGGGCTCTTTGATGAGGACTCTGCCCGGCGCCTCTTACCCTTCCCGGCATCTTTCCAAAACGGAGGGCTTTGGAAATGATCCGCCAGCTTTTCTCCGGCTGGATCGGTCTCGGCATCCTTTTCGCCGGCGGCTTTCCTGGCAGCGCTCTCCGGGCCGCCGACTTCGGGCGCGGCGATGGGGATGGGAGCGGGGCGATCGAGTCGAGCGATGCCCTCCGCATCCTCCATTACCTCTTCCGCGGCCAGGGGCCTCTCGAGTGCGAGGATGCGGCCGATGCCGATGACAGCGGCGCCCTCGACCTCACCGATCCCATCACCATCCTGTTGCACCTCTACCTCGGCGGCCCGGCCCCCCCGGCCCCCTTTCCGGCCTGCGGCTCCGATCCCACGCCGGATCCCCTCGACTGCCGGTACTTCCCGGCCTGCCCGCAAAGCTGCGAGGCGGCGGCGCAGCCGCTCCTCTGCGCGCTGGAAGGGGACGGGCTCCTTTGCCCGGGCGGGGTGGTCGCGCTCAAGGGGGTGAATTTCCCCAGGGACCTGAACCTCTTCGAGGCGCGCTTCCGCGGCCCCTCGGCCGCGCTCCTGGGGGCCCCCCTCTCGGTCGAATTCCCCCCCGATCCGGACCCCCGCGACGGCCTCGATTCGAGGCTCGAGGTGCTGGTGCCGGCGGGCCTCGAGTCGGGGCTGCTCGAGCTTTTCGCCGGCGGCCTGTTCGCCGGGGCGGCCGGTTACCGGGCCTGCCCGATGGTTTACGGGTTCGGGATCGGGGCGGATGGGAAAAGGGACACGCTGGAGGATCCAGCAAGAGATTTCGGCGAGCCGGAAATCAGCGTGGCGACGGTTTTTCTCTATGGCATTAACTTTGGCCAAGACATGGAGATCCTTCTGGAGGATGGCCAAGGGTCGAGAGCCTTAATTACCCAAGGCAATTTTCAGGTGCTGCCGGATAGGCTGGAGAGCGGCTTGCAATCCCTACGCTTTAATCTTGTTGGAGTGTCACTGGCGATTCGATCACCGCGAGACAACATCAGGGTCACCATTCGTCTCCATGAATTTCGCTCTAACACCGTCGTTCTCCCTATCCAACAGCCTTCCGACAGCGCTCCGGACAAGCCCCTCGGCCCGGTGGTGAACGGAGTCATCCTGCCGGCCGGCGTCCGCGGCGGTCCCATCCGCCTGCGTTACTCCTTTTACGACCGGCCGATCGAGATGTCCTACCAGATGCTCTTTGAGTGGACGGCCGATGGCGGCAAGAGCTGGCACCCGGCCCTCTCCAAGGAAGACGATCCCGAAAGCCACGGGACGCGGCTGGTGGTGCCGGGCCAACTTCTCTTCGACTCTCCGGCCGGCCTCCTCCCCTCCGGCGGCGCGCTCAAGACCTTCACCTGGGACGCGCTCAAGGACCCCCGGCTCTTCCAGACCCTGGTCGATACCGGGCGGCGCCAACAGCCAATCCACTTCCGGGTCCAGGCCAAGGCCGAGTTCGCCGCTCCCGGGCGCTCGATCCCAGACCTCGGCCTCCTCTTCGAGACCCCACCCCTTGCCTATTTCGACCTGGGGGAGCGGCCCGGCGACCCTGGGGAGGCGCTGCGCCAGGCGGAATACGCCGAGGAGTTCGAAAGCACCTTCGGCGCCGACGCCGCGGCGACCACGGCGCTCTGGGGACCGCCGTTCAACCCGGGGCTGCTCGCGGGCAAGCTCGATCCCCGGCCCGCGCCGGCTTTCGGCGCGGGAACCTTTGACCTCGTCCTCGGCCCCAGCTCCCCCAGGCCGGATAACTTGATAGGCGAATTCTACCGGATAGACACCGCGCGGCTGCGGATCACCCACGAGGCCACGCTCCATTTCGACCGCGGCGATGTCCAGGTCTCCACCCCCGTCTTTCCGATCGGGGCGCGGCCCAACCCGGGGGAAGGCTCCGGCGAGTTCCACCTGCGCGCCTTGACGATCGCGGCCGGCATGGAGGTGCGCGCCGCCGGGAGCCGGCCGCTGGTCGTGAAGCTCTCCGGGGAGGGGCTGGGCGAAGGCGATCTGGTTTTCCAGCACGGCGGGACCCTGCTCGCGAGCGGCCAGGCCGGCGCGCCGGCTGAAATGGGGCCGGGCGGCGGCGAGCCGGGGGCGGGAGGGGAGGGCGTCCTGGGAGCAGGCGAGGGCGGGGGCGGCGCGGCCATCATCTTGACCGGGACGGGGGGGCCGGGCAGCCTCCTCGCCC
>JACQVS010000011.1 GCA_016209605.1 Planctomycetota bacterium
GCGGCCGCGGCCATGGCCGGATGGGGGGCGGATGGAGGGGCTGGGGTCGCCATGTCTATTTACGCGCGCTTTCTGAAATGGCCAGGCAGTAGACCTTGCCGTCGCCATCGCCGATCACCAGCCGGCCGGACGCGATCGCCGGCGAGGCGCTGATGGGCGCGCCGGCGGTGAACTTCCACAGCTCCTTGCCGTCCTTCAGGGCCAGGGCGTACAGGTTGCCGTCGCCGGAGCCGACCAGCACCCGGTCGCCGGCGATGACCGGCGAGGAGTCGACGCGGCCGCGGGTGGGGAAGGTCCACGCGACCTTTCCAGAGGCCGCGTCAAAGGCATAGACCATTTTATCACGCCCGGCGGTGACCAGCCGCCCCTCTTTCAGGGCGGCGGAGGCGTAAAAGGGGAACTGCCGATCGGAGTTTTCATAGCTCCAGATGACCTTCCCCTCGCGCCAGTTGAGGGCGACCACCTGGTTGGCGAAGGTCCCCAGGTAAGCGAAATCCCCCGACAGGGCCGGCGAGGCGGCGGTGTAACCCCCCATGGGGGCGCTCGCGACCTCCTTGCCGCTCTCCACCTCGATCACCCGGAAGGTGGCATCGCATCCGGAGATGAAGGTCTTGCCGGAGTGGAGGGCGGGGGCGGAGTGGACATACCCCTCGGTCTCGAGCTTCCAGATGAGCTTCCCGTCCCTGGCGGCGAGGCAGTAAAGATGGTTGTCGTAAGAGCCGAAGAGGAGGCGCTCCCCGCCGGCGGTCGCTGAAGAGTGGATCTCCGCCTCGGTCTTGAAGGTCCACAGCTCCTTCCCGTCCCCGGCGGCGAGGGCGTGGAAGAGGCCGCGCTCGTCCCCAACGTAAACCGCCCCCTGGTGCACGAGGGGCGCCGCGAAAACCGCTCCCTCGAAATTCCGCTTCCAGAGCGGTTTTCCTTCCGCCAGGGAGAGGGCGTGAAGCGCCCCATCGATGGTGCCGACGTAAACCGTCCCGCCGACGATGGCGGCGGTCGACTCCACCCCCTCGCCGGCCTTGAAGCTCCAGAGCAGCTTGGGCGCGTCGAGGGGTTTTTCAATCTCGGCGATGCCGAGGAGGTCGGGCCGGCCGCGGAAGCACGGCCACGAAGCGGTTTCAATTCCAGAAGAGACGGAGCCGCCGCCGAGCGCACCGAGAAGCAGGAGAAGAAGATGATTTTTTTGCAGCAGCACGGGACGTGGGTCGGCAGCTTGCATCTAAAACGCCCTCCGGTACAGCTCCTCCAGCTCCGCCGCGGTCACGGGGCGCGGATTGAACCGGGCGGTCCACTGCCGGGCCGCCTCCGCGGCCAGGGCGGGGAAGGCGGCGCTTGCCACCCCGCGTTCGGACATCCGCGCCGGCAGGCCGGCCCGCCCGCGCAGGATCTCGAGCCGCCGCGCCAGCCGCTCCGCGCCGCCGATCGCGGCGCCGATCGCGGCGCCGAGGCCGGGCGCCTCGCCGCTGCCGTTCAAGCGTTCCAGCTCGAGGTACTCCGCCTCGCACACCGAGGCGTTGAAGCGCACCACGTGGGGCAGCATGAGGCCGATGGCCACGCCATGGGGAATGAAAAAACGGGCGGTGAGGGGATTGGCGAGGGAGTGCGCCGCCCCCAGCATGGAGTTTTCGATCGCCAGGCCCGCCAGGGAGGCGCCGAGGAGCATGCCGCCGCGCGCCTGGAGGTCGCCGGGCTCGGCGAGCACCCTTTCGTAGCAGGAGGAAAGCAGCCGCCACGCTTCGCGGGCGAAGGCCTGCGAGAGCGGGCTCTTCGGGGCGGTGACGAAGCTCTCCACGGCGTGGGAGATGGCATCGATCCCCGATGCCGCTGTCACCGCAGGAGGCATCGACAGCGTCAGCTCGGGGTCGAGGATCGCCGCCTTGCAGGCCGCCTTCTTGTCGACGCAGGCCATTTTCTGATGGGTCGCCGGATCTCCGATGAGCGTCGCCGACTGGGTCTCGCTGCCCGTCCCGGCGGTCGTCGGCACGGCGATCATCGGCAGCATGGGCTTCCTGGCCTTGCCGACGCCCCAGTAGTCCTCCATCCGGCCGCCGCTGGTAAGGAGGAAGTTGATCCCCTTGGCGCAGTCCATGGCGCTGCCGCCTCCCAGGGCGACGATGGAATCGACGCCATGCTGCTTCGCCGCCTCGAGACCTAGTTCGACGTGCAGCGTCGTCGGATTCTCCTCGACCCCGTCAAACAAGGCGGCTTCGATGCCGGCCCGCTCGAGAACCTTGAGCCCCCGGGCGGTGTGGCCCGCCCGCCCGACGCCGCGATCGGAGACCACCAGTGTCCTCCGGAAGCCCAGCTCGCGGGCGATCTCGCCCAGCGAGGCGAGGATTCCAGCGCCGAAGACCACGCGGGTGAGCGGCTGGAAATCGAAGGGCGGTAAGCCGTTTTTGAACATCTCGGGCCAGTTCATGCTCAAGGGTTGCGATTCCTTAATGCTGCGACAGCGCCGGCCGGCCGGCATCATTTCTGTTGAATGGCGTAAAGGTGCGAGCGGTTGGTGATGTAAAGCGTCCCGTGCGCCGCCACCGGGGTCGAGTAGACGGGATTGCCGAAATTGTTCTCGGCGAGGACCTTCAGCTCCCTCCCTTCCTTCACCACCACCACGTCGCCATCCTCGTCGCCAAGGAAGACCTTGCCATCGATGACCGTCGGCGATCCCCAGACCGCCGCCAGGGCGTCGTGCTTCCAGTACGGCTTGCCGGTCTTGGCATCCAGGCAGTTGAGGAAGCCGCTCAAGTCGGCGGCGTAGACCAGGCCGTCTTTCACCGCCACCGTCGAGATGGTGCGGTGGAAGTTCTTGTCGCCGTAGTGCCAGGCTTTCCCCGACTCGGTGATGTCGCCGCTCTTGCCGGCGGGGTCGATGCAGTAGAGATGGCCGATCCCCTCGCCGTGCTCCGGATCCTGCCCGACGGCGACGTAGACCCGGTCCTCATGGATCACGGGAGTGGCGATGATCTCGTTGCGGGTTCCCCGACCTCCCAGCTCGTACTTGGCGTCCTTGGGATTACAGTCGAACTGCCACGCCAGCTCGAGCTTGACCTGGGGCTTCACGGCTTTCAGCTCGAAGGCGTACAGCCAGCCGTTGCCGCCTCCGAAGAGCACCTGGTCCTTGCCGCCGATCCGGCCAAAGCAGGGGGAGGTCCACTGGCCGTGGAGGATCTTGTCGCCCGGCGAGCTGTCCTCCCACACCACCTTGCCGGTGTTCTTGTCGACGGCGATGAAGCTCGGGGCGTTGGGGGAGGGGATGACGACGTGGCTCTCATCGACGCCGTTCGAGGTGACGAGGAAGGCCAGGTCACCGGCGATCACCGGCGAGGAGGTGGCGAGGTTGTGAGGGAAGACCGTCAGCTCCTCCATCATGTCGAGGACCCAGATGAAATCGGCGTCGATGGGGTCCTTGTACTTCTCGCCGGTATAAGGGCCATCGTTTTCGCCGTCGAGGAAGCCATCCATGTCGGCGCACACCAGCTCGGCGCGGTTGGAGACGTAGTAAATCCGGTTCCCCTCCGCTGCCGCGGTGGAGCAGATCCCCTGCTCCGGCCAGTCGTTGACGCGGCCGGCGGGGAGCTTGTCGTGCGCCGCCTGCCAGAGGAACTTGCCATCGGCCTCATCGAAGCACATGACCACGCCCTTGTCCCCCTTGATCTTGGGATTGCGCTCGAGCTGGTTGTTGGTGCCGACGAAGATCTTGCCGTTCGCGACCACCGGATTGCCGTAAGATTGCGAGCCGAGATCGGCGACCCATTTGATGTTCTTGCCGGACTTGAGGTCCCACTCGTGGGGGATGTTCTTTTCCAGCCGGTTGACCATGTTGCGCTGCGGAGTGCCGCCCCACATCGGCCAGTCGGCCCCGGCGGTTCCAGGTTTCTTCTCGGGAGCCGCCGGCGGGCTGGGGGCGCAGCCGCCAGCCAGAAAAATCACCGCCACCACGGCATACGGCGACGCCAGGGTCCTGGTCATCCATCGTTGATTCGCAGAGGCATGATTCATTTCGGATTCTCTCCAATTCTTTTAATTAGGGGTGATCTTGAGGTTGTCGAAGGCGATATCGGTGCCCGGCGAGGTTTCGGTCGTGCCGGCGGAAAAAGCCGTGATCCCCGGCGCCCCCTCGCGATGGGGCGAGGGATCCTCCAGCTCGATGGTCCACTCCGACGGCTCCGCCTGGTCCCGCGGCCAGACCTTTCCTTGCGCCAGGCCCTTGCCGTCCACGATCGAGACCTTGAGCTTCATGCGGTACCAGACCTCTTCTCTCCAGTTGAAGGGCACATCCTTCTCGAGGCGCGGCCGCGGCGTCTTGCCGATCCAGGTGACGAGGCGCAGCGCCCGCGGCCGGTTGTTGCCCAGCAACATCAGGCGGTATCGCTGGCCGATGAGGCCGATGTCGGGCAGGCTGCGGCGGCGGAAGTTGCCGCGGACGTCCGCCTGGATGGTGTAATTCTTGAAGCTCGCCGGGCCGATGAACGCGTCGGCTCGCATGAAGCGGGCGTTCTCGCCGTGCTTGACCAGAACCTTGCCGCCATCGACCTCGGCGATCTTGAACTTGAGGGGCGAGAGCCCCAGCCAGCCGGGCGGCAGGGCTCCGGGCCTGGTGGCCTCGAAGTTCTCCTCGATGGGGAGCGGCGGCACGACCCGCACCCGCGCCGAGTTCTCCAGGCTGCCGGCCTTGGCCTTGACCTCGCCGGCCTGGAAACCGCTTCCCGCCGCGATCGCCCCCTTCCCCTTTTCATCGAGGGCCAGCTTGAGGCCTTGAGCGGTCCAGGAAGCGCTCTCCGCATCGCGCAGGTACTGGCCCCTGGCGTTGTAAAGCCGGGCGCGGAACTGCACCGCCTCCCCCGGCTTGAGGAGCAGCTCCGCCGGGGTGACGAGGAGGTACGCCGGCGGATCATCCGGCCTCGCGGGGGCCTCGGGAGGGAAAGGGCGAGGCGTGCCGGCGCTCCCCTTCCAATCCTTCTTGCCGATGCAGTAGATTTCATCGCGGGTGGTGAAGTAAATGCGGCCGCCGGCCACCGCCGGCGAGCCGTTCAACTCGACCTGGGTGCCGTCGGACCGCGAGAATTTGACGGTGCTCAAGGTCTTGCACTCTTTCTCCCCGGCCTCGAGGATGTGGAACTTCTCGTTCACCTCGCCGACGTAAATCTTCCCATTGGCCCACACCGGCGAGCCTTTCCCCACCGTGCCCAGCTTGTGCTCCCAGATCTTCTTGCCGTCTTGGGCATCGAGGGCGTACAAGGTGGCGGAGTTGTCGACGACATAGAGGCGCCCCGCATGGATGGCCGGCGAGCAGTAGCCCGCCAGGAGGCCATCGATCCGCCACAGCTCGCCGGTCTTCGTTATATCACCGCCGCCGGTTTTGGCGGCATCGATGCAGACGATGCGGCCCATGACGTTGGTGTCGAGGTTCTCCTCGCTCTGGGAGATGGCAACGCGGTTCTCGTCAATCACGGGTGAGACGTTGAGGCCGCGCTTGGAGAGCTTGAACCCCCAGACCTTCTCGCCGGTCCGGGCCTTGAGCGCGTAAACCGCGCCATCGGCGCAGCCGGCGATGAGGAGGCGCACGCCGTTCACGACCGACACCACCGGCGTCGAGTAGGTGGTATCGAGGGGCTCCTCACCCGGCGATGACCACCAGACGAACTCGCCGGTGCGCTTGTCGCAGGCGAAATAGCGGTGCGCCCCCTTGCCGTGGCTCCCCCAGCTGGAGGTGAGGGAGCTGAGGATGACCAGGTCCTCATCGACCACGGGGGTGTGGGTCCGGCCGCCGTAGCCGGAAATCCGTCCCTGCTCCTCGGTCAGGGAACGAAACCACAAGAGCTTGCCATCACAGTCGAAGCCCAGAAACAGCCCCTGGACGCCGTGGACGTAGACGTTGCCGGTTTCCGGATCGCCGCACGGGCTGGACCAGCCGACGCGGTTTGAGGGAGTGTCGGTGTGGAAGACGTTGAAGCGGTATTCCCACTGGAGATCGCCGGTCGAGGCCTCGAGGCAGATCAACATCTCATGCTCGGCCTCGCCTTCGCCGCCGCGGGTGAGCAGGTAGACCCGGCCGTTTTGCACGATGGGAGTCGAGCGGCCGCCGATGGACTTCTTCCAGATCAAGTTCTCGCCCGCCGGGCTCCAGGTCGAGGGGAGGTCGGTCTCGAAAGACGCCCCCTGATCGTAGGGCCCCCGCCAGCTTGACCACTGGGCTCCCACCTGGCCCCGAAATCCAGCCATCAGCCCCCAAGCGAGAACGAACCAGGTCCATTTCGGCTTCATCTTCGTCTTCATCCCGGGCTTCAATTTTCTGGATGCTTTCACTTATCCCTCATCCTTCTTTGATCCTGACGAACCGCTTCGCCTTCAATTCAAACCGCGGCAGGCTCCCCGCCGCTACCACCGTCACCTCCGGCCGGAAGAACAGCCGGTCTTGCACCGCCCGGGCGATCCTCTGCGACAGCTCCGCCGCCGACACAGCCGCCCCGTTTTTGGGCTCGACCTTAAGATGCAGGCGGTTTCCGGAAATCGCCTCGAAAACCTCCGCCCGGTACTCCACCACCTCGGGGAACTGCCGGACGATGGCGTCGATGGCCCCCGGATAGACGTTGTTGCCGCGCACCAGCACCATCTGATCGACCCGGCCCAGGATCCCCCCCTCGAGGCGCAGCCACGGAAACCCGGTGCACGGGTTCGGCCGGAAATCGGGTCCGGCTCCCTCCTCCTTCTCCCCGCCCTCCGGCGGCGCTGGAATCACGGCGTCCACCAGATCGCCGGTGCGGTAGCGGAGGAGCGGGGTCCCCCAGCGTTCGAGGGTCGTGATGACCAGTTCCCCCCGCCCGCCCTGCTCTCGGAGGGCGCCGGTTTCCGGGTCGACGATCTCGGCAATGCAATCGGTCTCGATCAAGTGGATCCCCCCCGGCCGATCGCAGGGCTCGAAGCCCAGGGGCCCCACCTCGGTCATGCCCCAGTGGTCGAAGCAGCGCGCCCCCCAGGCGCTCTCGAGGCGCCGGCGCACCTCGGGGATGCTGCCGCCGGGCTCGCCGGCGACGATCAGCTTCCGGACGGCACTCGCGGCCAGGTCCAGCCCCTCCTCCTCCGCCGCCTCGGCGAGGCGCAGGGCGTAGGTGGGCGTACAGGGGATCACGGTGATGCGGTGGTCGAGGATCCAGCGCAGCCGGGCCGAGCTGGAAAGCCCGCCGCCGGGGATGCAGAAGTTTCCCCGCATCACGGCCCCTTCGAAGGCGGCCCAGAAGCCGACGAAGGGCCCGAAGCTGAAAGGGATGAAGAAGCGGTCCTCCTTGCCGATGCGGGCCGCATCGAAAATGATCTTCCACGAGCGCAGCAGCCAGTCCCAGCTCTCGGGGGTATCGAGCCAGCAGATGGGCTGGCCGGAGGTCCCCGAGGTCTGGTGGAGCCGCACGTAGCGCTCCAGAGGATAGGTCAAGTTGGTGCCGTACGGCGGGTGGGCCTCCTGGTCCTGCTGGATCTCCTCCTTGCGGGTGAAGGGGAGGCTCGGCAAGTCATCGACGCCCCGGATGGCCGCGGGATCGAGGCCGGCAGCGGCGAACTTCGCGGCGTAAAAACGGTTGTGTGGAAAAATTTCCTGGAAGAGCTGGCGCAGCTTGAAGGACTGAACTTCCTTGAGATACTGGCGGATGATCACGGGCGAGCGGCTCGTTTCGGTCTCGGACGCGTCGTTTTTCAGAAACACGACTAAACCTAGAATTTTCCCCGTTTTCCCCGGTTTCTTCAAAAAAAATCGCTCCAGAAATGGAATCAAATCTACTTGACCGGAAAATGACCGGCATTTAGGCTGTTCATCTTGTGTTGCAAGGTGTTTCCCGGAACATAACCTGGATTAAGAATAAGAATGGGAGAAAATCAGGCATGTCCTCCATCCGTTTCCTTGTCGTCTTGATAGTTCTTGGAACGTGGACCCTTCTCAACGCCCACGAGCAGATCCTCACGGCCCTCTTCAGCCCTGAGGCCGGCCCTAACCAGTACACCGTCGAGTTTCCGCCGGAGCTGGGGGGAATGACCTTGTTCCTGCCCATCACCGGCGGCCGGTTCACCCTGGAGCTGAACGATGAAGCCCACGAGGCGCGCCTCCTGGGGTGGGAGCAGAAGGTGGCGCCGGTGGAAATCGTCGGCCTCTCCTCGGGGGACATCACCGTGCGCATCGATTCCACCCAGCCTTCCTCGGGAACGTACGAAGCGTCCAGCGGCTATTTTGAGGTCAGCGCCACCTTCATCCTCGAGTTTGATGACACCCAGCTCCGTGAGCTGGGCTTCTTCTCCCCCTTCATTCTCGAGGGGACGGAGAAGGGGACAATTTACGGCGTCGGCGACATCGGCACCGTCCGCATGGTCCTCGAGGGGAGCGGCTCGGTCGGCCTCGGCGCCTTCAAGTACAAGTGCGAAACCTCCGCCAGGTTCGAGTACCGCCTGCCGGAAAACCTGGCCCAGGCGGGCGACGTGAACCACGACCACAACCACGACGTCTCCGATCCCATCGGCATGCTGCTTTTCCTCTTCCTGGGGGAGCCGCTGGCCTGCGAGGCGGCCTTCGAGGTCAACCGCGACGGCAGCCAGGACATCAGCGACCCGATCTTCCTCCTCAGCTACCTCTACCTGAGCGGCCCCAAGCCGCCGGCCGATCCGGTGACCTGCAACTGAAGCCGGTTATTTGCAACTGAAGCCTGGGCAAAACTTTATCGCCACACCGAAGTTCCGGGTTGACGGTTTTAAGGGAACATCCGATATTTCGTTGTCAGGATGGCAACGATTTTTCCCACACCCTCAACTCCCAATCTTCTGGTGAGCGCCGCCACGATCGCCGATCGGCAGTCCCTGGTCCGCCTCAATCCGGTCCTTCACAAACAGCAAAAGGACCGGGAGGAGAAGAAGGCCGAGGAAAAAGCCTCCCGCCGCCTGCCCTTCAATCCTTACGCGGAAGCGCTCGAGACGGCGCGCCGGTTTGAAAACGGCAAGAAGGTGGTCCGCCTGCTCCACCCCGAGGAGTCTTCCCCCCTCCTCGGCGGCCACATCGACCTGAAGGGCTGAACGGGGATTTCCTCGATGGAGAAGACGTCCTCCCCGGATTCCGCCTGGCCGTGATCCAGCTTTGGGCCTGATCCGGGCTTGCTGGTGGCCATCGATTCGATTTGGCATGGTATCTCCAATCGACGATAATGGACGCATGCCGAACCTCCAGAATGAACAACCGCTCCAGGACTATCTCAATCCCCAGGGCTGTCCGGCCCCCCGCCCCCGGCCGGCTCTATTCGGCGCCGCCACGCAGGACCTGCATCGCCAGATCGACGGGGCCACCCGCCGCCAGGGCATCCCCTACCTCCACCCCCACGACCCGACGCTGCAGCTCGACATGCTCGGCTCGCGCCACATGATCGACTGGCAGGAGCGCAAGGCCGAGTGGGTGCTCACCGGCGAGCGCTGCTGGTCGGACCTCCACCCGTTTTACGCCCGTTACGGCGTCGAGGCCACGCGCCAGCTCATCGCCAAGGTCCGCGAGCTGGAGGGAGCCAAGGGGGCGATCCTCGCCGACTGCGGCATGCAGGCGGTGGCCTTGACCTTCGACCTCCTGGTTCACCCCGGAGGCCACGCCATCCTCTTCCGCGGCGTCTACAACAAGACCAAGCGCTACCTCGACTGGCTGGCGAGCCGCCACCGCTTCGAGGTGAGCACCGTCGATCCCTGGGACTACGATGGCCTGGAGCGGGCCATCCGGCCGGAGACCTTTCTCATCTTCTGCGAAACCTACACCAACCCGCTCATGGGAGCCCTGGATCCCCGGCGCCTGGGGGAGATCGCCGGCCAGGCCTGCCGGCGCGGGGCGAGAGAGCTGCGGTCGATCGTCGACGACACCATCGCCACCCCGTGGGGCTTCCGCCGGCCGCTCCTCGATTTCGAGGGGATCGACATCGTGCTCGCCAGCGGCACCAAGGCCCTCGCCGGCCAGGACCGCGATCTCTGGGGCTACATCGCTTCAAACCGCATCGACTTCCTGAACAGCGTCATGGACCTCGAGGCGATGCGCGGCGGCATCCTCGACTGGCGGCGGGCCCGGGCCATCCTCGAAGGGCTGGACCTGGCGCGCGCCCGCTTCGAGCGGCGCTGCCGGAGCGCGGCGGCCATCGCCCGGTTCCTGGCGGGGCATCCTCGGGTGGAGAGAACGTTCCACCCTTCCCTGCCGGACCATCCGGACCGGCGGGCGGTCGAGGCCCACTACGCCTTTCCCGGTTCCCTGGTCTCCTTCAAGATCCGCGGCGCCGGCGAAGACGACGCCCGCCGCTTTGCCGACGTCCTGGCCACCTGCGGCATCATCCGCTACGCCGGCAGCTTCGACGGCCTGGCCACCAAGATCAACCACCACCGCACCGTCTCCGAGTACTTCACCCCGGCCGAGGAGCTGGAGCGCGCCGGCATCGACCGCGTGCTCCGCCTGGCGGTGGGCATCGAGGAGCCCGAGGACCTGACCGCCTGCCTGAACTGGGCGCTGTGGCATCACGGAGAAATCGCGGAAGGCGAGGTCCTCAAGTGGCAGGAGGGGCGGGAGAGGGAGCTGGGGATCCAGGGGGAGCGATGAAAATCCCGGCCCCCTTCTTTCTCTTGACTCTCAGCTCGGTCTCGGCGGAAGAGCCATGGAGCCTCCGCGACCCCTTGCCGACGCCGCGGCAGGAGGTGGGGGTCGCCGCCCTCGAGGGGCTGATTTACGTGCTGGGAGGCCTCGACGCCGCCCGGAAAACCTCGAGCCTGGTGGAGCGCTACGATCCGGCGCTGGACCGCTGGGATCGGGCCTCCGACCTGCCGCGGGCCTTGCACCACGCGGGCGCGGCGGCTCTCGGCGGCCGCCTTTACTCCATCGGCGGCCTCGACCCCTCCTTCGCCGGCGTCGTCTCGTGCTTCGCTTACGACCCGCTCGAAAACCGCTGGCAGGAGGTGGCCCCCCTGCCCCGGCGCCGCGGGGCGGCCGGGATCGCCGTGCTGGCGGGGAAAATTTACGCCACCGGCGGCCAGGATGGCTCGACCAGCCTCGCCGATTTCGCCGCCTACACGCCCGATGAGGGCGGCGGCTCCTGGGAAACGCTCTCGCCCCTTCCGGCGCCGCGAAACCATCTCGCGGCGGCCGCGGCTTGCGGCGCCCTCTTCGCCTTGAGCGGCCGGAGCGAGCGCGGCCTGCTTCCGGAAGTCTATCGCTTCGACCCCGCGCTTCGCGCCTGGAACGCTGTCAACCCCATCCCGACGCCGCGGGGCGGGATCGCCGCCGCCGCCCTGGGCACCGGCATCTTCGTCTTTGGCGGCGAGGGGAATCCCGGCGATCCCAAGGGCATTTTCCCCGTCACCGAGCGCTATGACTGCAAAACCGACTCCTGGGAAGCCCGGCTGGACATGCTCGTCCCCCGCCACGGCATCGGCGCCGCGGCCGTGGGCGACTTCATCTTCATCCCCGGCGGCTCGACGGTGGAAGGCTTCGGGACGAGCGGCGCCAACGCCGGTTATTCACCCGGGCCGGCCGACCTCCCCCCCTTCCGCCGCGGCGACGTCAACCGCGATGGGGCGCTCGACCTGGCCGATCCGGTGCGCCTGCTCCTATACCTCTTCGCCTCCGCCCAGGCCTTCCCGTGCGCCGACGCCGGCGATTTTGACGATGACGGCGCGCTGGCCATCGCCGATGCGGTGGGCCTCCTCAGCTATCTTTTCTTGCAGGGCCCCCCGCCGCCAGCGCCGACTCTCCCGGAAGGGGGCGATCCCAGCGGGGATTTGTTGGAATGCGGTTAAACCGAAGCTCCCCGGGGTAGGGCCCATTAACCGCGAGCCAACGCCAGTCACCGGACGCCAGCTCCCCGCGTCCTTCCCCCGATAGAAACCGCCAGAGTACAGACCGCCTGCACCCGCGGCCGATGCCCAACTTGCGGTTGTAAGTTATTAACCAATAAAGCTTTGTCGAGACTATCTACGAGGCCGGGAAAGATGGCTCGGCGCTTGAAGTCACCTGCTACACGGAAAGCGACGATGGTAGCGCCTGGAGCAAGCCTGAAGACCCGAGAATTCAGTCGAAGTGGATGCTGACCTTCTCCAGCGCCGGCGACACGGCCCCGTTGGGCGAGACGAGGATGGCGCGGTACTGGATCCATCCGTGCCCGGTGGGGGTTTCGAGCCGGGAGCCGCTGGACTCGTACACCGATCCTATTCCCTGGGGGCCGACCCACTTTGCCCGCTCGAGCGACTGCTCATCGGGCGCGGTTCGGACCTGCATCAGGACGCTGCTACCGTGGGGCGTCTGGGCTTTCCACTCGATGCGCTTGGCGTTTCGGTTGCCGTGGTGGTGCGGGGGGGAGATGAAATCGAACTGGAATCCGCGGTCCTTGATGTTGCCCAGGTCGATCCCGCCGTCGTAGTGCACGCCCTCGCCGGGGATCAGGAGCTTGCGGTCGACGTCGAAACCTTTGGGGCCGCCCCAGTAGAGGTAGGAGTCGGTGGTGTGATTGCCGTAGCGGCCCGGCTTGTTGGGATCGCCTTCGGATCGGTGGCAGTAGAGGAGAAGATCGGCATAACCGTCGCGGTTGTAGTCGCTGACCTGGCTGCCTGTGCCGGCGTTGGTGGGGAGCTCGAGAGTGTTGCCTTCGCTGAGTCCCATGGACGAGCCGAAGTAGAGGCGCGACAGGGTGGCGCGGCTGCCACCGTCCTTGTAGCGCGGGGCGATTACGTCGAGCCAGCCGTCGCCATTGGTGTCCGCGACGGTCACACCCTGTGTCTCGTTGGGCTTGAACTCGATGCGGCGGTCGGCGGTGAATTCGCCTTTTTCGTTGCCGTAGTAAACATACGACACGGGGCCGGTGCCACGGCGCATCAAGAGCAGGTCGAGCCAGCCGTCGCGGTTCATGTCGGCGACCTCGGAACTGCTGGCCCCCTCGCTCCCCGGGATCTCCCAGCGGCGGTCGGCGGAATAGTTGCGCGTTCCATCGCCCCAGTAGATCCACGAGGCTCGATCGCCGCCGGTGAGGATGAGGTCGAGGGCTCCGTCGGAGTTGAGGTCCGCGGCGAGCGGCAAACCGTTTCCGCCGCCGGGGATCTCGGTGCGCTGGTTGGTGACGAACCCGTGCGGCTCGCCCCAGTAGATAAAGACGGGGAGGTTCTTGTCATCGGGACCCGAGCTCGTGTTGAGGCAGACGACGTCGAGCCAGCCGTTCTTATCCAGGTCCGCCACGCTGATGCCGCGCGTGCCCTTGCCCATCAGTGCGCTACGGCGCTCGGCAGAAAAGCCTTCGGGACCGCCCCAGAAGACGAAATTCTCGGTGATGCGTCGGCCGATCTCAGCCATGTTGGCGATGATCAGATCCGGCCAGCCGTCGTCGTTGAGATCTCCCGCCGCCCAGTCGTAGGGCTCGACGGCCGGGAGCTTGAGCATTCGAGCGGTCGAGTACTCTCCTGCGTTGCTGCCCCAGTAGACGAATGCAGGGGCGACGCCGCCGCGCCAGCGACTGGTGGTGTTGTTGAAGCAGACGTCGAGGTGGCCGTCGTTGTTGAAGTCGGCGATGGTGTTGCCGACGGCGCCTTGGGTGAACAGAGACGTTCGCCGGGTCTGGTCGAAGCCGTCCTTGGAGTTCCAAAAGATGTAGCTCGGCACCTCGAACGACTCGTGCTCCTGAAAGTTGGAGATAACGATGTCGTTGCGGCCGTCTTTGTTCAGGTCGCCGATGGAAGCGCCCCATGCGCCGATGGTCTCGAATTCCTGCCGCCTTTCAGGAGAGAACGCGCCTTTGCCGTCGTTGAAGTACAGGTAGGATGTGGTCAGACGGTTCCCGGCGGTCTGGTGGTTGGTGAAAAAGACATCCATGCACCCATCGCCGTTGAGATCGCCGGCTGCGACGTCGCGGGCGTCGCTGGTCGGCAGATCGATCCGCTTGCCCGCGTCGAGGCTGCCGTTCTGGCTCAAATAGATGGTGGACGCGTCGCCCTGGCCGTTGGCGAAGAGGATGTCGATCCACTTGTCTCCGTTAACGTCGGCGAGGGCCACCGCGTTGACCTGCCGGGTCGGGAGGTACGCCCGCCGCTGAGGGGTAAATCCATCGCTGCCGCCGAAATAGACGAACGAATCGGTGTCGCCCTTGCCTTGCTTCTCGCGGTTGGCGAACACCAGGTCCGGCCAGCCATCATTGTTCAGGTCGGCGATCGCCACGTCCGATGCGCCCGCGGCTTCGAGGTCGGTGAAGTTGTCGCAGTTGTAGCCGTCCTTGCTCCCCCAGAAGATCCGCGACGGTGAGGCCAGCGCGTTTTTGCCGCGGTACTCCCAGAAGCCTGCGGAAAGCGCGAAGACGATGTCGGGATAACCGTCCTTGTTCAAATCATCGACCGCGGCCTGCTGCGCTGCCTCGGTAGGCAGTGAGACTTTCTTCGCAAAGGGATAGTTAGTCCATTCCGTCGAGTTCGGGTCGCGCTGCTTCACTTCCCGCGCGCCGCCATAGTAGACGGCCGAGGGCATCTTGCTCCAGGTTCCGTTGGCGTAGCTGGGGACGATCGCATCGGTATTGCCGTCGCCGTTCAGGTCGGCCGCGACGGTCCATTGCGCTCCTTCGTTGGGCACGAGCGTCATTCGCGAGCCGTCGAAGTCCTTGCCGTTGCCCCAGTAGATCGACTGATCGAGTTTCTCCGCTTGAGGGTGGCTGTTGGCGAAGACGAGATCGATGAAGCCGTCGTTGTTGAAGTCGAATCGGTTGACGAGCTGCACCTGGCCGCTGGCGGAGACGAAAGTGTTGACCCCGCCGTCGCCGAACCGACCCTTGGAAAAGTCGGCAAACCCCGCCTGGGTCCAGACGAGCGACGCTTCCTTTTGATGCGGCAAGGGATCTCCCGGCCCCGCGCAACCGACGAGACCCAGTGCCACCAGTGCAAGGTTTAACATCCCACGGCGATCCATCATCGGTCAATGTCTCCATTTTCAAGGTTTGGCCTGACTTCCCACGTCACCCGGCAGTTCAGTGCGAAGCCGATACGTCGGCGCAATCGTGAATTCGGTGGCCTGCTGTCGTTTGGGGCGCAGGTCCCCCCAGGCGATGATCTTGCGCTGGCTCCCGTGCTTGATGATGCCCCACTTGTCGCCGATTCTGAGGAGGCGTCCGACGAGCGTGCCGCCGGCGCCGGTCAGATTGCCAACAGCAATTGTTGTCACCGCCCGGTGGACGTCGTAGTCAAGTGATTTGACCTGACCCTGAAAGCCGTCGTCGACGAACTGAGGTTTCTGGTCGAAGTTTCCTTCACCGCCCGCGTAACCTCCCTGGATGTCGTTCTTCGTGACGAACGGCGCTTCTGCACCCTTCTCCGCGCCGAGCTGTCCACCCTCGTTGCCGTAGAAGAGGTTGCCGGTGATGATCGACGGCTTGAGGTGTGGCGCGTACGAGTTGCCATAGCTGAGGCCCGACTTGTTGTCCACGATCGTGTTATTGCGAAAGTTCATCCAGGAGCTGATGCATATGACGGCCGCAGCGTTTCCGAATATGAGGTTATGCTCCAGGTCCCCCCGGCCCTCCTTGCTCAGGCGGATGGCGCTCGAGTTGTTGCCGGCCACGACGTTGCCGACAAACAGCGGGTGCGACGACTTCATGACGTAGATCGCGCTGCCGTCGTCCTCGCACCAGTTGCCCACCAGCCAGTTCGCGGCGACGAGCGGCGACGAGTCGTACTCGAGATAGATTCCACCGGCGTCGCTCTTCCCGTTGGCGCGGTTGTTGCTGATGACGTTGTTAACCACCGTCATCCGCAGGGGGGGGCGGTGCTGGGCGTTGGTGGCCGAGATCGCCGCTCCGTTGCTGCTGCGCGACAGGTTCACGTCGGTCAGGCCGGTCTCGTTCTCGGTGATCACGTTATTCAGGATGCGCGGCATGCTGAAGTTCGCAATTGCGATCCCCGCGCCGCCGCCAAGCTGCGTCGTGTTGCCGGCGATGATGTTGTTGGCGATCGTGCCGGAGGAGCCGTTGATGCACGCGATGGCCGCGCCGTCGTTGCCGTGCTGGTGGATCATCTTCTTGTCGATGCCCTCGGATTCGAGCGTGGTGTTGTTGATGATCGTGTTGTTGGAGATGGTGGGGGAGGTGTGGTTGCAAAGGACCCCGGCGCCCGGGTCCCGGACTTTGCCGTTGAGGATGACGAAACCGTCGATACGGGCATTGTCCGCGCCGACGACCACCCGGCGCTGGCCTTCGCCGTCCAGAACGGTGCGGTTCGCTTCGATGTCGCGCTTCCAGCCCTTGGCGTCGAAGCCGCCGAAGAGGTCGACGTATGGCTTCATCGAGATCGTTTCGCCCTTGTATTCGCCGGCGGCGACGAGAATCGCATGCCGCTTCGACTCGCCCGAATCAAAGATCCTCGACAAGGCCTGCGAGATCGTTGCCACCGGCGCGGCCTGGCTTCCATCGCCCTGGTCGGAGCCGCCCGCCGCGACGTGGAACACCCTGGCATAAGTCTTGGCGTCCACCGATTCGGTGCGCGGGCCGAGATTCTCCGGCTGCATCAAGGGCCGCGGCGGCGGTTGAGGTTGATTCTCTTGCGCAGCCGCGGGCGGTAACCACGCGATCAAGGCGACGAGAACGACTGCACATTTGGCCAGAACATTCATGGCGCACTTCCTATTCACTTGAACGTGACGGTGACGGACGTCAGGTATGGCGTTGCGCCGCCGTTCGGCGTTATGAGCCGCGCCCGATATTGAATCCACTTGCCCTTCAGCCCCGCGATCTTCGAGCCGTTGGACGTGTGCCAACTGTCCGGCCCATCCGGACCCTGCCACGCGGCAGTCTCCAGAGCCTCCTTCCGGTCCGCGGCCCGAGCCTGGAATCGCACCGCCGTCCCATGTGGCGTCTCGGCCTTCCAGGCGATTCCGGAGGGCGCTCGGCCGGACGCAATGTTGTGGGGCGATGAGATGTAGTCTTCGTACAAGCCACGATCGTAGCTGTTGCCGACGTCGCGAATGTTGATGGGATGCGGGCCGTAGCTGGGAATCAGTAATCGGCGACTGGTCGAAAAACCGTCGGGGCCGCCCCAGTAAATCATCGAATCCGTTTGATGGCGATGCGGCCCGGGCTTGTCGGTGAAGCCGTCCTTGCGATGGTTGGCGCTGTAGATGTCGATCCAGCCGTCACCGTCGAAGTCGGCGGTCTCGGCGCCGGAGCTGGCATAGGTCGGGACCTCGCCCCGCGGGCGTTTCATCAACCCGCCGGGACTCCCCCAGTAAATGTACGACGGCTTGTTCCGTGATTCGTTCCCCTTGTAGCTGTTCATGAACAGATCCGGCCAAGCATCCTTGTCGAAGTCGGCCACGCTCAGATCATAAGGACCGGCCGTCGGGACTTCGATGCGGTGGCTGTTGGAGAAACCGCCGGCAGAGCCGTAATAGATGAACGAGGTGACCTCCGAATCGTGACCGATCTGCCGGCAGGGGAGGATCATGTCCAGCCAGCCGTCTTTGTTCAAATCGGCAGCGTTGATGTACATCAACTGATCCGGCCGACCCAGGTCGATGTCGGCGACGTGCGCATCAGAATAGCCTTGCGGGTTGGCGTACCAGATGCGCACCTTGCCTGGTGCCGTCTGCGCGGCCAAATCGATGGTGCCGTCCTTGTTGAGATCCATCGCCAGCGGCACGCGCAACCCGCGGCCGTCCTGCGGTAGCGGAATCGTCATCTTGTCCTTGTGATGAAACCCGTTGGCGGAGCCTAGGAACAGCGCCATGGAGTCCTTGCCGTCCTCGGTCTTGACCGATCCGCCAATCAGCAAGTCGAGATGCCCGTCGCGATTGAAATCGAGGATTTTCGTCCCGCCGCCGGTGGGATCCTCCAGAGTGAGATTCGAGCGAACGGTCAGGCCCTCGGGTGAGTTCCAGCAGATGATCGTCGGCACGGCATGGTCGTAGGGCAGTCCATTGAGATAGCGGCCCTGATTGACGATCAGCTCCACGTCGCCGTCGTCGTCCAGGTCCGCATGCCCGACGCCGGTGACGTAATGCGTGGGAGTGATGTCGAACGCGCGAAGGGGCGTGTAATTGCGCGTGCCGTCACCCCAGTAGATGCGCGTGTACGCCGGGCCGTCGCGGTAGAAGCCTTCCAAATTGAAGAACACCACATCAGGTAGACCGTCGTTGTTGACGTCGCCGATGCAATTGCCGGTCGTGCCTTGCGTATCGAGCTGCGTGCGGTTGCCAAAGCTAAACTTGCCGTCTTTGTTCCAGAAGACGGCGGACTGGAGGGCGTGGTAGTAGTTGATGCGCTGATTGGAGACGACCAGCTCCGGCTTGCCGTCGCCGTTGAGGTCGCCGGCGCTCAGCGCCACCGCGCCGAAGGTCGGCAGCTCCAGGCGCTCACGGCTGGTGAAGTCCTTGCCGTCGGAATAGTAGACGTAGGACTTCTGCGCATCGTTCCCGCCGCCGTAGTTGGAAACGGCAACGTCGTCCATGCCGTCGCCGTTGAAATCGGCGACGGCGACGTCGGTGGCGTTGTCGCCTGGAAGCGTGATGGGCTTGTCGGCCGCAAAGCCATCCTTGGTGGCGAGGATGACGCTCACCCGACTGCCCTGACAGAGGACCAGGTCCTTCATGCCGTCTTTGTTTACGTCGCCGATGGCGGCGTCGCTGCCGCCTGGTGCGAGTTCGGTTGGCTTCTTTGAATGATCCTTCGCCGAGCCATCCTTGCCGTAATAGATATAGGTCTTGTCGGCGAGCATGACCAGGTCGTCCTTGCCGTCGCCGTCCAGATCGCCCGCGGCGACGCCTTGCGCGCCGCGGATGTGGAACGAGAACTCCGTGCGGGTGTCTTCTTTGAAGCCGTCTGGCGAATTCCAGTAGACGAAGCTGAATTCGGCCTCTTCGAGCTTCTGGATCGTCCCCTTGCGGAATCGCCCGGCAATCGCCAGGTCGAGCAGCCCGTCGCCGTCAAAATCGCCTGCACATATACCGGTGTTGTCATGCGAGGGCAGCGTGACGCGTCTGGCGGCAGTGAAGCCCTCCTTTGTGCCGTAGTAGACGTACGTGTTGGTGCGCTGATGAATGCCGTTGTCCCCGTTGCAGACGGCCAGGTCAGTCAGCCCGTCCTTGTTGAAGTCGCGGACGAGCCCATCGGTCGAGCCGTTCGACGGCACACGAACTAAGAGGCGGGCGTCGATGTCGCCGCCGTTATTCAGGTACAGGTACGTGTCTTCCTTCTCGGTCTGCCCGTGCCCGGCAGGCATGATCACGTCGAGGAAACCGTCGTTGTTGAGGTCCCACCGGTTGATGATCTGGATGCGGCCCCTGGCCGAAACGTAGATGTTGCTGCCAGCGTCGAGGAACGTGCCGTCGCGGAAATCGTCAAATGAATCCTCGGTCCATTCGTCAGAAGTGGCCGGCGATAATCCCAGCCCCGATGAGACAAACCAAAGAAAGAGGGCTCCTTTAAACGATGTCATGTCACAGCTTCATTACTCCTGTCGTTCCAACGAATGAAGGAAGTCTCGACAAGATTTGTTCCGAGATCAAGGGTTCGGGCACTTAAGCACTTAACTAAAACCTAGTCTTTGATCCCAGAGTGGATAGTTTTTTGATCCCAGAGTGGGAAAAAGAGATCAATCAGAGAACCAGTTTTCACCTCAACTCAAATTGTATTGATAAAAGATCAACCCAGCAAGTGCATTCGGTCTCCTTACGCTTCCACGACAACCTTGACCGGCACGGCCGCGCCCTCGGAGAGCCGCAACTCGAGATGGGCGGTGATTCGAACGCACCCTTTCTGTCTTTAAACCGAAGTTCCCGGGGTAGGGCCCATTAACCGCGAGCCAACGCCAGTCACCGGACGCCAGCCACCCCGCGTCCTTCCCCCGATAGAAACCGCCAGAGTACAGACCGCCTGCACCCGCGGCCGATGCCCAATTTCTCGGCTGTAAGTTATTAACCAATAAGGCTTTGCCGAGAATTTCTATTTACTCCATCTCCTCGTACACCGCCTGGAGGCTGTCCTGGCGCTTCATCTTCGCCAGGGCCTCGCGCTCGATCTGGCGGATGCGCTCGCGCGAGAGATGCATGGCGACGCCGATCTCCTCGAGGGTCTGCACGCGGTCGCCGCCGATGCCGAAGCGCCGGCGCAGCACCTCGCGCTCGCGGGTGCTGAGGGACTTGAGCGCCTGGTCGATGGCCTCGGGGATCGTTCCGGTGTAAAACGCCTCGCCGTGGGCGGGGGCCGCCGGGCGCACCGCCTCGAAGGAGAGCCGGTCGCGGGGGTCATCTTCCTCGCCGGCCGACATGGAAAGAGTCTCCCCCATGACCGTGCGCACTCGGCGCACCTCCTCGGGCGCCATCTTGGTCTTGGGATTGCGCAGCTCCTCCTGCACCGCCTGGGGCACGCGGATGAGCCGCGAGCGGTCGATCAGCGCCTTGCGGATCGCCTGCCGGATCCAGTAGGTCGCGTAGGTGGAAAAGCGCGTCTTACGTTCCGGATCGAAGCGGAAGACGGCTCGGTGAAGGCCGAGGATGCCTTCCTGGAATAGGTCGCTGCGCTTCATCCCGAGAGGATTGTAGCGCAAGGCATCCTTGAGGATCAGCCGGAAGTTGGGCAGCACCAGGCGGTCCCGCGCCAGCTCGATCGTGGCGACGTTGCGGTTGATCAAGCGGACGACTTTCTCATCCCGCTCGAGCCGGCTCAGCGGCCCCGGATCGCGGCGGCCCAGGCCCAGCTCCCGCGACCAGGAGAAGAGCATTTCCGGGTCCAGCGGGAAGCGCCGGAGGATCTCGACCCCTGAATCGAGAACCCGGCGGATGGCCTTCTCCTCTTCGGCGGTCGGCCCGCTTTCCTTCCGGAAAGCCAGCGCGGCCAGGCGTTTGGCCTCCTGAAGCTGGGCCGCGGCCGTTTCCAGATCGCGGTCCAGCCCCTCCCGCAGGTGGAACCACCCCACCACCACCTGGGCGCCGATCGCCACCTGGGTCATTTCCTGCAGGTAGCGCTCGTAGCCTTCGACGCAGAGCGGCAGGAGGAGCCGCAGGCGCCGGAAGCCGTTCTGGATCTTCCGGCCGAGCTGGATCTCCTCCTCGTGGCTGAGGAGCTTCCGGACCGGAATTTCGAGGTCCGAAAGGGAAAGCATGCGCCCCCGGAATTCCCCTTGCGCCGATCCCTCGCCGGGGAACGGGGCCAGCAGGCTCTTTTTCTTCCTGGCGGACTTCTCCCGAGCCAGGACTTTGGCAATGCGGTTGGCCGGTTTGATTTTCATGATTTTTTGATACTTCTCCATTTGCTTCATTTCATTTTCCGTCATTTTTTTCTCTCTTCCTTTTCTGCTGAAGAGCCACCCGCCCGCTCTCACTTTCTATTGATATAGACGCTTCAAACCGATAAAAGTTTCATCCATTTCTCCTCTCCCAACTGCAATCCCCCCCTTCCCATAACGTTGAAATTCCCTGATCAGATCCACCTTGGTTCCATGGAATATTTTATTTGCAAACCTTGTTCCCTTGACTGCAACACCGCCGGATCGGTCCTATTTTCCCGTGGAAAAAGGGTTTATAAAGGCCAACTTTCCCGACCCGATTCCTGAGCCTTTTCCGGCCCCCGCCGGAATGTTCATAATTACAACAGTTGCTGTACCTTGGCTGCCTTCCCCCTGGATTTTCCATGGGCCAGAAACATGCCGGAATGGCAGCCCTTCCTGCCACCCCCCCACCTCCTCCGTCAGCGCGCCGGCCAGCGCAGGAAATCCTTGAGGACGTACCGCGCCAGGCGGGGATTTTCCCGCAGCCGCCTCAGGGAGTAAGCGTGCCACTTCGGCCCGAAGGGGACGTAAATCCGCAGCCGGCAGCCCTCGTCGAGGAGGCGCGGGCGCAGCGCCTCGCCCACCCCCAGGAGCATCTGGAACTCGTGCCGGTCGCGTTCCGGCCCCAGCCGCCGCAGCCGCTCCAGGGCCTCCTCGACCAGGATCGGATCGTGGGTGGCGACCGCCACCCGCCCGCCGCAGGAGAGCAGCCGGTCCAGGAGCAGGAGGAAATTGGCCCGGATCTCCTCCGGGTCCTTGAAGGCCTTCGACTCCGGCTCGACGTAAATCCCCTTGCAGAGGCGGATGTCCGGGCGGAGGGGGAGGAGGACGTCGAGGTCGCCGGCGCTGCGGCGCAGGTAAGCCTGCAAGGCGACGCCGACATTGGGATATTTCCAGGCCAGGCGCTGGTAGATGCTCAAGGTGAGGGCCGTCAGGCTCGAGTCCTCCATGTCAATGCGGACGAAGCGGCCGCGCGGCTGGGCGCAGCGCACCACCTCCTCGGCGAGCTGGAAGGCCGACTCCTCGGAGAAGCGCGCTCCCAGCTGGGAGAGCTTGATGGAGATTCCCGACGGCAGGTTTTCCCCGGCGACGCGGGCGATGAGCCGGCAGTAAGCATCGCAGGCGGCGCGGGCGTTCCGGGCTTCAAAAACATCTTCTCCGAGGATGTCCAGGGTGGCCTTCATGCCCTGCCGGCTCAGGGCCTGGACGGTTTGAAAGGCCTCCTCGACCGACAGGCCGGCGATGTAACGGCGGGCGGCGCGCCAGATGAGCCCCCGGGGGAAGAGGGGGAGGGATCGGGCCAGCAAGAGGTTGAACCAGTTCACGCCGAAAGTTTATCAAGGCTGTCAAGTCGGATCGGCTCACTCGCCTTGGGAATCCCACAGGCCGGTGCTGAAGTACCGGTCGCCAAAATCGGGGAGAACGGTCACCACCACCCCTCGATGAATCCACTTCACCACTTCCCGGACGCCGTGGACGAAGGCCCCCGAGGACTGGCCGGCGAAGAGGCCCCCCTTGGCCAGGTTCTGGCACTCTTGCCAGGCCTCCTCGATGGAAACGGTGATCTTGCGGCTCACCACCGAGGCGTCGTAAATCGGCGGGATGATGTCCTCCGGATCCTCTAGGGGCTTCAGCCCCTCGATGCCGGGGAAGGACTCGGGCTGCACCAGGATGACTTCCACCCCGGGAATCTCCTCGCGCAACCGGCGGCCGACGCCGGTGATGGTGCCGCCCGTCCCGACGCCGGCGACGAAGTGGGTGAGGCGGCGCTGGGTCTGCTCGAGGATCTCCGCCGCCGTGGTGTAGTAATGGGAGCGCCAGTTGCCGTGGTTGGCGTACTGATCGCAGAAGAAGTAGCGGGCGGGCTGCTCCTCGGCCAGACGGTGGGCGGTTCGCAGCGCCTCGTCATACCCTTCGATCGGATCGGTGAAGTGAATCTGGGCCCCGTGCGCTCGGATGCGCTTCTTGCGCTCCTCGGAGGCGTTCCCAGGCACCACCATTTGAACCTTGCAGCCCAGCGCCTTGCCGATCATGGAGTAGGCGATGCCGGCGTTGCCGGAGCTGGAGTCGAGGATGGTCTTTTCCGGCGTCAGGCGGCCATCGCGAAGCGCTTCGAGGAGCATCCACAAGACCGGCCGGTCCTTGATCGAGCCGCCGGGGTTGAAGAACTCCACCTTGGCGTAAACTTCCACCCCCGGCTTCTCCAGGCCCGGGAGCAGGAGCCGCACCAGCGGCGTCTGACCGATCAAGGCCAGCGCCGGGCAGCGCTCGAAGTAGGGCAGGAATTCCTGGGGTAGATACCTGGCGATCGACATGGCTCCAAGGGCCCTCAAGCGTGGCAAAAGTGCTCGTAGTCGATATAGCCCGGGAATTCCCTTCCGGAGGCGCAGTACTTGCACTCGGGATTGGCCTTGAGCTTGAGCTCGCGGAAGCGCGCTTCGAGCGCATCGTAAATGAGCAGGCGGCCGACCAGGAGATCGCCTTTGCCGAGGACGATCTTGATGGCCTCGATGGCCTCCAGGACGCCGATCACCCCCGGCAGCACGCCGAGCACGCCCGCCTCGGCGCAGGAGGGGGCGAGCTCGGGGGGAGGCGGCTCCGCATAGAGGCAGCGGTAGCAGGGCCCCTTTCCGGGCCAGAACACCGTCACCTGCCCCTCGAAGCGGTAAATGCTGCCGTGGACATTGGGCTTGCGATGCTTGACGCTGGCGTCGTTGACCAGGTAGCGGGTCGGGAAGTTGTCGCACCCGTCGAGGATGATGTCGTAGTCCTTGAAGATGGCATCGGCGTTGGCGCTGCTCAAGCGCTCGTTGTAGGTGACCACCTGGATGTCGGGATTGAGGCCGAGCAAGGTTTTTTTCGCCGAATCCACCTTCAGCTCCCCCACCCGGTCATCGCTGTGGAGGATTTGCCGCTGCAGGTTGGTGCGGTCCACCACATCAAAGTCGATGACGCCGATCGTGCCGATGCCGGCCGCCGCCATGTAGTAAGCCGCCGGCGATCCCAGGCCCCCGGCGCCGATGCAGAGGACCTTGGCTTTCAGCATCTTGATCTGCCCGGCCTCGCCGATCTCATCGATCGACAGGTGGCGGGCGTAGCGCTCGCGGTCCGTGGCCGTGAGGACTTGCGGCACCTCGAAGGGGAAGCCGCTCGTCTTCCAGCGGGTGAAGCCGCCCGCCATGGAGCGGACCTTCCGGTAGCCCATCTGGCGCAGGGTGCCGGCGGCGAAGAGGGAGCGGGTGCCGCCCTGGCAGTAAGCGATGATTTCAGCGTCAGGGTTCGGCAGCTTCGCCTCCGCCTGCAATTCCAGGAAACCCCTGGGAAGATGCAGCGCTCCGGGAAGGTGGCCGGCGCGGAACTCCTCTCCATCGCGCACATCGACCAGGATGGATCCGTTGCCGTTTTCCAGCCCGCGGCGGACCTCGTCGGGGCTGACTTCGGGAATTTCACTCCTCAATTTCCTGAGGACTTCGTCTTTGTAGCTCATGGCTCCGATCCATTCTCACTCTACCGCTCAGACTCCCCATCCTTCGACGTTCCGGCCTCCGGCGATGGCCGGGATGATGATGATCTCATCGCCATCCTTGACGGGAGTCTTCTGCCCTTGCAGGGTGCGGATGTCTTCTCCGTTGAGCGACACCAGGATGAAGCGCCGGATTTCACCCGTTTCATCGAAGATCTTGTCCCTGAAGCCGCGGTAGCTCGAGTCGACGTTCTGCAGCACCTCGCCGACGGAGCTGCCGTCCGCCGCCACCTCGGCCTTGCCGCCGGTCAGCTTGCGCAGCGGCGTGGGAATTCTGACTTTGCTCGGCATGATAAAGCTCCTGAGCGTTTTCCCTTGAATGAAAGTCCGCTAGTTGACGACCAGTCAAAAATCGGCAAATGGTAATTATAAACCAAAAATTCATTCAATCCAAGGTGTAGGTGATCGGCTGCGCGTCCGCGAACTGCCTCAACCGCGCTCTCTCCTTGAGCACGAAGTCGGAGTGCACCCCCATGACGTGGGTGTAGCGGATCGAGTAGTGCGGGATGCCCTTGGCCAGCAGCTCCTCGGAGATCTCCCGGTCCTCGTCGAGGATGGTCTTCTTGCGCTCCTCCCACTCCTCCCGGCTGAGAGCCTCGATCTCCTCTACCAGGGAGCGGTAGAGTCGCGCCGAGGGCCAGTCGGAGAGGGCGTTGACCCACCAGCAGCAGACCTTGGAGACCTTTTCCAGCCAGAGGTCCTGCTCGGGGCCGAACTTGAGGCAGGTGCCGTCGAAGTAGTTCCCCAGCCGCTCCATTTTCCCGAAGTCAATGAGGTCCTTGCTTTTGGCAATGGTGTAGCCGGCCGTCCCGGGGAAGGGGAAGAAGAGGGCCCAGCGGTAGCGCCCCATCTTGATGCGGGAGCACAGCTCCAGGGTTTCGAGGATCTCCTCCCGGGTTTCGGTCGGCAACCCGAACATGATAAAGGCGCTGGTGTGAATGTCGTGATGATGGGCGGCGGCAAAGGCGCGCTCGATGGTGTCGTTGGTCATGAAGCGCCAGAGAATGTCGCGGCGGATGCGGTCGCTGCCGCTCTCCAGGCCGAACTTGCAGATCATGCAGCCGGCTTCCTTCAACGCCCTGGCCACCTCGTCCGTGAACACCTGCACATGGGCATTGACCACGAACGGGATGCCGATCCCCGAGTCCTTGTAGGCCCTGCAGAAATCGAGAACGTACTTCTTGTTCAAGGTGAAGAGATCGTCGTCGAAGATGATGGTGTTGATCTCCGGCAGGCGGCTCTTCAAGTAGCGGATCTCGTCGAGCACCACGTCGATGGGGTGATGCCGCAGGTACTCCTTGGCGCTCTTCACCGCCCCGTCCTCCAGGTACTGGTCGACGATCTCCTTGTTGAAGCAGTAGGTGCACTTGTAGGGGCAGCCGCGGGATGTCAAGATGCTCAGCCAGCCCTTCTTGACCTGGGTGATGCGCTTCATGTCGAAGAGGTCCCAGTCCATGAGCGGAAGCTTGTCGAGGTCCGGGAAGGGCCCGACGCGGTTGTTGACGATCTCGCCGCTAGGCTTGCAAATCCGCAGGTTGGGGCAGTCGGAGGGGTCCCGTCCATTCTCCAGGCGGTTCACCAGCTCGAGAAAGGGGTACTCCCCTTCCCCCACGCAGACGAAGTCAAAGAGCCGCGACTGCGCCACCTCGTCCGGCACCATGGTGCAGTGCACCCCGCCGATGCAGAGGGGCAGGCTCGGGAAGCGGGCGCGGATGTCCTGCGCCAGCTTGCAGGTCCAGCCGTACTGCTGGCTCATCACCGAAAAACCGATGATGCCGGGCTGGTAGTCCTGGATCACCCCCAGGATTTCTGGATTGGAAGGGATCGGCCAGAGATGCTCGTTCAAGTGGATGAGCCGAACATCGTGCCCGGCGCTTTTCAGAACGGCCGAGATCGAGGCCAGGCCGTGCTGCACCCCGGCCGGACAGTCAATGCTGGGGTAGATAAAAAGGACTTTCATGCCACCGTTTTCGTCAACCTGATACTTTGAACGAGCTAGAACGCAACATCAGTTCACTGCAATATCCAAAAAATTAGCGCGGGAACAGGGAAATGCAACCAAAATTCAGACTGAAATGGTACAGTTTCCTTATCCGAGGCTCTTAAATGATTATAGGAACGAGGCTTCCGGACGGAGGAGAGTCTCTTTACTTCGGGGCTTTTCCCGGATCCTGGCTGGCCTCTTTGGCGGGCTCTTTAGGAGGCTCCTGGTTCGGTCCCGCCGGGGTGGGCTGGCCGTAAGGCGATTCCCGGTAAGGCTTGCAGAAGCGCCTCCACTCGTTCTCCCAGCCGCGAATGATGATGAAGCGATGTCTGGCGGGGGTGTCGAGGCTCATGCGGCTGACCTTCTGGAAGATCTCCTCCAGGGCCTTATCGGCAATGTGATAGATGCGCAGCTTCTGGGCGTCGCCCGGGGTCAGACCGGGATAGCTGGCCGCCACCAGGACCGGCCGCATATCCGTCAGCGCATCGAGGAGGTAGGGCACCGCCTTGAAGCGGCAGGCCACCAGCTTCTTCACCACCTCCTCGCTTGAGGTTGGATTTTCGGACGCCGCGTCGTCGGCCGACAGGGAGCTGAGGAGGAGGGGGATCTCGGGGTCGGCGAAAGGCTTTCCCCGCTGGAAGAGGTTGTCCCACAAGGACTTGGCCATCTGCCGCCGCAAGTCCAGAACGGCGTTTTTCTCCTCCCGCTCTCCCTTTTTTTCGGCGGTCTCCTTGCCAACGGCTTCTTCTGGCTTGGCCTCCCCTTGAGCTGGGAGGCCGTCGCCGTCTTCGAATCCGCCTTCCGGTAGAATGACCCGCACCTTCTCCTGGCCAATGATCCCCTCGGTATAAATTTCCGGGATTTCCACCCGCTCGAGCTCGTTTCCAGCGGCCTCCAGGACCTGCAAGCGGCAGGAGCCCTTGTACTTGACGGCGATAGCCTGGCCGCGGAACATCAAGGTCTTATCGTAAAAACCCGCGAAATCCCCCTCCACCCGGTAAGCGGCCTTGGCGGGCTCAGCGACGACTTGAAAGCCGGCGCGGCGGAAATATTCCGAGAGGTAGATGGTGACGATCGGCTGCTTGGGGGTGTAGGGCTCCCCCTTATCCGGCTGGCTCTTATCCGGATGGATAGTTTCGGCGATCTTGACGAAGACCGCCTCGCGAATGTACTGCTCCTTGGCCGGATCGGGCTTCACCCCCGTGGCCTTGGGGAGCTTTTCCAGCGGCAGCTTGGGAATCGGGGCCTCATCGGCGGCTGCCTGCTTTTCCGGGTACTTTTCGGCCGGCCTCTCCTGCGCCGGAGCCGGCGCGCATCCGAGGCTAAGGGCGAAGAAGAAGAGGAACAGGGCTATCGAACACCGGGCCATGACAAACCTCCAGCGGGGTTGGATTTTGGCGGTTTCGAGACGGGTCATTCTAAGGCGGGCTGCGCCCCCAATCCAAAAGGCAGAGGGCGCTCCGCCCGCAACCCAATAATAACCGCAAAGACGCAAAGGACGCAAAGTTAAGACGCAAAGCGAATTGGAGAGCGGTCC
>JACQVS010000146.1 GCA_016209605.1 Planctomycetota bacterium
CCTTCTTATTATGCACGGAGGTTGTTACGGCGATTCCTGCTTACCGGAAATGGAGTTCCGCCCGCGCGCCCTGTTCTTGGGACGTCTCACGTTACCCCCATGTTGGTTTTCTCCGGCTTTGTTCTCGCGGCGCGCGGTCCTTCCTCTCCTGGTCATGCCAGCTCTCCTTTCGTCCTCCCTTTGGCCCGGGTTGTATCGCTTTCGTCTTTATATTTTTGCTGAAAAATTTATTTTAGCAACACCGCGTCGTTAAGTTCTTTGCGGCGTTGCGTTTGTCGCTCGCGGAAATCGTTTTTCACAGCGACCCATCGGACCAACTTGAGAAGCAGCTTTCACTGTTTTCTCGGTTTTTTCGCTGGGTCGCTTTTTTTGGTTTTTTTTATGGCGGATCAGCTTGCACTTACTTCATTGTGTCCCCTCGGCTCGCAGCCCACCGCGGCGGTTTCGGTCCGATGGTCGTCCGTGGCGCTGGCTGCGGCCGAGGGTACGTTTTCTTCCTTGTTCGTCGACAGCGCTGGTGTGCCCCGTCTCGCGCCGGTCGATGCTTCCCTCGGGGCTGGATCCTGCGCTCTGGCCCGGATCCGGGTTTTGCTTCCTGAGAATCCGGCCTTGCCGCGCTCGCTGCTGGTCCTTCCTGTTAGCCAACAGCTGCTGATCAATGGTGTCCGCCCCGCCCTTCTGAAGGTGGCGGCGCCGGGCGATATTTTGACGCTTGCCGGCCAGCACTGGCTTCTGGTCCGCCATTTTCGTCCCGAGCCCGAGGCCGTGCCGGCCGCGCTCGCCGAGGAAAACTGCCCCGTGTGCGGTATGGCGCTCCTGCTTACAAAAACCATACTGCGCTGCGTGAACGGCTGCGCCTATCATTGTGAGGATCCCTCTCAGCCGGTCAATCGCTCGGGCTTGCTCAACTGTTTCTTCGAATCCCCCAGTTGTGTCATCTGCGACACGGAAAAGCGTCTCGCAGACCAGCTCATTCCGGATCCGTCAAGCCTGCACTGGGTCGACTGCTTTAAAAATTTCGTGAACGGAAAGGTGGCGTCATGATCGAGGCAGCGGCGCAATTATCAAATTTCCATGCTAGTCCAATCCTGAATGGGTTGATCCAGAGCGAGCCGATCCAGCAGGGGCCGATCCAGCCCGCGGTGTCGGGCTGGGCTTGGGCGGCTCTAAACGCGCTGACGGCGGTCATGGTGGGGGTCGGCGCGATTGGCCGCGTTCTCAGCCAGCACTTATTTTGGCTTGGCATCAGGAATTTCGTTCTGGTCGATTATAAAAAATACCGCGACGTTTCCGTCTCCACCCAGTGCCATGCGGCCGAGATCGGCCGCTACAAGGCCGCCGTCGTCGCCCAGCAGCTCCGCCGGCAGGGGGCCCGCGTGGCGGGGCTGCCCATTCCCGCCGAAGAGCTCGATCCCGGCTGGCTGCGTCCGCCCTGCATCGTGGTGGCATCGGCCGACCGGCACTCCGCCGATCTGGCCGCGCACAAGCTGGCCCTGGCTCAAAATGTGAGGTTTTACAAAGTCAATCTGGAGCCCGCGTTGATACTTTCCAGCTTTCGCTTTTATGACTACACCATGGATCCCTTGGACCGGTGCCTGGAGTGCGGCTGGGATGACTCCACTTACCTCCGGCAGCGGTCCATCCACTCCTGCGAAGACGTGAGCGAGCGCTCCACCGGCAGCCCGCGGCCCCTCAGCGAGTTGACCGCCGGTTGGGCGGCGCTGTTGATCGTTTCGTCTCTCGTCGATGCCGCCGCGGCCGAGCGGTTGCGCGGCCGGGAGTTCCTCCTCTCTCCCCTCGGGCCGGTGCTCTCGGAATCCATCTTGCCGGAGAAGACTGATTGTCTGGGCTGCCACCGGCGCTCCGGCTCGCTGGTTTATCTTGTCCAGTCTCCCGGCGAGATCCGTTTTCACGATCTCGCTCTTCAGGCCGGCTTTCAACCCGGCGAGGAGCTGTGGGTGGGCAGCTCCGGCCTCTTCGCCAGACGGTGCCGCTGCTCGAAGTGCTGCAAGGAGGTAGCCGGGCTCTGGTGGGTCAAGTTCGTGCACCAGGCCGCCGGCTGGTGCTCGTGCGGCGGCCGCCTGCTCCCTGTGCCTTTTCATGCCTCCAGCGGCCTCTCGCGGCAGGAACTCCACGGGGTGTGGTCATCCCCGCTTTCCTCGCTCCGCGTGGGCAGGCGGGCCGCCGTGTCTCTCAAGGGGTCGGGGCGGGAAGTCACTTTCATTTTGCGTTGACTGGAATAACTCGTGCTCTCATGGAGGAAGTTCATGCAATTTCAGCAATCCTTGGTCGGTAGTAAGGTCTGGCAATTGAAGAAGTCATCCATCCGCCGGGACCTGGAGGCGCTGGCCGGCCGCAGCCCGGTCCTGGAGATCGTCGATTACCTTGACTCGGGCCCGGAAGTCCGCGCCGTGGCCTGCTTTCAAGTTCCGACGCTCGTCCAGCCCGTGAACGGCCAGGTCTGGGTCGCGGGTCCGGTCCTGGTCGGCCTCCGCTACCACGAAAATTTTCTTTCCAGCCCTCCCATCGCCTGGGAAGTGGCGACCCTTCTGGGGCCGCCCGAGGCCATGCATCCGAATCTTTCGCAAGCCGGAGGGCTATGTTTAGGAGCGCCGGTGGCCGGTTTTTCGATGGAGATCCTGCATCTCATCTTCGCGGCCATCAGCCTGCAGTCCTATAACTGCATCGAATGGCAGAGTCTTGACCTCGAGGCCTCCGCTTTCGTGCGCTCCCATGCCCATTTCTTTCCCATCGTCTCCACCGGGCTTTTCGAGGAACCGGACCTCGAGCCGCGCTATCGCCGGCATAAAGGGGACTTTTCGCCGTTCGCCTTTCCGCTCTCGCCCCGGTCAGCCCGGCGTGGGACGCCGGTAGGGGGGGTCCCCGCATGAGCGACTTCTTCATCTCCAAGCCCCAGGTTGAAGAGGCTCTCCTCAAGGTCGGCTGCGCGCGGCGGTCTCCGGGCGTGTTCGCGCTTGCCGCCAAACCTCCCCTCGCCCTCTACCCTCTGCGGCTGGCCGGCGGCTGGTGGCGCTGGCTCTCATCTCCCGTCAAGGCGGGCCATGTGGCCCCGGCAGCCGTCCTGGATGCGCCGGCGCCGTCCGGCCCGTTCAAGTGGCTTGCCGCCAAGGGGAAAAAGGGGTTGCGGCTGGCGGCCGATCTTCCGGAATGCTTTGAAGACGACGCGGCCGCCATGGGCATCCTGGAGGACGGTCTTGCGGAAGCTCTGCCAGATGGATCGTCCGGCGGACAGGCGCCGGGCCATCTCGAGGTCTGGGCCGAAGATCTGGTGTCGGCCCTGCGCCGGTTCTCTCGGGGCGATGGTTGCTCTCCTTCCATTGCCAAGCCGCAGTCCCCAGGCGCCGATCTGGTCGATTGGCTCGCGCGGCGCGGCTGGCTCGGCTCGCTCGATGGCGATGAAATCCGCATCCAGATGACCGGCCCCCAGTACTGCAATACGGTTCACCTGCAGGCCTCCGCTCCGGCCGGCGGCCTCGCCCTGGATATGGAGCTCGCCGAGGTGAACGGATGGGGCGAAGAGTCTCTGGCGGCGGCGGCGCTCCTCGCCCAGGAGGCCGGCGAACGGCTGCGGCTGGTCCGTCTGGCTCTCGTTCAACAATCGGAGCGGCGGTACCTCTCGGCCCAGGTCCATCTCGGCCGCCTCCCCGCCCGGTCGCCATGGCTTCCATTGGCCCTCGATGCCTTGCGCGCCGCCGCATGCGTGTTAGCGAAGGAAGCGCCGGCTCTGGCGGATCCAGATCTGGCTCGGTGGATTCTTTTCAGGACTTTTGGAACCAGCAGAAAGGAGGTTAACCATGGTCGCGACGCTTGAGCGCGAGATCGCCGAACCGCCTTCGGAGTTCATCGATGTGCAGGTGAAGGACCTTTCCGGCCACCAGCGCATGCGCATCAACCGGCTGAAGGCGTCAACGCGCGTCCGCGAGCTCATCGGCATGTCGCAAGCTTCCATGAGCGTCCCGCCCGGGATTGACTGGTTGCTCAGGGACTCGAAGACCTCGAGACTCCTGCGCCACGATCAATCCGTGGGCGAGGCCGCGCATGAAGGCTTCGCCGATTTGACCCTGCAGCCGGATGCCCGGCTCGGGTGATTTTTTTTCTCTCCGGCTGGCTTCGGGGGAGCCTTGCTCTCCGAAGCCGGCCGGGATTTTGATGCTCGGTTTTGTTAGTGAGGCCGGTCGATCATGTTTCACGATCCTTATGTATACGCGGTCTCGGTTGGGCGCCCTGGGGCGGCTGGGCCGCCGGCCCGACGGCCGGTAGACAAGAACTATCTCTTGCCGATCATCGATGACGGGCTGTGGTTCGCTCAGCGCCGCGGCGTCATTGGCATGGACAGGTCGCGCGCCCGCTGGGAGCTGCTGCCGGTGTTCGTGAACGGGAGCGGCGGCCAGGTCCGGAGCTTGCGCATGCGCGTTTCAGAAAGCGGCCCGGCCCTTTCGCGGGATTACTCGCTGGGCGTTTTTCAGGAACCGGCGCAGGAGCTGCTGCGGGAGCTCATGAAAGATGGCAAGTTGGGCCTCGAGGATGAAATCGTGACCCAGGTGCTTGCCTTCAGGCCCCAGCCGGCGGCTCGATCGCCGATCGCGGCTGCCGGGCCGCGCGCCGCGGCGTCGCCAGCCGTGACGCCGGTGGTGGAGGAGCGGCCGCTGCCGGTCTTGCCCGGCCGCCTGGAGGAATGGCAAGGGCGGGCAGCGGCGGTCAATCCCCAGTCTGGACAGGAGGGGGACACCCCCGTCTTCATCCTCCGCTCGGTTTTCGAGCGGGCGCGGGCCTCCTGCCGCCGGCCCGGCGAGCTGGAGGGCGGCGCGTTCCTCACCGGCCGCCTCTACCGGCAGGCGGAGCCGGTGCCGGAAATTTTTCTGGCGGTGGAAGGATCGTTCGAGGCCAGCCACGCGCTTCAGGAACGGTTCAGCTTGACGTTCACCGCCGGGACGTATGGCGCCTTCGAGGAGCAGCTCGAGCGCCGGCGCCGGCGCCTCAATCGCCCAGAGGAAATTCTCGCCGGCGTGGCCCACGGCCACGGCTTCTTGCCGGGTCTGGGCGAGGACCGACAGCCGCTTTGCCCCGCCTGTCCCAAAAGGGCGGAATGCGGCTTGCACTCGGCCTTCTATAGCAGCGATGACCTGGCTTATCATCGCGCTCTTTTCAGCCGGCTGCCGTTCGCCCTGGGTCTGGTGTTCGGCCTCGATCCACGCGAGCACGATGTGGTGCGGGCCTACGGTTACCGCGATGGCTCCATTCAGGAAAGGAGCTTTTGGCTGGTCTCGGATTGAAACAAAGAGAAAACCAAAGGAGCATGCTCATGAAAATAAACCTGCCGCCGGGGGCTGACGACCCGGTCAAGAACGCCTTGTCCATCCTGGAGGACTCCTCCATGCCCCCGAAGGCACGGGCGGAGTTTCTTCTCCACAGCGCCCAGGCGCTCGGCTACGACTTGATGAATCCGCTTGCCAGGCTGCTCGACCGCTGCGACAAGGGGCGCGAGCTGGAGAAGCTCAACGCCCAGCTCGCCGCCAAGCTGGCGCAGCTCGAGGAGGAGAAGCGCCAGCCGCTCGTGCCGGAGATCTTTTTGCGCTCAGTCGATAGGGGCGATGGCGCCTGCTGGGGCCTGATCGAGTCCCAAGCCGGCCCGCTGCTCTGCCCCATGGACGGCGGCCTCACCGGCCTGAGACGGGGGGTTTACGTGCTTCTCGAGCGCTCTTCCGGGAAGATCGTCGACCGCGATGGGGTGATCGTCCCCACCGGCGAGATCGCCAAGGTCGAGGAAGTCCTCGATGGGGATCCCGTGCAGGTGATCGTCAGCCTGCACGACCGCCGTTTCAAGGCCCAGGTGTCGGAGGCGGTGCAAAGCTCCGGCGAGCTGCGTCCCGGCGCCGAGGTGCTGTTCGATGCGTCCCGGCGCTTTGTCCACGACATCCTCCACCCGCGGCTCGAGGGGGAAGATCTCCTCACGCCGGCGTCGGAGCTGTCGGGATTTTCCTTGCAAAACCTGGGCGCCCCCCATCCCGTCATCTTCGAGATCGTGAACAGCGTCAAGCGGCGCCTCCTCCATCCGGAGTGGGAAAGCCTCCTGCAGGCGCGCCAGCGCCGCAGCTACCTCTTCCACGGCATCACCGGCTCGGGAAAATCTTCCTCGATCAAAGTGATCGCCAATCTCATCGCCGATTTCATCGAGGAGCTGACCGGCGTCCGGGAGCCCAGGATGGTGGTGGCCTCGTGCGCCGATTTTTATTCTCCGTTCTTCGGCGAGTCCGAGCTCAAAGTGGCGCGCTGGTTCAAGAAGCTGGGCGCCATTGCCCGGAAGGCGGTCCTCGCCAAGGATGGGCGGCGCATCGTCCTGCCTCTTCTCGTGGTCTTCGAGGAGCTCGAAGGATTGATTCGCGGCCGCGGCGAGTTCGGCGGCTCCAGCCATCTCTTCGACCGCATCTTGTCGCTCATCCTGCACAAGATGGATTCGGTGACCAACGAGCTCGAGGCGCCGATCATCTTCATCAGCACTACCAACATGATGATGCTCTTGGATGCAGCCGGCCTCCGTCGCTTTGGCCAGCGTCAGATTATGTTCTCCGCTCTTGATGCCCTGTCGGCTTATCAGGTGCTCGAGAAGAAACTGCCGGCGGACATGCCTTACAGCACCCCTCCGGGGATCCCGTCTTCTTCGGCGCGCCGGCAGTTGCTCGAGTCGCTGATCCACTACCTCTTCGGCCGCCATGATGAACAGGCGATCGCCGAGGTCACGCTGCGTGATACATCAAAAAAAATCGTCTCTAGAAAGGATGTCATCACGGGCAGTTTTCTGGAAACCGCCTTGTGCGTAGCGATCGATGAGGTCCTCGACCGCTCCACTGCAGAGGGGGAGCTTCGGGGGATCGATGCGGATACCATCACCCGGGCTCTCGCCCGCCAGTTCGATGCCCTGGCGGCGAACTTGCATCCCCACAATTTGCGGGATCTCGTCCCCCATCTCTTCCCCGAAGAGGCCGTTCAAATTGCCAGCGTCCGGCCGGTGAAGCGCTACGGCCGCCGGCCGGTGGATTACTACTTCCAGTAATTTTACCAGTCAAGGAGGATTGCCATGATGTTCAAGGAACCCCAACAGGTTGCTGCAACCGCCCCCGTTTCCCGGCTCACCGCCCCGCCCCAGAGAGAGCCGGCCGGCGCCGCCGAGGGCTGCGCCGCCGCCGGGGCCAACGGCGCGTCGGTCCTGGTCCAGCACGGGATTCACTTCAAGTCCTATCCGGTGGCCGGCATGACCGTCGCCCAGGTCCGCGGGACGCTCTCCGCGCAGCTCCACATCGACCCCGCGTCGGTGGCGGTGATTGGCGGCGTGATCGTCGACGATGAAAACGCCCGCGTCGTGACCGGCAAGGACCAGCTGTTGACCTTCACCAAGAGAAGCTCGGTGCGCGGCTGCGGCCGCTGAACGGGGAGTGTAAACATGACTCTAAAAAATCGTCAGCCCCGGTTGGCCGTGGAGCAGGTGGTGATCCGAGAGGACAGCGTCGAGTTGCATCTTCCCGGCTCTGCCGTGCAGACCCTGCCGGCCAGCGCCCTGATCGAGGCCGTCCAGGCGTACAGCATCCGCGGCCTCGGCCGCGATGCGCTCCCCGACAACATCAAGTGGAAGGTCGAGTGCGGCAAGATGACGATCTACATCGTCGAGCTCAAGCCGGAAGTGCGCTCGGTCCTGTGGATCAGCTCGAACAGCGTGGCCCCCTACGGGCCGGAAGCCAAGTACGAGAGCTACCGGCTGGCCTTCCCCTTCGTGGTCTTGAAGGTCCCGTTCGTCAATGGGCAGTTGATCGAGGCCGCCGAGCTTTTTTACCGCAACGCCCCGTTGAGCTCTCTCGACGATGAGCTTTTCTGGTCGAACCTCCTGAACGTCAGCCCCCGTTCCCACGGGTGCACCGCCTGGGTATGCACGCAGTACCTGGCTGATGAAATGAACCAGCTCGCAGCCAAGCTGCGCCGGCCGCTCACGGAGGTGGAGGCGCTGCACTGCTTCATCCTCCATCTTTTCGGGGGCGGCCTCAACCGGAGCAGCGAGGCGCATGAGGGCATGAGCTGCTTCGGCAAGGCGGCCATGGACAAGGTCGATCCGCGAGTCACCGACGTGACCCGTTGGCAAGCCGCCTCGGAGAAGCCGGAGTTCATCCTCGGCGTGGCGTGGAAGCCGGCCGGCCACACCATCCGCAGCTTGATCCTCGACCAGCTCGACCGCTCCGGGGCGCGCCGGGATCTCGGCGATGCGGCCGAGCTGGTCAGCTTGCTCCTGGCGCCTCGAAAGGCGGGCTGATCATGGAGGCGGATATGGTGGCTGGAGCCATCGAAGTCATCGAAGTCCTCGCCAAGCGCCCGGGCCAGGAGCTGCCGCCGCTGGCCGAAGGCCAGCTTCGCTACGTCATGGCCGAAAACGGCCTCTTCCTCGAGCGGCGTACGGCCATGTTCACCACCTGCTGCCGCGTCGAGCGCTGCGCCGCCGGCTTGTCGCAGCATGAAGAGGCTTGCGAGTTGCTCTGCGGGCCCATCCCGAGAACGCTGGTCCGCGCCATGGTGGCCTTCTTCCGGGCCGCCTACGAGCACCACGGCGGGGAGGCCGTCCTCCTGCTTCTTTTCCACCCTTTGGAGCGGCGCTTCCGCTGGCTGTGCCCTAGCCAGACGGTGCGGGTTTACGAGGACTGGAAGGGCCGGTGGCAAGCCGGCATGGACATCGAGTATGACGTGCCCCTGGAGCTGCCATCCGGCTTCGTCCTCTTCGGCGACGCTCACAGCCACGCCGACCTTCCCGCCTACGCGAGCTACCTCGACAAGCAAGAGGAGCATTTCAAGGATGGGCTCCACATCGTCCTGGGCCGCCTGCAGGCGGCGCACCTGGCATGGCATATCGACTTCGTCATCGATGGAAAGCGCTTCCCCCTCGATCCTGAGCGGGTCTTCGCCGCTGGCGACTGGCCCCCCTTCGGCTCCGTGCCGCCGGCCTGGATCGAGCAAATCAACATCAAGAGCTACACGAGCAAGAAATACTGGTGATGGATATGGACAGCGAGATTTCTTCCCCGGAAACCGCCGCGAGCGATAAAATCCCGCTCCTCCCGCTGAAAACGGAGCTGCTCACCCGCGGCCGCGTCATCGTGGCTGGCCTGGGCGGCATCGGCTCGATCCTGGCGCCCAACCTGACTCTTTTTTTAGCGTCGCTGCGCCGCCTGCCGATCCGCATCCAGCTCATCGATGGGGACAAGTATGAAGAGCGCAATCGAGAACGCATGGAGGTGCCGGCTTTCGAAAACAAGGCGGTGGCGCTGTGCCGTCAGCTCACCGAGAAATTCGGGCGTCCGAAGCTTTACATCCGGCCGGTGGCTCAGTATGTCAACGTCGAGAACGCCAGCGATCTCATCCAAGAGCACGATGTGGTGTTCGCGTGCTTTGACCGGCACTCCAGCCGCAAGGTGCTGAGCGACCGCTGCGCGGAGCTGGAGAACATCATCCTGATTTCCGGCGGCAACGACGGCGTCGAGGAGGGCTGGCGCGGCACTTACGGCAACATCCAGATCTTCCGCCGACATGTTGGCGCCGAGCTGAATCCGCCCCTCACCCGGTTCCACCCCGAGATCCAGAAGCCCGCCGACCAGGTGCCGGTGGAGTCCTGCGCTGACCTCGCGGGCAGCTCCGCCCCGCAAATCCTCTTCGCCAACCTCGCCGCCGCCTGCGCCATGTGCTGCGCCTTTTACCGCATCCTGAGCGATGAGGGGAAGGAGAGGATCTTCGACGAAATCTGCTTCGACATCTACGAGGGAAGGTTCGTGCCGCAGGTTTTTTAAGAAAATAATGGTTAAAGGCCGAAGGAAAAAAACCTATGGTATACTAAATTTCGATAAACTGCCGGATCGGCCACTTGCAGGTCTCCGGCCTGGCATCGACCGGGCAAGCGCTGAAGCCGTTGGAGCTCTCGAAAGAGCAACCCATGTCCCACCATCCCGGATCCCGCGTGTAGTCCCCGTTCGGCTCGGGGTAGGGATAAGGCGGGCTGGGGCCGCCCAGATAGAGGTGCTGGAGGAGGTAGATGGGATCGGTGAGATCGAAGCGGCCGGAGTCATCGGCATCGTCGGCATCGCCGCAGGTCACCGGCCTCCCCATGAAGAGCTGCTCCAGCATGGCGATGGCATCGGCGAGCTCCACCGCCCCATCGCGATTGGCGTCGCCGCGGACGAAGGACCAATCGAAACCGGTCTGGACCTCGAGCCGGGTCGGGTCACCAGCCCGATGCCGAGCAAGAGCGGGTTCTCGAAATCGTAGCCCCCCTCCGGGAGCCCCCAGTTGATCGACGTGGGGTTGGCCCTGTAGCCGATCACCAGGTCCTGAAGCCCGTCCAGGTCAAAATCGTGGAGCAGCACCGCCGTGGGATTGTCGCCGAGCGGATTGGGGGGTATGGGAAGCTCGTAATCGAACTTCTCCTCGAAGCTGCCGTCCCCCCGCCCGAGGAAGACGGCCAGGCGCCGGGGCCAGCTCCCGGCGATGAGGTCGAGATGCCCATCGCGGTCAAAATCGCCGACCGCCACGCCATCCGGGTGGGAGACCGCCCCATCAACCACCTGGTACTTGACCACCGGCAAAACCAAGGCTTTATCGAAACGGCCGTGGCCCAGGCATCTGTAGACGTGGATCGTCAAATAAAGCTCCCCATCTTCAGGGTTGCGGAAATTGCCGACGGTGACGATGTCCTTGAAACCGTCGCCGTTCAGGTCGGCCACCCTGGCATTTCCAGCATGGAAGAAATCCGGCACATCGACCTTTTGAAACTTCCTCCCCCCCTCGCCAAAGGCGATGAGGTTTTTTCCGGGCCCGCCGCCAAAGAGATCCTCCTCGCCATCCCCATCCAGGTCGACCACGGTGAGGCCGATATCGTATTCCGCGCCCTGGACAAACGGCACGACCCCCCCTTGCGGGGTGAGCGTGCCATCGGCCTTCCCCCAGAAGAGCAGCACCTCGGGGCTGCGCCCCCCGAGGACAAAGAGATCCCGGAAGCCGTCCTTGTTGATGTCGCCGCTGGCGAAGTGGGCCCCTCTGGAAAAGGCCACGGTCATGATGCCGAACTTCCCATCGCCGTGGCCGAGGTAAATGCCTTGATCCTTGATCAGATCGAGCTTCCCGTCCCCGTTCACATCCCCGAAAACGGCGTTCGGCCAATAGCTGTCCGAAAAGCTCAAGTACTTGGAATCATCAAACCACCTCGTGCCGATGAGCCGGTTTCCATGGTTGAAGAAAATGTCCCTATAGCCCGCCGTCACCAGGAGGTGGGGCAAGGGCTTCCGGCCTTGAGCTGCCAGGGGCAAGGAGAGGAGGCCGAGGAACCCTAAAGCGGCCCCGAGCAGCCCGCGGCGCGCTCTTGGGCGCTGGAGGTGTTCTGGAGATCATTCACCAGGAAATTGACCTGTTCGGAGAAGAACAGCGTGGACTCGAACTTTATGTCTGGTAAATGAAATGTCGTGCTCCTCAAGACGGTGAAGTGGGCGTTGCCGTGATCGAAGGAGTACCACTGCTCGGTGGTCTCAATATCCCCTATGGAGCTCTCCCGCGCCACGTAGGCGGCATCGTAGTCGCCAACGTCTTGGATCGTCGGCGCTGCTGCAGGAATGAAGGTCTCCAGGTCCTCATCCCCGGGGGCGACATAGAAGACCGAGCGGCTCAAGGCCTCGGAGTAGACGTTATAGAAAAGATGGTCCGCCGATTCCTGGCCCCGGGAGGGCTCGACCACGAGGTTTGTACCGGGAGGATCGTTAGGCGGGACAGAGTAATTGTTGTTCCGGATCACCCGGTCCCCGGCCGAGATGAAGAAATCCACGTCCAGGCCGTTCAAGAGGCCGGCCAGGGCCGCCTGGTTCGCGGTGGCGAGGCCGCTGTTCCCGAAGGCCACGAAGCGGAAGCTCTCCGCCGCCGGGCTGGGAACCTTGAAGGAGGGGGTGCAGTCGAGGTAAGGGAGATCGTTGACAAAAACATCATAGCTGATCAGGGAGCCTGGAGTCAGGGGCGGATTGGCGACCCCGCCGTTTTCCCCCGGCACCAGGATGCGATACATGGTGCTGTCCAGGAACGCTCCCTCATCCTCGCAGGAGGGCTCGCAGAAGAGCACTTCATCGCTCGTCCACTGGATGGGCCCCCCGTCGGAATACACCACCTTAATGTCCTGGTCCAGGCCCATTTTAGCCCGGATGACCACCTCCACGTCGCTTGAGGTGTCATCCACTGAGGCCCGGGAAAGGAAGGGGGCGCGCTTCCGGACCACGATCCTGGGCTAAAAGATGCAGTCGATGTCATTTCTGTCAATGTTTACGACCTGCACCGCCAGCACATTGGGGCCGTTATGCAGCTCCGGGCCCCTCAAGGCCGAGATCCGGCCATCGAGCTCTTCATTGGGATTATTCGGGGGGTTGCGGAGATCGGCGTAGCCGGAGAACCTCTGGGTGACCGGGTTGGGGCTCCTTGCCAGCGAATCGTGGTCAAGAACTTGCTGGTCCCCGAAAGTGTCGGGAGGAAACGGCATGCGGATGTTCAGCCGCCGGATTTCCCGGCTCTTTTCCTCGTTACCTTCCCGGGTGCTGAGATAGGCGATGAACCCATCATCCACCCCCAGATCGGCCTCGAGGGCGCTGAAGATCTCGCCGTTAAAGCCTGGGAGAAGCGCGAGGTCGAAGGTGATGCGGACATAGAAGCTGGTGTAGCCCTGCAGTGGATCCGCCGATCTCATGTCGTCCAGCAGGTGCCCGATCGGGCTCGGAGGATTGGAGGCATCGTAGCCGATCGGGGTCGCATCGCTCACCAGCTCCCACTCCGAGTCATCGTAATTCAAGGTCGTCCAGGCCAGCGCGGCCCCGGGAGGCTCCGAGGCCCCCCGCCAGAGGCGGATCTCGGTCACCGCCGGGAAATTGGCCACCGGCCCCGCATCGAGGACCAGGAGCGTGTCGTCGATGGCGCAACCGTTTAGCGCTTGCCTCCCGGCCGGCCCCTCGGCCGCCACCGGCTCGGATCCCGCGGGAGCCGGCGGCGGCCCCCCTGAAAAATCGCAGCCGCCGGGCGACGGGGTGGTGTAGGGACTGACGTAAAGGGCGAACTGGAAGTTCCTGGCGCAGGGAACATGGCTCTGGCCGCCCTGGGTGATCACCGTCCGGATTTTGGGATCGCCGATATTGTGCGTGAACTTGACATAGGCTGAATAATACCCCGAGGCCATGGGCATGGTGACCGTGTAGCAGGCCTTCGAGGTGATGAAGCCCGACACCGGCCCGAGGGTGGTCTGCTGGGTCGTGTCGATGGTCACGCCTTGCGTGTAGCCGTTATAGCCGGAGCGGATGGAGGTGTTTTCAAAATCGGGCGGACCGCCGTTCTGGACGGCCGGGGTGTCCGTGCCGCTGGTGGTGACCGAGTTGAGGGTGATGCTGCCTCCGTAGTAGGGGTGAAAGCGGGTCGGGCTGTGCTCGAGGCCGAAGGACCAGCCTTGGGTTTGTCCGGAGGTGACGGTCATCGCGGTCCTCACCATGACGTTGATTTGCTGGTAGGGGCGGCCTTGAAGCCAGACGTAGTTCGAGCTCCAGTTCAACCCGCCGTTGACGCTTCCTTGAACTTCAAATTTAAAGGTCTCGCCGCCCAGGCAGGAAGGGGGAGGGTCTTCGGAGCGGAGCGGCGCTGGAAGGAGAAGGGTCAAGAGAAAGGTCCCCAGGCATGCGGTACGAGAGGTCAGGATCGAAACAATCGTCGAGCGCTTCATGGTCTCATCTCCCCAGAGCAGGTCCCCACAAATTCAATCCGCGCCGGGAGCCTGGCTGGGGAAGCCACCTGCCCGAACTTCCCCACTCGGCTCTCGAGGCGATCCTCTGCCCAGGCGCTCTCCTGATCCCCGAAGAAAGGGCCCTCCTTCGATCTTTTCAGCCAAAGCTCAGTATTGAGACGAGTCCCAAAACTGTTTTCCTGCATAAAATCTCCACTTTTATTAAACTGGCTGAGCGGCTCGCTCCGCACCGTAGCGGGCTGCCGATCTTCCCCTGAAACTTAACTTGTCGGCTGTCCGGTTCCCGGACAGGCTCTACATAACTTCCCCAGCCCTTCCCCCTTTCCATCCCCTGCCCTACCGCCACTTAAAAAATCTGCCGCTTTGGCACGGTTTGTGAAATAGGGAAAGCCTGTCGTCATTGGAAGACGTTTTAGCAACCTGATTTCTTAAAGGGGGCACTCATGAAACCTGCATCCATCCTGGGCCTTGCCGGCGCCCTGCTCTGCGGCGCGGCGCTTTTCGCTCAAAGCACTACCGTCGGTTCGCCGGCGCATTTGAAGGAAAACCTCGACTTGCCTTTTGTCGCTGCCCCTGCATTGCCATCGGTTCCCAGGTGGATGCGGAGTTCCTCCTGAAGCTCGCTCACGCGAACAACGGCACCTTCCGGAGCATTTCGAGGTGACCATCCCGGTCACCTTCCAGTCACCAGCGAAGAGTAAACCAGGAAGATGGTCGGCACGCCGGCGAGGAGGACGAGGATGGTGGAGACGAGGCCGAACTTCATGTACTCGACGAAGCCGAGGGCGTATTCCTTCTTGGCGCGCTCGGCGACGATGATGTTGGCGACCGAGCCGAGGATGGTCAAGTTGCCGGCGATTGTGGTGCTGAAGGCGAGGAGCACCCAGCCCAGATTTCCGTAGCCAAGCTTGTGGAGGTAAGGGCCGGAGAGCAGCACCATGGGGACGTTGGAGAGCAGGTTCGAGCCCAGGGTCAGGAAGGCGGTGAAGAGGCCGATGCCGACCGGGCGAGTGAGCGACATGACGGGCGAGAGGTCGTTCCACATCTTCTCCACCAGGCCGGTCTTGGCGAACCCCTTCATGACAATGAAAAGGCAGCAGAAGAAGACGAGCAGCGGCCAGTCGACCTGGCCGTAAACCTCCTTGGGCTCCTCGCGATAGGCCAGGACCAGCACCATGGCCCCGGCGAGGGCGGTGTATCCGAGGTTGTACCCCGCGAAAAAGCCCGCGATCACACTCAAGGTCACCAGGGCGACGAAGGACAGACGGCCATAGTGGACATCTCGAGAAACGGCGCCACTCAGCCTCATGCCTTGGGGCAGGCTCTGGTGGTAGTAGAGCCAGAGGAGGCCGAGGTTGAGGAGCAGGCCCACCGCCGCGGCCGGCCCGGAACAAAGCAGGAACTCGGAGAAACCCTGCTTGCTCAAGTTGCCGATGATCATGTTTTGCGGGTTGCCGACGAGGGTAGCGGCGCTGCCGATGTTGGCCGAAGTCCCCAGGGCGATGAGGTAGGGACCCATGGGCAGGCCAGACAGCCGGCAGGCGGAGACCACCACCGGCGTCATGAAGATGCAGACGGTGTCGTTGACGAGCAGGGCCGAGAGCACTCCCGAAGACAGCGCCACCGCCGCCAGGAGCTGCCACGGCGTCCGGCAGCGGGCGAGGATGGCGGCGGCGATCCACTCGAAGAAGCTGGCGCGCTGCAAGTACGCGGTGATGAGCATGGTGGCGAAGAGGAGGACGATGGTGTCATCGTTGATGGCTTGATAACTCTCCTCCGGCGTCATCCAGCCGATCGCCACCATGAGCACGGCGCCGAGCAAGGCTCCGGCCGGCCGGCCGATCGGCAGGAAGCCGAGGCGCCGGCTGGCGATCAAAAGGTACGTCAGGCAGAAAATGATGATGACGGCGATGACTTGGGCGGACACGCGGTCGGTTTCTTGGCGCTTCCGGTCAACGGATGGGGGAGTAGTCGGTCGGGGTCATGAAGCGCGCCTCCACCTTGTTGACGATCGGCCCGTCCTTGTGGGACTCCTCGTAAGCCCGCTTCCACTCCGGATCTTCCATGAAGGCTTTCCAGGACTTCTCCCGCGCTTCCATGCTGGGGTATCCGAGGATGTAAATGAGGGTGTCCTTGGCGTCGGCGGGCGTCCAGTAGCCGATCAAGGTCATGCCGTGCTTGACGAACAAGTAATTGGTGTGGTTGCGGAAGCGGTTGTGAAGCGCCTCCAGCCGGCCGGGATGGGTGATGTAGGTGCGCATTTCGAAAATCCGCGCCTTGAGCTCGGGGGTCTTCGCGTCTTCAGCCAGGCTTCCCCGCCAAGCGAGCCATACGGTGAACAAGGCCAAGGCCGCTGCTCCAGAGTGCAGGAGAGACTTTTTCATGGACTACCTTCCTTTCTTCACAGGGCTTGAATTGAGAGAAAACGAAAAGCACGAATTCTCCATCACGCCGGCTCGGGATTTCAAACGATTTTTAGCGATATCCGCTCAGCATTTCTTGGCATCGTAAGCGCAGGTCGGGAGGGGATCAGGGGTTGGATCGGGACCGCAGGACCTGGGACCAGGCGCCGGCGGCGGGCTGCCGCTCAAGAAAAGGTACTCGAAGGCCAGGATGGCATCGGAGATGTCGGCCACGCCGTTGTCATCAAAGTCGGCGGCATCGCTGCAGAGGAGGATTGGGGGGTCGCTCAGGAAAAGATGGTGAAGGAGAAAGATGGCGTCGTTCAAGTTCACTTCGCCGTCGCGGTCGGCGTCGCCGCGCCGGAAGCCCGCCAACCCCTCGACGGTGAAGTTGCAGTCGCCGAGGACGGGAAGGAACACTTCGCCGCGGTGGATGATGCGGTTCTTCAGCGTTGGCCCGAGGCCTTTTTTTCCATCCACGAAGAACAAGCGGCAGAGAAGCGGCGGCTCGCCGGCTGCCGGCACGGCCACTTCGATGCGCAGCTTGAGAAGGCGCACCGTCCCCTCCTGGTGCAAGGTTTCCTCGAAGTCGACGGGATTGAGCTGCACCGTTTCGACCACGCCTTCCCCCTGCGGCCTGCCTGCCAGCGGACCTTCCAGGGGCACCTTGCCGGGGTCGACGATCTTCCCCTGCCCGGGCCTGGTGGCGTAAACCGGGTTGCCGAAGTTGTCGAGGGGGACGGGGAATTCCGGAGCGAGCAGGTCGGAGGGCAGGAAGGAGTTGTATACCGGGTGATGGCCATCGAGGATTTCGCACGTCCTGGCCGCGACGTAAGTCCGTAATTTGCCATCGGCCTGGTACCAGCCGGCGGCGGGGATGCTGAGCGAGCCGTCGTCGTTGAAGCCGCAGTTCGAGGCCTTGACGAAGCGGAGGTTGTCGCCGCCGAGGCTGAGGGTCCAGGCCTTGGCGCCGGCGCCGGTGTCGTTGTTCGAGGTGGTCAAGGTGACATAAGCGTCCAGAAAACGCCGGGCCCCCGGCTGGCCAGCGACTTTAGCTCCGCAGCCCAGGCCTTCCAGCTCCAGATTCAAGAGGAAGCGGGGCGCGCCCAGGGCTGGCCTGGCGAGCGCTGATAAGGTGAGCAGAATGTAGGCTTTATGAAGCTTTTTCATGACGCAATTTTCAGCTGGGAATCGCGGCTTGACTCCATTATACACCCCTGCGGCCGGAACGGCGCCCCCTTCACCTCTTCTCATCAGGGGATGTAAGGGCCAGCGGCGGCGCCGGAAAGTCGGGGAGGGGCCGGACGAGGTCGCTGATCGGGTAAATCCGCAGCACTTTCCTGGGGCGGTGCTCCTCCTTGTGTACGAACAGGATGGCCCCGTAGCCGATGGTGAAGCGGTAATCTTCCAGATTCAAGGCGATCAGGTTGAGGGCGTTTTCCAAAGGTAAATCCCGCACCGTGAGCTGGACCTTGGGGGGCTCTTCCGCCATGGCCTGGCGCGCTTTGGCGCTGATCACGAAATTGAGCCCGGAAATCTGGCGCAGGAGCTCCAGAGCGTCCTCGACCTTTTGACCCTCGAGGGTGAGGTCGACCTTGGTCGAGCGCAGGACCGCGGCGATCTTTCGCACCTCCGGCGAAGCGCTCCGCGGGTCCACGCCGCCCAGCACCGCGGGGCGGTCAGCGTGGCTTTTCTCGACTTCTTGAACGAGCTGCACGATGTCTTCCGGGCTGACCGCCAGGCGCTGGGAGTCTTCCTGAGCCGGCAGGGGAAACGTGCAGAAAATCAAGGCGCTGGCCAAGCCTCCAGCCGTACACCCAAACCATTTGTTCAATAGAGCCTTCATGGCACCTCCTCTCTCTAGTTCGGGCATTATAACCGCCGGATATCATTTTTGAAATGGAGGAATACGAATTGCATTTCCATAGGATCCCATTGACTTCGTATTTAAAAAGCCAGGAAGTAGAGGTTATAATGGCAATTTTGTGGAAACTTGTGAGGTATGGATTTTCGGGTTTCTAGCTTTGGAGCGTAAACGATGGAGTCCTCTGGATCGATGCAGTCCCTTTATGATCTCGATGCGGTGAAGCCGTTGCGCGAAGAACTCCCCAAAGTGGGGGTGCGGGAACTTTTAACTCCTGCCGCCGTGGATGCGGTGCTGGGCAAGAAGACCGGCACGGTTCTCGTGGTGGTGAACTCCGTTTGCGGCTGCGCGGCCGGCAGCGCCCGGCCGGCGGTCATGCTGGCGCTGCAGTACCAGGTCATTCCGGACGAGCTGACCACCGTCTTCGCCGGCGTCGATCGGGAGGCGACCGAGCGGGCGCGAGGCTACTTCGCCCCCTATCCGCCCTCCTCCCCCAGCATCGCGCTCCTCAAGGATGGCAAGGTGGCGGCCATGGTGCAGCGCCAGGACATCGAAGGGCGCAGTCCGGAGCAGGTCGCCAGGGAACTCATGGACGCCTTCAACCAGCACTGCACCCGGCCGGGTCCCTCCATCCCCAAAGAGGAGTTCGAAAAAATCGCCCCCGTGCGCATGTGCGGCTCGTCGATTCCGAATTTTAGAGGTTGAGAGATCGAGTCTCTGGCGCTCCTCCACCGCGCGGCCGGAGAACAGAGATACCTCGACCAGGCCCGCCGCATGGCCGAGCTCTTCTTCAGGTTCGACGCCTTGCCCATCGACCACAGCCACGGCAACCTCTGCGCCTGGCGCGGCGTTCTCGAGCTCTACGAGATCACCAGCGAGCGAGCGTATCTCGAGCGCGCCGCGGCCAAGTGGTCTCAGGCCATGGCCGGCGGCTACGTCTGGAGCCTGGGGGGGATCGGCGAGCACTGGGCGATCTTTTTTGAGGGGGACGAGGGCTGCAGCGAGTCCGACTGGCTGCGCTTCAACCTCGAGCTCTGGCGCTTCACCGGCGAGGCGCGCTATCTCGACCTCGCCGAGCGCCTCCTCCACAACCAGTACCTCGCCAACCAGGCCCCCAACGGCGGCTTCGGCATGCGACACTTTGACGGCGACGCCGCTGGCCCGGCGGCGACGCGCGGCTCGGTCGACGAGTGGCCCTTTTGCTGCAGCTTCCACGGGCCGCTCGGCCTCCACTTCCTCAAGGCTTACCTCGCCGCCGGCTCGGAGAGCGGCATCTTCATCAACTTCCCCGTCACCTTCGCCTCGAAAATACGGAGCGCGGGGCGTGATTGGAAGCTGTCGGCGCGCGCGCGGTCTGAGGATGCGCCGTCGCGCAGCTTGACGCTGGAGATCGAACTCGCCCCGGCGGGGGAAGCGGGGCCGGCCCGCGCCGCCCTCCGCGTTCGCAGGCCGGGATGGGCCCGCGAGGCGAGCGCGGAGGCCGCCGGCCTGGCGCTCCCGGCGCAGGAGGCGGGGGGCTACCTGGCGATCGAGCGCGCCTTCCACGCCGGCGAGACGGTGCGGGTACGTTTCGCCGCCCCGCTCCGCGCCGAGGACCGGAGGTTTCGAGAGGTGAAGATTTCCGGGGGAGCCCTCACGCGCCTTCGGGATGCGTGCCTGGCCCTCGGCCCCGACCTCCTCGCCTGCCTGCCGAGCCCGCCGGCGGGTCGGCCGGCGATTCTCGCCCGGATCGATGCGGCCGGCCGCCTCGACCTCCTCGGCCGCTCGGCCGGCGGCCTGGCCACCGTGCTGCTCCCGTCGGTGGAAGCCTCCGAGGTGGAGGCTCTCGCCGCCCTCGAGTCGGGCCGCCCCGCCGTGCTGCGGCCGCTCGCCGATGCGCATACCCGCCGCCGCGCCGCCTTCGTCCACGATCTGGTAGTGCTGCCGGCGGAAAAGACCCCCCCTGACGCGCTCGAGCGCCTCGCCGCCCGCGCCGCCGCGGCCGCGCCGCCCCCCGGGCCCTGTTTCGGCGAGGATCTCGAGAAGCTCCCCGAGCGCTGGATCGGGGCCATGGGCTGGGAGTTCACGCCGGAGGGGCTCCGGGTCGCCGGCGGCGACGTCGGCCTCCTCGACGGCGAGGGCTACGAGGACTACCGCTTCGAGTTCGAGATGGTGCTACCGCCGCGGGGGCAGGGCATCACCGGCTTTGCCGTGCGCGCGCAGGGCGAGGGGACGGGAGAATGCCTGATGTTCCAGATTCAGAGCGCCGACTCGACTTTCGAGGCGAAGGAGTTCAAGACCCGGCCGAACACCCTCCGCCCGCACGTGCGCCGCGGCGGCGCCTGGGAGATCGCCGACCCGGTGCCGCTCCCCAGGGAGGTCCATCGCGGCGAGGCGCACCGCATCGCCATCGAGTGCCGCGGCGACCGCGTCGCCGTCTTCCTCGATGGCGCCCTCATCTACACCGGCTCCGCCGCCGGCCTGCGCTCCGGCCCCCCCGGCTTCCGCGCCGCCGGCCCGGCCGAGGAGGGGATCTTCCGGAAGATCAGCCTGCGGCGGCTTTGAGCGGTCAAGCGGAGCCCTCAAAGAAATCCCCTCCACCGCCATGGGAAAATCGGCAGCCGCGCGGGGCGTCGGTTTTTTCTTCCTCCAAGCTTCCCAACCTTGCAAGCTGACCAGCCTCGCCGGAATGCCGGCAAAACCTTCCCGGCCGGCAGGGCCGCGATTGGACTATTGAGGTCCCATCCTTCCCCCGCTCGTTCAAAGGCATTCTCAGGGCGGAGGATCTCGAGCTCCCGGCCTTCCATACCCAGAGCCAGAAGGCCTGCGGCCGAACTCGCCATTTCCGGAAGGCGCGCTTCTTTGGGGCTCACGGGAAGGACGAGCCCTTCAAAAACGGGCGGGTGCTCGGTGGCGATCTGCCTTTCCCGGCGCTTTACGGGATCGGCGAGGATCGCCTCGATCTCGCTCCGGCGGCTGAGGTCGTGAAGGTCCAGGCGCGGTTCATCGAACGACTGGGAGCTGAGCCGCCACTGGAAGACGACGAGGACCTCCTGGGTCTCGGCGCCCTGGGAGGTGAGGTCCGGCCAGACGGTGAAGGGTATGGGGATGCCGCGCCGGCGGTCGGGATTCTCGGCGAATGACTTGACATCGATCTCGACTTTGGGCAGCTCGTCGTTGTCGACGCGAAACTGAGTCTTCACCCCTACGCCCTTTTTCAAATCATCCGAGGGGGTGAACCGCAGCTTGACCACTTCCTCGGTCCTCCCCAGGTCCTCGATCACGTCCCAGAAGAAGCTCACCGGCTTTCCGGTCTTCGAGGCCTTGATCGCTTCGGTGGTGGGCTGGCCAGCGGGGGTGGCCGGACTCCAGGGACCGCCTTCGCCCCGGGAATATTCCACCGCGATGGAGACCAGGTCCTCGGAAGAGTCGGAGACTTGAAGGTCCAGGGCGGCGATCCTGACCGCCTCATCCCCAGGGAAAGGAGTCACCTTGATCTCAGGAGGGTCGTTCCCCAGACTGGCAAGAACGAAGGTGCTGCTCTCCCCCGCCCGGACCATGACCGTGAAGCCCTCGGCATAGCCGGCCCCGGAGCTCACCTGGTCTTGAAAAGGCCAATCGAACTCATAGGGCCTGCTGGCGTTCAATTCCATGGGATTGTTCGCCCCCCCAGCCAATTTGACCAGGGACTCCACCTCCGAACGGGGCTCGGAGTAATAAATTCCGACCGCCACTCGTTCCTGCTCGCGGCCGGTGAGCCGGAAGGAGATCCTGGCCGGAGAAGCCCTGACGAGGTTTTCCGAGCTCTTGTTCGAGCCGCTCCCGCAGTCGATCGGCATCACCTTCAGCTCGACGACCTCAGGTAGTGAAAAGACAACGGCATCTTGGCCTTTCGGGGATGTCGCCGCCAGAGCGATCAAAAAAGCCAGCCCAGCGGCGCCAGCATAACAGCCGTTGAGAAAAAGGAGCAGCGGGAAAAAGGAAGCGCAAAGGAACGCTTTTTTTAAAATGAAAGAGCCCCACGCCAGCTTTTTCCTGGCGCTGCCAGCCGGCTTTTGCGAGCCGTTCAAATTGTTCGGACGAGGACCCTTGTTTTTCACCGTAGCGCCCCATGTTCCCATACCGCTATAGTTATATATCTTAACTGATTACATATTATTCAGGGCTGGTTTTAATTTCAATCTTAAATTCCCCGCCTCTTGACAAGGTCAAGCTCCATGGCGACACTTACTATCTATATAACTTCAACGCCGGCGACAGTAGTTTAGGAGCTATGCTCCGCTCGTGTCCGCACCTAGAGTCAACCTATGCTGAGTCCATCCCTCATTTGTCTTTCGTTGTTCCTCGGCGCTTCGCCGGTCACTGGTGGCGATGCCCCACTGCAGATCAGCGTCTATGCCACGGCAGGCGATGTGCAGCGGCATCTGGCGACGCCCGAAGACCGAGAGATCGTCGCGCGTATTCTACAGCCGCTCAGGATCTCGCGCCTCTTTCTCGAAGGCCGCCGTGGCGATGAGCATGTCGCGCCGGAACTGCTGCGGATAGTCCGGGATTTTTTCGCCGCGCGCGGACTTCGCTGTGCCGGAGGCATCGCCACAGTTCCGGGACGCAACTTCGGCGCCCGGCAAAGCGGCGGGCTGAGCTGGCTGAATTGGGAAAGCGCCAAAACCCAGCGCGACGTGGCCGGATTCTTCTCGGAAAATGCCCCGGTCTTCGATGAGCTGATCGTCGATGACTTTTATTGCACCGCCGACACGTCGCCGGAGTCGGAGCGCGCCCGGGCCGAACGTTCGTGGGGCGAATACCGCCGCGACCTGCTCATTTCGCTGATCGATCCGGTCATTGTGCAACCGTCGCGGACGGCGCATCCCAGCGTTCGCCTGATCCTGAAGTATCCTCAGTGGTACGATCGCTTCCACAAGTTCGGCTACGACCCGCTGCGGATGTCGGCTCGGTTCGACCAGATTTGGGGGGGCACGGAAGTGCGCGATCCGAAGACGCGGCGGATGGGTTTTGTGCAACCCACTGAAGGCTACCTTAACTTCCGGTGGCTGGCTTCCGTCGGCGGTGAGAAGGTGCGCGGAGCGTGGTTCGACCACATCGAGTGCAGCGCGCAGCATTTCATCGATCAAGCTTACCAGAGTGTGCTGGCTGGCGCGCGCGAGTTGACCTTGTTTCACTTGGGCGATCTGGTGGAGGCCCACCCCGGCGATGCGCTGCTCGCGACGCGGCTACCCGATTTGTTCGACTTGGCCGCCAGGGTTCGTGGACGAAAAATCGGCGGCGTTGCCTTTTACAAGCCGCCGGACAGCGAGTCGGACGACAATCAGTATCTCATGGATTATCTCGCCATGATCGGCCTTCCCATCGTGCCGGTGGCACGTTATCCGGAAACGGCCCGCGTCGCTTTCATCGCCGCTCAAGCAGCGGCGGACTCAGATATCCTCGACAAAATGCGGCGACACCTCGATCGTGGCGCGGCCCTGGTGTTGACTCCGGCCTTCGTTCGGGCGATGGGACGACGCACTGGGGAAATGGCAGGTGTGGAGGTGGCAGCCGCCGGCGTGCTTGCTGAAGCCACGGCGGTGCAAGCCGGCGCCGGAGAGTTCGCGCTCGCTGCGCCGATCCATCTCGACGCGAGCCTTACGACAAATGGGAGCATCGTTCGGATTAGCGCTCGAGTTCAAGGGCAGTCGGTTCCGTGGCTGACGGATTTTGCCGCGGGCAACGGACGCGTGCATGTCCTGAACGTCCGCACTTTCTCAGAGACGGATTTCCTTGACGCCGGGGAGTGGCTGCTGGCTCCCAAGCCGCTCGGCGTTGCGGAAATTCCAGAGAAACTTGCCGATGAATTGCGCGCGGCGCTCCTAGCTCCAATCGGAGTGGACTTCAAGGCGCCACCAGGCATAGCGTTGTACCTGTTTGAGCAGGCCCGATGCGCTTACAACTTCCACGACGAACCGGTGACCATCCGGCTCGAGGGCGAGGCCATTGAGATGGCAGCGCACGGCTGGGTCTGGCGAGAGCGCCGTTGAGGACAATCGATTTCGGGCATCGCCCTCGTCATTGTTCCCGGTAGGCCAACGACGAGCACGAGGACGAATCCCCGCCCAGGAAATCTATTTCTCCCCGCTTGTAAAAATCTTCCAAGAGCTGACTTTCAAAATGATGCTCAAGGAAGCGGCGATCACCGCTTTTGGATGCGGTAAAGGTGGGTGTCGGTGCGCAGGTAAATCGCCTTGCCTGAGACTGCCATGGAAGCCAGCGTGCGGCCAGGAAGCTGGTTCGCGGCCAGCTTCTTGAATTCCTTGCCGGGGGCGATCACCGTGGTTTCCCCCTCCTCGTTGAGGAAGTAAATGCGGCCGTCGGCATAAACGGGAGAGGCAGAGAAGTTGCCGCCAAGGCGGCTCTGCCAGTGCGGTTTTCCAGTTCTGGCATCGAGGGAAGTGGCGACGCCGCTGTCGCTGACGATATACAGCTCATCGCCAACAATGAGCGGGGATGGCGTCAGCGGCACTCCTCTGCTCAAGCTCCATTCCACATGGGTCCGCGTGACATCGCCCTTGCCTTCGGGCCGAATGGCAAACAGGGAAGGGTTGTTGAATCCGGAGCAAATGAATAACAGTCCATGGCCAAAGACCGGCCTTGGCACCAGCGAATAGCCATCATAATCGGACCACCAGAGCTCTTTCCCGTTGCGCGGATCGTACGCCAGGACACGGTTTCCTCCGGTGCTGATCAGCTGCTCGGCGCCATTGCCCCGCAGGATGAGGGGGGTGGAATAGGCCATCGGCCCATGGCGGTTCGATTTCCATCGCACCTTGCCGGTTTCTTTTTCCAGGGCAACTACAAACTGCACATCGGTGCCATCGCAGCTGATGATCAAGAGCTCTTCAAAGAGAACCGGCGAGCCGGCGGGCCCGTGCCGGTGATTGTAGCGGAGTTCCGCCGTCCAGAGGATCTTTCCATCGGTTGAGAGCGCGGCGGTGCCATACGCTCCAAAATGGACATAAACCCGGTTTTTTTCGATGATCGGCGTGGGGGAGGCATGGCTGTTCTTGGAATGAATGGGCCCGAGATCCTCGTTCTTGAAAACCTCGATGCCCTGGAACAGCTTGCCGGTGTCGCGGTGGAGCGATAAGGCCCGCAGCGAGCCTCCATCAAGGGCGGCCGTCAACCAGATCTGCTCGCCATGAATGACCGGTGACGACCAGCCCAGCCCTGGAATCGCCGCTTTCCAGGCGATGTTTTCGGTTTCGCTCCAGATGAGGGGCAAGTCTTTCTCGGAGGAATGCCCCTCGCCCCCCGGACCGCGAAATTGCGGCCAGTCTTCTGCCAGTCCACTGGTGAAAGTGAAAAACAACATGAGCGATAGAAAGGTCGAATGGCGCATGTCGCAATTATCGGTAAATAAGGATCGGACCTACAACCTCATACCAGCAATTTGTGAACGAGCCGGCCGGAAACGTCGGTGAGCCGGAAATCGCGGCCCTGATGGCGGTAGGTCAGGCGGGTGTGGTCAATGCCGAGACAGTGAAGGATGGTCGCCTGCAGGTCATGCACGTGGATCCGATCTTCCACGGTGTTGTAACCGAGCTCATCCGTCTGACCGACAATCTGGCCGCCGCGAATGCCGCCGCCGGCCAGGAGCATCGTGAACCCAAAAGGATGGTGGTCGCGTCCAGCCTTCTCGGGATCCATGCCGGGGCCGCGGCGGATTTCATACATCGGCGTCCTGCCGAACTCGCCACCCCAGATCACCAGCGTTTCGTCGAGGAGCCCGCGGCTTTTCAAGTCCTGGATAAGCGCCGCCGCGGGCTGATCGGTCATGGCGGTGTTGATCCGCAAATGCTTGTTAAGTTCCGAGTGATCGTCCCACGTCGAATGATAAAGCTGCACGAACCGGACGCCGCGCTCCACCATGCGCCGCGCCAGCAGGCAATTGGTTCCGAACCAGCGCGTCGTGTCGTTGTGAATCCCGTAGCTTTCAAGCGTCGCCGTCGATTCCTTCGAGAAATCGAGCAGCTCCGGCGCAGCAGCTTGCATGCGATACGCCAGCTCGTAGGCGGCAATTCGCGAGGCGATTTCGCTGTCCCCCGTCGTTTCTTCGTGAATCCGGTTCAGGTCCTGGATCGCTGCAAGGCGGGCTCGCTGCGTTGCGGTATGGACCCCTTTCGGGCTTGTGAGGTGCAAGATCGGATCGCCGCTGGAGCGGAAGGTGACGCCGCGATAAGCGGAAGGCAAGAAACCGTTGCTCCAAAGAGCCGATCCGCCATCGACGCCTTTCCCCGAATTGGACAGGAGCACCACAAAGCCTGGCAAGTCCTCCGATTCGCTCCCCAGACCGTAAGTGACCCAGGAACCCATCGACGGATGGCCGTACAGGGGCGTGCCGCAGTTCATCAGTAATTGCGCGGGGTCATGATTGCTCAAGTGGCTCACCAGCGACCGCACCATGCACAGGTCATCGGCACAGGTGGCGAGGCGCGGCAGGAAATCCGAAAAATCCATGCCGCACTGGCCGTATTTTTTAAAAGTGCGCGGACTGGCCATCACCCGCGCGCTTCCCCGGATGAGCGCGTCATCCAGCGTTTTCAGGAACGACTCCGGAACCGGCTCGCCGTGGAGCTTTTTCATCACCGGCTTCGGGTCGAAGAGGTCGAGCTGGCTTGGGCCACCGGCCATGAAGAGGAAGATGACGTTTTTCGCCGGGCTTGGGAAATGCGGCGGCTTTGGCCGCGCGGGGTCGCTCCGCGGCGCGGCCTCCCCGGTTCGCCCTTCTCGATGCAAGAGTTCGGCGAGCGCGATCATGCCGAGGCCGCAAGCCGTGCGCTTGAGGAAGCGCCGGCGTCCTTGAATGGCAAAAAAATCAGCAGGATTCATGGGTCGCTTCACTCCCGGGTAATGAATGGATGGAGGTTCAAGAGGACGCTTCCAAGACAAGTCCAAGCGCTGGCCTCAGCGGGATCGAGGCCGTTTCCGCCCGCCAACGGCGCGGCGGCCAAGACCGCTGAATCGCGGCGCAAGATGGCCAGTTGCTCGTCATAATACGCCCTCAGACGTTCCGATTCGCGCGGGGTGGGCGGGCGAGCCAGGCAGATCAAGAACGCGCGCTCCAAGCGCGCAGAGAAATCTCCAGGCGCTTCCCTCAAGATTCGCGCCGCCAGCGCTTTGGCCGCTTCGAAGAAAACCGGATCGTTGAGAAGCGCCAGCGCCTGGAGCGGCGTGTTCGAGCGTTCGCGCCGCGCGCAGCTCCGGCTGAGCGGCGGGGCATCGAAGGTCACGTTGTGCGCGAAAGGCGAGAGCCGCTGGAGGTAATTGTAAAGGCCGCGGCGATACCGATCCCCCCCGCTGCTGGGTGTCCACTTGTTTTCAAATCCCTCCATGGCGACGTTCTCGGGTTGGGGAGGGAAGACGCTCGGGCCGCCGATCCTGGCATCGAGAAGGCCACTGACAAAAAGGGCCGAGTCGCGAATCTGCTCCGCGGAGAGCCGCAAGCTTGACTGCCGGGCCAGGAACGCATTGTTTGGATCGCGCGCCGCCAGATCCGGTCGAGCCAGCGAAGACTGCCGGTAAGCCGCCGAGGTCGCGATGAGCCTCTGCATCGCCTTCATGCTCCAGCCGCGTTCGCGAAATTCGACGGCCAGCCAGTCGAGCAGCTCGGGATGGCTTGCCCGCTCGCCGTGCGTGCCGAAATCTTCCGAGGTGAGCACCAAGCCGCGGCCGAAAAACTCTTGCCACATCCGATTAATCTCCACCCTGGCGGGGAGAGGATTTTCCGGCGCCATCAGCCAGCGGGCGAGAGAGAGGCGGTCGGGTTTCGCGTCCTCGGGAAGGGGGGGCAGAAACGCTGGCGTGCCGGGCGTTACGCGTGGCCCTCGGCTGCGAAAGTCGCCCCGCAAGTGCACCGTGGTCTCGCGCGGGATTGGAGTCTCGCGGACGGTTTGAGCGCGAGTCAGCCTGGGCAGTTCCTTTTTCAAAGCCTCCAGCTTGCCGCTCAGTTCGTCAAGTTTCAGCTCCTGGAACCGCCGCGGATCCGTGACCGCGCCGTTCTTCAGGAAATAATCGAGCAAGCGCTCCTTCTGATCCTTCGATCGTCTCGACGGTTCCTGCCGCACGATTTGCGTTCCCTCCAGTTGCCCCTCGCCCAAGTTGCCGCCCCAGACGAGCCCGAGCACTTCCCACTGCCGATCCCAGACGTGGTCTTTGCCCGGCTGCGCTGCCGCTTCGAGGAGCTTCCTCTCCCAAAGCGCTTGCAATTCGGCAATTTCCTCCGTGAGCGGTTTTAAGAGTTCCGCGCGCTTGCGGTCGTACTCCGGCCGCTTCGCCAGATAGGGATCCAGCTCGCCGGGGAGGGGCGCGTCGATATTGACCTCATCGGCGCTGTCGAAAAAAGCGTACAGCTGGTAAAACTCGCGCTGGCAGACCGGATCGTGCTTGTGGTCGTGGCACCGAGCGCAGCCAACCGTCAGTCCGAGCCACGCCGTGGCGAACATCTGCGTGCGGTCCACCACTTGTTCCACGCGAAACTCTTCGAGGTCCGCGCCCCCCTCCCGGTTGGAAAGCGTGTTGCGGAGGAAGCCCGTGGCAAGCCGCTGCTCTGTCGCCGGGTTTGGAAGGAGGTCGCCAGCGAGCTGCTCGATGGTGAGCTGATCGAAGGGCAAATCGCGGTTGAGCGCGTCCACCAGCCACTGTCGGTACCGCCAGGCCACTGGCCGCGCTTGATCGGTCAGGTACCCATCGGTGTCCGCGTAATGGCACAGGTCAAGCCAGGGCCGGGCCCACTTCTCGCCGTAATGCGGCGATGCGAGCAGCCGGTTCACGAGCTGCTCGTAAGCATCCGGGCGAGAGTCGCCGAGGAAGGCCGCAACCTCCGCGGGCGACGGCGGCATTCCGACGAGGTCGAGCGTTACCCGCCGGATGATGGTCGCGCGCCCGGCCTCTGGCGACGGCTGGAGGCCCTCGACCTCCAAGCGGTGAAGGATGAATCGGTCGATGGGACTGCGAGCCCACTCCGCTCGTTTCACCTCAGGAAGACCAGGCTTGCGGACCGGCTGAAAGGCCCAGTGCGTTTTTGCTCGCGACCGTTCTGCGACCGTTTCATCACCAGGCGCCAAGAGCCGCAGTCCGAATACAGCCACGGAGCAAAAAATCAGCCGGCTAGCCGTTGATCGGCAGGTTGGTGAAATTTTCACGCACGTTATTATAGCCGTGACGATCTTAAATCGCTGACATTAAACAGAGGAAAGCTGGCCGGTGGCGATCATGATCCGGATTTCAACGGGGATTCAAAACCCAGCGAATCGCTCGAAAAACCATTCAACTTACATTTTGCCAAGCATACCTCTCGGTCGACATTTCTTATCATCTTTACGTGTTGACTTGACGATAGAGGGCCAAGTAGACTGGGGTTTAAAGGATAGATGTCGATGAGTTGGCACCTCCAAAATCGGTTCCCCTTTCCTGTACGCCGCACCTCGCCGTATGTTGGTTGAGCGCAGGTGCCTGAGGCTCCCATGGTTTCAAGGCTTTCCGCGCTCCTGTTTTTGTTCCTGGCCCTGAGGTTGGCCGCGGCGGGACAAGCTGCCATCCGGGCCGGCGATTCCGGGGACATGGGGGAAAACGCCGCCGGGGCGCCGCGGGTGACCCAGCACCAGGTCCTTCCGATCCTGCTGCGCCGGTGCACGGTCTGCCACGGATCGCACCGGCAAGAAGGAGGGCTGGACCTGCGCGCCAAGGCGGCCATGCTTCGCGGGGGGAAGTTGGGACCGGTGATCGTTCCGGGCAAGCCGGAGGAGAGCTTGATCATCGAGAAGCTCCGCTCGGGCCAGATGCCGCCCCGGGATCGGCTCGTGGAAGCGAGCGTCAAGCCGATCGAGCCGGCCGAGATCGAATTGATTGCCAGGTGGATCGCCGCGGGGGCTCCCGAGGTCGTCCTCGAGCCGGACGTTGCGACCGCGACCCCCGATCCTCTGGTCACGGACAAGGAACGGGAATTCTGGGCCTTCCGGCCTCCATTGCCCGCCGCAGTTCCTAGCGCCCGCGACGCCGGACGGGCCCGCAATCCCATCGATGCTTTCATCCTGGAGAAGCTGGAGCAAGTCGGGCTCAGCCTCTCGCCGGAAGCCGACCGGTCGACCTTGATGCGGAGGGCTTATTTTGACCTGACCGGGCTTCCCCCCGAACCGGCTGAGGTCCAGGCCTTCCTGGCCAACCGTGACCCGGACGCCTACGAAAACATGATCGACCGCCTGCTCTCCTCCCCTCGCCTCGGCGAGCGCTGGGGCCGATACTGGCTGGACCTGGCCGGCTACGCCGACTCGGAGGGAAAGCGGGAGCAGGACCTGCCCCGTCCCCACGCCTGGCGCTACCGCGATTATGTCATCCAGTCCCTCAACGCCGACAAGCCATACGACCGCTTCCTCCTGGAACAGGTCGCCGGCGATGAGCTGGCTGACTACGAGTCCGCTCCGGAGATCCATCAGGAGACCTACGATAACCTGGTGGCAACCGGTTTCCTGCGCATGGCCCCGGACGCCACCTGGGCGAACATCACCGGTTACGTTCCGGACCGCCTCGAAGTGATCGCCGATGAGATCGACGTGCTGGGCTCGGCGGTGCTGGGCTTGACCTTGAAATGCGCTCGCTGCCACGATCACAAGTTCGACCCGCTCCCGCAACGGGACTACTACCGGTTGGCGGACATCTTCAAGGGAGCCTACGACGAGTACGACTGGCTCAAGCCCGACGTCCGGCCCGGGCTTGGACCCGTCAGCCAGGACGCGCTCGGGGGGCGGCACCTGCCCTACGTCACGACCGCGGAAAGGCGGGCGTGGGAGGCGCGGGACGCCAAGGTCCGGCAGGAACTCGACGCCCTGAAGGCGATGAAACCTGCGGACAAGAAGGAGTCCGAGGAAATCGAGGGCCGGATGAGGGCGCTCGAGGCCCAGCGGCTGCCGGAACCGAGAATTCAGGCGCTGTGGGACCGCGGGGAGCCGTCGCCGACGTACATCTACCGCCGCGGCGATCCCCTGAGTCCCGGCCTCTTGGTCGGGCCGGGCGTGCCTGCCGTGCTGACCGACGGCAAGACGCCGTTTGCAGTGAAGCCTCCCTGGCCGGGGGCGAAGAAGACCGGACGGAGACTGGCGCTGGCGCGGTGGCTCACCAGGCCAGAACACCCGCTGACGGCGCGGGTGGCGGTGAACCGGCTCTGGAGGCATCACTTCGGGACGGGGATCGTCAAGACCCTCGACAACTTCGGCAAGGCCGGCGCGCCTCCCACCCATCCCGAACTGCTGGACTGGCTGGCTCGGGAGTTCGTGAGCCAAGGCTGGAGTCTCAAGGCGATGCACCGCCTGATGATGACCAGTTCCACCTACCGGCAGAGTTCGGCCGTGACGGCTGATGGGGAAAAACTCGATCCGGACAACGCCCTCTATTCCCGCCGGCCGCTGGCCCGCCTGGATGCCGAAGCGCTCTACGACTCGCTGCTCCTCATCGCTGGCCGCCTGGATGAGAACCGGTTCGGCAGGGCCGATCCGGTTCAGGTACGCCCGGACGGCCTGGTGACGCCCGCCGGGACGGCGCGCGGCTGGCGCCGGCTCATTTACGTGCAGCAGTCGCGGAAGCAAATCCCCACGCACCTTGAGACCTTCGACTTCCCGCCAATGAATCCGAACTGTGTCGAGCGGCGCGACTCGACCGTGGTCCCGCAGGCGCTCCACCTGATGAATAACGGCATGGTTTACAGCCTGGCCGAGCAATTCGCCGCTCGTGTGAGCCGCGCGGTCGGAACCGACCCGGCGAAGCGGCTCGAGATGGTTTACTGGATCGCCTTGAGCCGCCCACCCAGCGCTGAGGAGGAGCGGCTCGGAATGGAAGCTTTGGACCATCTGGCGGACCGGTGGAACGAGCACTTTGCCGCCGCCGGGAAGCCGGACCATGACGCGGCCGGCCTGAGCGCGCTGGCGGCTTTCTGTCACGCCATCATGAACTCGGCCGGCTTCCTTTACGTGGATTGAAAGGTGAGGCGATGTCAAGACCAGATGATCGAGAATCGGCCGGAGCAGAGCCCATGAGCCGCCGGAGTTTTTTCCAGCAAGTGTCCGGCGGCATCTACGGGGCGGCGTTGACCTGCCTCCTGGCCCAGGACTTCCGGAGCGGCCCTGGCCTCCTGGCGGCGGAAGGGCCGGGGAATCGCCCTTCCGACCTCAAGCCGCGCCAGCCTCATTTCACGCCGAGGGCCAGATCGGTCATCCACTTGTTCATGAACGGCGGCCCCAGCCAGATGGACCTGTTCGACCCCAAACCCATCCTCGACCAGGAACACGGCCGACAGTACTTCGACAAGATCGCGGGCGAGGTCGAGAATCCTCAGAGCGCGGGCGCTCTGATGCGAAGCCCCTTCAAATTCAAACAGCACAGCCAGTGCGGCATGTGGGTCTCCGAAGCGTTGCCGCACCTCAGCAAGCAGGTGGATGACATCGCGCTGATCCGCTCGATGCACACCACCAACCTCACCCACGAGCCCGCGGTTTACCTGATCCAATCGGGCAAGATGGGACCGGGCAGGCCGACGCTGGGCGCGTGGGTGGTGTACGGATTGGGGAGCGAATGCCAGAACCTGCCCGCCTACGTCGTGCTCGATGATCCGCGGGGATTGCCGGTGAACGGCGTGGAGAACTGGCAGGCGGGTTTCCTCCCGCCGATTTTTCAGGGGACTCGCTTCCGCTCCACCGGCTCGCCGGTGCTGAATCTCCGCCCCGACATGGACCGGCCTGCCGAGGTGGCGCGGGTGGAACGAGAACTGCTGGCCCGCCTCGACCGGCTCCACCAGCGCCAGCGCCCCGGCCAGCCCAACCTCGAGGCCCGCATCGCCAGCTATGAACTGGCCGCTCGCATGCAGTTGGCGGCGACCGATGCCCTGGACATCTCCAAGGAGAGCGCGGCGATCCAGGAGATGTACGGCGTGGGGCGCGAGCCGACCGACTCCTACGGCCGCCGGTGTCTCATCGCCCGCCGGCTGGTCGAGCGCGGCGTGCGCTTCGTGCAGCTCTACATCAACGGCCAGATCTGGGACAACCACGCCGCGCTCGCGACCGACCTCAGGGCCGCTTGCGAACGCACCGACCAGCCGATCGCCGCTCTCTTGCGGGACCTCAAGGAGCGCGGGCTGTTCGCCAGCACCCTGGTGGTTTGGGGCGGGGAGTTCGGCCGGCTACCCATCGCCCAGCTCCCCCCGGACAAGGACGAGCGCAAGGCCGGGCGCGACCACAACAAGAACGCCTTCTCCTCCTGGATGGCGGGCGCCGGAATCAAGGGCGGAACCACCTACGGAGCCACCGACGAACTTGGCCTGGCGGCGGTCGAAAACCGGGTGAGCGTGCCCGACTGGCACGCCACCATCCTGCACCTGCTCGGCCTTCACCACGATCAACTCTTCTTCGAGCAGAACGGCCTCAAGGAGAAACTGACCGGCGTGAACGAAGCTCAAGTCGTGAGGGGGATACTGGCATGAAGAAATCGGCCCGCATCGCGCGATGGATCGAGAAAGGACCAGCCGTGCTCTTGAGAAAACCAACTGGCCGTCTAGCGGCCATCGGGGGGAACTGCCGGGAGTTTGGCTATGAAGCCAATGACCGCTGGGCGAAGCTGCCCCGTGGTTGGGCCTGGACGGAAGTCGCCGCCGTGGCCGCCGGCGCTCAAGACCTGGTTTATGTTTTCAACCGCGGCGAGCACCCGGTCATGGTCTTTGACCGGAACGGCGCGTTCTTGCGCTCCTGGGGGGAGGGATGGTTCGCCCGGCCCCACGGCATCTTCATCGGGCCGGATGAGGCCGTTTACTGCACCGACGACCTGGACCACACCGTCCGCAAGTTCACTCCCGACGGCCGGCTGTTGATGACCCTGGGCGCGAGCGGCAAGCCCTCGGACACCGGGGCCACCAGCGTTGACTACCGCACCATCCTCCATGCCGGGCCCCCGTTCCATCACCCGACCAACCTGGCGCTCTCCCCCGAAGGGGAAATGTACGTGAGCGATGGATACGGCAACGCCAGGGTCCACAAGTTCTCCCCGGACGGCCGGCTGCTCTTCTCCTGGGGAGAGCCCGGAAACGGCCCCGGCCAGTTTCGGGTGCCCCATGGCATCGCCGTGGACCCCCAGGGAACGGTGTACGTCGCCGACCGCGAGAACAGCCGCATCCAGCTCTTCACGCCGGACGGCCGGTACCTCTCGGAATGGACCGATGTGGCCCGGCCGTGCCAGGTCTTCATCGATGGCGCGGGGGACGCCTACGTGGCCGAGCTGGGTTTTCGCGCGGGGATGTGGCCCGGCGCCACCGCTCCCGCGGCCAGCGGCGGGAGTCCGGGCGGTGAGATCGCGGGCGGGCGGGTGAGCATCTTCGACCGCAGCGGCGGGCTCCGGGCGCGCTGGGGCGGCGGCGAGAATCCGTGCGCTCCGGGAGACTTTTTCGCCCCCCACGGCATCTGGGTCGATGGGCGGGGCGACCTCTACGTGGCGGAGGTGGTGAGGTCGGCCGGAGGCAACCGCGGCCTGGTCTCACCCGACTGCCACGCGCTGCAGAAATTCAGCCGTCAAAAAGACCATGGCGTATAGACGGAGGATCGGGCCATGAAAGCCTGGCGATTTTATGGATTCAACGACCTGCGGCTCGACGAGGTGCCCGAACCCGTCCGCTCTCCCGGCCACGTTCTGGTGGAGCCCCTCTGCGTTCAGCCGAGCGTCACCGAGGCGCAGCTGGCACAAGGAATCCCGACCCTGGCCTTTGACCGGATCAAGCGGCGCCTGGAAACCGAGGCGCCGGTCCAGCTCTTCGGGCACGAGTTCTGCGCCCGCGTCCTCGAAACCGATCGGGGCTCCAGCCGTTTCCGCCCCGGCGACCGGGTCGCGGCGCGGGCCAAGCTGCCTTGTGGGAAGTGCCCGCTCTGCCGCTCGGAGCGGAGCGACCTCTGCCGCCAGGGGCCGGTCATCGGGTTCGACCTCCCCGGCTGTTTCTCCGAATTGGCCGTCCTGCCGGAGATCGCCCTCGTGAAGGTGGACGATCGGATCTCCGACAGCGAGGCGGCCTGCCTCCAGTCCCTCAGCGACAGCGTGGCGGCGGTGGAGACCGCCGGGCTCCGGATGGGAGACGCGGTGGTCATCCTCGGCCAGGGGAGCATGGGGCTGGAGTGCCTGCAGATCGCCCGCCTCAGCGGCGCCGGCCTGATCATCACCGTGGAGGTGCGCGACGAGGCCTGCCGGATCTCCCGCGAGCTCGGGGCGGACCACGTCCTCAACGCCCGCTCCGGCGATGTCCTCTCGGCGATCCGCGATCTGACCGGAGGCAACGGCGCGGATGTGGTGTTCGAGTGCGCGGGCGGCAGCCCGAAACAAGGCCTGGCCGGCCACCAGACGCTCCTCCAGGCCCTGGAGGCGGCGCGCTCGGGAGGGAAGATCGTGGGCGTCTCCTGGTTCGGCGGCCCCGTCCAGTTGAACGTCGATTTCCTGCGCGAGCGCAGCCTCCGTTACCTCTTCCCGGACATCAGCACCCGGGCGCACCTCGAGCATACCGTCCGGCTGGCCGCCACCGGCCGGGTCCGCTTGAAAGCGGCCATCACGCATGTCCTTTCCGGAATCGAGTCCGTCCCCCAGGCCTTCGAGATCACCGCCAATAAAGCCCTGCACCAGGCGATCAATCCAGCCCAGGTCCTCATGCGCCCCTGAGCGCTCCATCCGGTTGGACATCCCCCCTCCCCGATGCTCTCCTCGAAGCCGCCGGTGACATCGCGCCGCACGCGCCCCGCGATGCTTCCGGCGCCGGCGCTCGCCGCGGCGCGGAAAACTCGCACCCACTGGGTCGAGCGGAAGATGAGGTCTTCCGAAGGCGCGCTGTACACCCCGTCCCACGAAGGCAGATTATCCAGCGGAAGGTTTACGATTCCATACGCCGCTCGAGCCCCACCCGAGACCGGGTTCATCTCCCCCTTGAGTACGGCCTCCACGCCATTGGCAAGTTGGCTGCCGTACTTCTGGCAGAGTTCGACCGTCCGCCGCGGCAGCGGGTTTGCATCGCCGCCACAGCCCATGAAAAACAGGGCCATCGCCTCCGGGTGCGCCTGCTCCAGGTATTCTTGAGCGTAGCCCGCGTAATCGCCGCACCAGAGATAATCCGCCAGCGTCGTGTTGTGGCAAGCGTAACCGAACGCCAGCGCGCGGAGCTTGCCTTCGGGCGACTCGACGCGCAGCACGGGCACGTCGTGGTCCACAGGGCCTTTCGGGTTGGTGCCGTTGATAACCCCCTGCGGCGTCGGTTCGCGCCGGTTCACGGCGAAACCGGCCGTGCCGACGGCCCACGACAGCCGGGCTGGTTTCAAGTCGGCGATCGCTTTACCCACCAGTTCGATAAGCTGGCCGCGCAATCGTTCGGTGTATCGGCGAACACCCTCGTCCTGCTCGGGCGTGACCGGATACCACACTGAGCTGTCAAGCGAATCGACCAGCAGCGGCCCGCAGTGCGTGTGCGACGACGTGAACAGGACCTGCTCGCGGGCCAGGCCATGCTGCTTCTTCAAGTCCTCGGCGATGCCGTCGGTGAAGTTCGCTCGCAGGCCCACGAGGTCGGTCGTGATCAGCACGAGTCGCTTCCCGTGCGGATCTTCCACGGCCAGTGCCTTGGCATACAGCTCTTGCAGCTTCCCCTCTGCCGGCTTGATTCTCGCCCCGTAGCCGGCCATCCAGATGAACTCGTTCGGTGTAATGACCGCGCGAGCCACACCGGCCCTCCAGCCCGCTTCGCCATCCGCCGGTCCTGGGTCAGGCCGCGCAGCCGCAGCCTCGTCAGCGAAAACGTTGAGCAGGACTACGACAATAGTCTGCACGTAAATCGGTGGCAACCACTTCATGGGAAGCTACTCCTTAGTCTCTTGCGGCCTCGCCCACAATGAATCGATCAGTTCCACTGTCCGGTCCACGAGCACTTGTCCACCTTCGGGTCCGACCAGGCTGCTATGGACACCCGCACTGCAACCACCCCCGCGGACAGCCTTTTCCGTGGGCAGATACCAACCTCCGCCCGCACCTGCCAACTGCACGACGAACGTCTGAACCGCCTTACTGCGCACCTGGATGCACATGCCGTAATCCGTGAACAAATCGAACGGGTTCGTGCACATCACACCGTCGCCGATCCGCAACACATGGATCTCCGTTTCGAACGTTGGTTTCGGGTCAGTAGCTGATCCTCTTTCTGAGAAGATACACTTCGGGGCCGTCGCGCTTCAGTTCTACAATGGTCTCGGCCAGCACTTTTCGAGCCTCGATGTAGTCGGCAGGGTCCGTCAAATGATGGTCCCTCAAGTTTTTGCCCAATCGTTGCGAAACGTCCGCCAGCACCTTGGCCCCAGATTCGGCGAGATCCTTGGCCTCCTGGTCTCTTGCCCTCGCCACTAACTTATCCAGGATCCACAGATAGCAGTAGTCTTCGATGCCATCGCGGATAGCTTCGAAGCGTAGGCTGGAGAGAAACGGGTTTGTGAGGTCCTTCCTCGGATTGGGATAGATTAGCGCATCGGTGCCGCCGCCGTACCCGCCGCCGACCACCATGCTAAACGGATCGAGGCCCTTCTTGCGCCAGGTCACGTCCAACGCCCAGAACTCGCATAACGTCAGCCCATGATGCCACAGGTAGTAGTGCAGGCGGCGCATCTCGGTCAGAGAAAATGGAATGTAGTGTCGCGGCTCCTGGCCAGTGCCGGAACCGGTCAGGTAGAATCCAATGATGTCGCCGGCCTTCCTTCGTTTCTGGAGGAAGTCGTAGTAGATGCGGTCGAAGTAACTGAACTGGGGGCACCAGACATTCACATACGACTCCATCAGTTCCGTGGCCGTTTGGCATCGCCAAGTCATCTCTGCTTGCCGCTTCGGGAGGCCCGCTTCCTTGAGGACACTGATGTGCTGCTTCCACTTGGCGCGGTTCGCTTCCTGATCCGGTCTCAGGTCCGGCTCATCCCAGGTGACGAAAAAAGTCGAGTCGAGCAGTCCCTTTTGCTTCATGTAGTCAAGAGCGTGCTTCGCCATTCTCTCCTGGTTCGCCCGGTCCGCATCGACGTAGTCGGATCCCCACAACCAGGTCACCCACCAGTACTCCACTCCTTCCTCGCTCAGGATCTCCATGATCTCTTCAAAGCCTCGTGCGTCGTACTTCAGAGGAAGGGTGATGCTGCCTCGGTGCCTGGCTATCTCGCGCACGTAATGGCGAAAGGCAGTCTTATAAGCATCCCACTCGACGGGTGTCACATCGAGCCAGTTCTTGGCAAAAGCGTTGAAGTCGCTGTAATACCAAACAAACAGGGGCGTCGATTCGGGCAGAGAAAAATCCCAGACGTGTACTTTCAGGGCGATCTTGGCGATAACCTGCTCCCCAGCCTTGACGTTGACCGTGCAGGCGTAGTTTCCGGCGGGTGTCTGGGCCGGGACATATACCGTGACCCAGACGGGCTGCACCGTGTTCGCCTTCAGGTCCACAAGGCTGTCGGCAAGCAAGGGGTCTGGGTACTTCCTCTCCTTGTTATCCGTAATCTTGCGCGCGGTGAGGATCTCCGCGGAAGTAATGCGGGTTGGGGCCGTGTAGCCGACGAATCGGTAGTTGAGATGGTGCCGAGTGATGGTTGCTTTTTGATTGTCGTGGACGAGGTCGGAGAGTTCGAGGCTAATCGTGTCGAAGCCTTTGGTTCCGGTGATCAACACAATCTGCCCGGCTTCGTATTCGTTCCTAGCCGCCGACAACTCCAGCATGTCGGCCGCCTTGCCGCCGGACGGTTCGTCAGCGAAGACCTTCGTCAGGGAGTTGGCGGTGATGATGGTCAGCCCTTTTTCCGGTAATTCCGCCCCAAGCGGTTGGGGCGATTCAACACGAATGGTGATCAGGGCCAAGGCAGCGAGACAGACAGTGGCTAAAAAGCGGTGGGCCAGCGATCCCATGACCTTGCTCCTATCTTACCGCCACCTTCCCGGCCCCCTTGGGGCATTCTATGACCAGGACGTCCGCCCTCCTTTCCCACCGGAGCGGGCGGGGCGCATGGCGGGCTCTCAAGGCTTCCGTCCACACCCAGATCCAATCGTCGGGATCCGGCTGATACGTGACCGTGTTCGGACCGAAATAGCATCGAATCGTCATCTGGGCAGGCTTTTCCAGGTTCACGTGCCCCAGGATTTCCTTCTCCAGGAAGTGGAAGGCGGCGTGAGCGACCGTCCCCTCCGCGGATATCACCGGTTGGCCGTTATGGGCAAGACTCCAGCCCCGGAGGATCATGGCCGTTTCGAGCTTGTCCGCCTTCTGTCGGACCAGGCAGAGTTCCGCATCGGTGCATACCTTCTCGAACTCCAGGTTGCCCTTGCTGACTCCTACGAGGTCCGTGACCCTATCGAATCCCACCTTCATGGCGCAGCCTTCCCCGGTGACGGTGGCCGCCGCCGCCTGGCGTTCCTGTTCCTCGTCGGGATACCGCGGGAGCAGGGCGACCATCGAGAATGCATCTTTGGCCTCCTTCTGGAACCGAAAGAGGGGATGGTCCACCTCATAGTTCCACGGATCCCTCATATGGTGGATCCCCCAGGTGCGCTGGACGGAGATTTTCTTCGGGGTCGGAGCGAAGACCATCTTCAGTTCGACGTCACGCTTGCCTATTCTCGCCTCGACGTTCTTCCTGGTCGCCGGATCGAAGGTGGAGCAGCTGTCGGGCACGCATTGTCCTTTCGAGTAATACGGAAACGTATCGATCGCCCACGTGGGGATGCTTTTCGTGCGCCAACGTATCGCAGCGCCCAGATATTCGCCTTCGGAGACGACCGGCGACATCCAGTGCGGCTTTTCCTCCGAACCCTTCTCGTAGACGACTCGCGCGGCGACATCCTTCGACCACGGGATGTCCTGTTCGCCGATCGCCAGATCGCCGATCACGTGCCCAGGCTTCTTGTCGGTCGGGACGAGATTAAGGCTCGAAAGGTGGAAGAGCCACTCGTAACGGTGCGGCTTCTCGCTGGCGAGGGCGTCCGCCACAACAAAGTACTCCTTGCCGGGGTAGAGTATTGAGCGTCTCCAGCGCACCGGCGGATTCACGGGCACAAGGTTCTCGTAGTTCTTGTTCGGATCCTCGCGGAACTTGACGTCGATCTCGGCATCCGCCATCTCCCGCCAAGGCTCCGTCATGCTGTTCATGAGGACGGCGGGGGTGACGAAGCTCCTGATGCCTTTCGCGGGGCCCGTGCCGTCGATGAGGACAAGATTATGGCCGCCGCCGCCGGTAGGTCCATAGCCCGGGCTCCCGCGCCCTCGCACCTCGCCCCCGTCGGACAGCAGGTAGTCGCCGCGGGCGTAGAGTTCGAAGCTCATGTTGTCGTGGTGGACGGCTTCCCTCGCACGCGGGATGCAGTAGTCCTCACAGATGAACATCAGCCAGTCGGAATCCGGTTCCCACGACTTTCTGAACACGACATGCTCGGCCTGGGCTGAAACGAATGTCGTCCAGGAAGGAGGCCTGCCCTTCCCGTCGAAGGAAGGGCGCGCGAGACCCGCTCCCTCCTTGAGAACGCTGATCCCCATGTTGTCGCATCTGCCGTTACGGAAGCTTCTCAAATACCACAGGTGGCTCTGGCGCTCTTCCTCGGTCATGAGATGGAGGACGCCCTCTGCATAGCTCCAGCGCCTTCCGTCCCCGATGCCGGCGCATGAACCCCCGCCGTTCGGCATCGAAGACCAGAGGTGGTGGTGCATGTATTTCCTGACCAGCGGGTAGTCATCCAGCATGTTTCGTCCGAAGACGCGGCTGTAGACGGCCGCCCATTCCGCGAGCGCAACGGCCCATTGGAAACGGTATCCGCCCCTGCGATCGTATCCGCCCGGGTTCGCCGTCCGGTTCAAACCCGCCCTTTTCCCGTGTTCCGCCATCCAAAAGGGACCCATGGTTTTCTCGCACTTCATCGTCGCCGTCGTCTCATCGAGCTGGTGGGGGTTGGATTCGAACATCCAGGTCGTGGCCGCCGACAACCAATCGACGGGCTTGCTCCTGGTGTTGCCATCGTGGTCTGGGGCGACGCACGCCGCCATCCCCAGGGCCATGCCGCCGACGATGTGATGCCAGGCGTTGTCCCAACGAGGCGCCGCTTGATACAGTTCGTCGGCATACCGGGCCAACGCATCTTCGACTTGCTTCCTGCCCTCCGAGTCCAGGGCTTCGGCGACCCAGTCGTACGCGAGCGCGGAGGAGGCAAGCGCCTCGCCGTGTTGAGCGCCCCACTGAAGGTCCAAGTCCGGCTTCCGCATGGACTTCAGGTATCCCAGGCACATCTCGAGAAACTTTCGATCTTTCGTGACCAGCCAGCACAGCGCCACGTCGCTGACGGCGCCGCCCTTCAGCCGGTCCACCGTGGACACCACGGAACGAACAAGCCATTCGCGGCTGGAGCCGTTCCTCGAGGCCGTTGTCTCCTGGAAATCCGAAAAGACCAGGTATGGATGTTTTCTGCCCTTCAACGTCTTGAGGAGTTCGATGGGAGCCGGCAGCTCTTCCCGCGTCCCGTTCGCTCCATCGGCGGCGGAAGCCGACGCCGCCGAAAAGACCACGATCGTTCCAATCCGGAGGGCTTTTTCAAAGGCCATGGCTTCACTCCTCCTCACCCGTGTGCCGGGCGGTCTTCTTCATGCCACACGAGGGTGGCCGTGATCCTGGCCGCGCCGGCCCCCGAATGACGGAAGCTCACGAAGGGATGATCGACCTCGCCGTCCCCTTGGGGGGGAGAATGTGTTTCCGGAATCCGGCCCCAGGTCCGGCCTGCGGTCACCTTCTCGCAAGCCGGTGACGAAACCAGCTTCAACTCGACGGGTTTCCCTTTCCGGTTCGTGGTCCTCCAGATGATCTCGGAGTCTCCCGGGTGGCTGCCCTGGATCAGGGCCGGCCTTTCCCCCTTGAGGATGTCCGTCTTGACGTCCCTGGCGGTAGCCTCGCTGCTGCCGCGCGACTTCCCCGGGCCCACGACCACCTTGAGCGGATCTATTTCGAAGTGGGAGATGTCCATCTCGCCCTCGACGAGCTCAAGCCAGCCCTCCAACGAATGGTTGGTAAAAGGGCGGGATTGACGAAGGAATAGCACTCCTTGGCGATGTCCTTTTTGACCGGAAGATTGGTATTTTCGACTAGGAGGCTGCGGTTGTCAAAGGTAAAAAACACCAAGATTCTGGGAGAGTGCAGCAATGATATCCGAAAGTGATGTGAATGAGACTCAGCTCCGGATCGAACCTTCGATGAGTTCTCGCGGTTCCGGCTGCGAAAGACTGCACTCAATCCAAAATCTCAGCTTGAAAAATACATATTTTTATGCTAATATATGTATGTGCCCAAGAAAGAGCGCTTTCAGCTTGGTGAACTTGAGTTTATCTGGGATTGGAATAAAGCTCAGTTGAATGCAAAAAAACATGGAGTGTCCTTTGAAGAGGCAGCTACTTCCTGGCTTGATCCTAGAGCGATTGAAAGATTTGATAAAGAGCATGCCGGCCCAGAGGATCGCTGGATTCGGCTAGGCATGAGTTTACGAGGAGCTCTGGTGGTCTGCTGGTGGACAGTCCGCGTTTCTAGGGGAAAAGAAGTTTTGCGAATCATCGGAGCCAGGAGGGCGGCAAAAAGTGAAAGGAGTTTGTATGAAAAAGAAAATCCGTGAAAAGCTTGAGGATCTTCCGGTGGATGTTTCAAAGTTGCCTGGTTGGGCGAAAGCCCAAACGAGGGTGGATCCAACGGACATCAAAATACCGACGCGCCGGATAACGATTAATATTGACAGCGATATCATTGCCATTTTCAAAACCGAGGCTCTTCGCGGGGGGCCGCCTTATCAAGTCGCCATCAACCAGGCGCTCCGAGCTTACTTGCGCGAGCGGGAAACCAAGCGCCAGGCTGAAACGAAAGAAGCCATCCTTCTAGCCTTGAACGATCCAAAGGTGCGCAGTAAGATCCGATCGATCAGCGCCCGGGCCAGATAAATAGATTCTTCCATCAAATCTTCTTCGGTGGCAGCAGAGAAGTTTTGGCATGCGAGGACGGCTCTTTCATTCGTCTTGCGTCTTATCTTGGCGTCCTTTGTGTCTTTGCGGTTCAATCCTCTTCATCTTTTTCTTATTCGGTCTCGACCTTTGGTTGCGGCCTTGGCTGCTTTAGTTAATTTCGACCAGGAGGCTGCGGTTGTCAAAGGTAAAACACACCAAGATTCTAGGTGTAATTTGTTTCTGGTGGGGTCCTGTTAGTTGTTTGGTCTGCTCATAAGCTTGGATGGTGAGGCGGCGAGGCGCTCTAGGCGTTAGAAACTGAGCGCGTCTCCCCCGCCTGAAGGCGGGAGATGCGCTCAGAATTTCTGCATCACGGAGCCTGGAAGTTGCCGATGTCGAGAATGTAAAACGCCTCATCGCCCCCGCCGGCGCCTCGGTTGAGGAGACTCACGGAAAGCACATGGATCTCGCCCTCCCCGATGCTCTCCTCAAAGCCATTGGTGTCCTCCAGGTCGTCGGTGTCGCAGCCGGTTCCCTCATAGAGCCTGGCATCCGCCTCGACATTGACGGTGACATTGTCATCCAGCAGCGTCACATGGAAATCGATCTCGAAGGCGACCTCGCCGCCGACGCACTTCCGTGGAACGCTGATATCGGCCTCCCGCTCGAGAGGGCTCACCTGCGCCTCCACGTTGAAATTGCGCTCGCCGACCTCGTTGCTGACGATATCCTCGTCGTCGGTGAGCGTCCCTTGGCCCAGAATGGTCACCAGCCTGCGATTCCTCGCGGGAGGGCCGAGGCGCAGCTCCGCGGAGGCCGCCTGCCGGGCCCGGACCTCCACCAGCCCGCAGTCTGCTTCCGGCTCCGCCGGGCCGGCGACCGCGCAGTTCTCATAGAGCAGCCCTCCGATCAGTTTCGTCGCCCGCAGCGCATGCATGCCGCTCGGGATGGCGTCGAAGCGGAACTCGCCGGCGGCGTTCGTCCGCGCCGCCGCCACGCCCGGAAGGCTGACCAGCTCCACCAGCGCATCCTCGACGAGGCCGCCGGTGTCATCGCGCCGCACGTGTCCCGCGATGCTTCCGGTGCCGGCGCTTGCCGCCACGCGAAAAACCCGCACCCACTGGGTCGAGCGGAAGATGAGGTCTTCGGAAGGCGCGCCGTACACCCCGTCCCACCGCAGCATGTCGTCGGGACTCACGGTCCTGCCGATCCCCGGATTTTCCCAGGCGGTCGAGTCGAGCGCCGCCTGGCCGCAGTCATCGGAAGCCAGGCAGTTGCAGATCTGGTTGGCGAGGTCGTCGGGCGCGTCGGCGAAAAGCGCTCCGTACCACTCGGCTTCCCCATAGGCGATGTCGTAAACCTGGTTGTACATGTAGTTGGCGGCGGCGCGGCGCTCTTCCTCGGTGTAGCAGTAAAGCCCGTCCTCCACGCCGCAGTCCACGTCGTCTCCCTCCTCAGGATCGCCCTCGAGCGCCACGCCGCCGACCCCCTGAAACGCCTCCCAGACGAAGGTGGAGCAGCACGTCGCGTCCCGGCGGTCCGGGTCGGGGCCGTCGAAGGCGTTGTCAACGGCGATATCGCCGTCGGTGTAAGAGAAGAAGCGGTAATGCGCTCCCTGTCCGCCGGCGATGGCAAGCGCCTCATCGGCGGCGGCGTGCAAGGTCGCCGTGAGTTCGGCTTCCCTCTCCGGAAGCGGCTTGACGACTTGAGGGAAGACGAGGTTCTGGTCCTCATCGCAAAGCTGCGGGTGCCACGCGAAGTTGCCGACCCGGTAAGTACGACCGCCGGGGTCGGCGAGAAAACTCCCGCGGAAGGCGTCATCGACGGGTTGGGTCACCGCCCCCGGCCACCCGAAGCGGAGCACGTTGGCCGCGATCCCGTCGGTGACCAGGTCTTCGGGATCGTCTTCCGCCGGGTAATCCTTGTACCGCTCATCGCTCGTGGTCGAGTGAGTGATCTCCACGTTGTGCCGGGTCATGATGCCGACGTGCGCGAAGAGCTGCGGCGGATTCACCCGCTGCAGCATGGCGCGGATGAGGCCGCAACTGGGCGAGAGGATCAGCTCTCCCTTGCGGGCGTTCGCCGCGAAGCCGCGCAGGAGCTTCCACTCGCTCGTCGCCTGGCAGGTGAGGCCCTCCCGGAGGGCTTCGCCGGGCGTGCACTCATCGCCCACGCCATCCCCCTGGCCTCCAAACCCTACCGGGATTCTCCCCCGCAACGGGAGCTCGATCTCCCCTTCTCGCGCCAACCGGTGGAAATCCTCATCGCCGATGCGGTTGGGATCTGCAACCAGCCCGGAGCTGGCCACGGTATTCAAGGCGCGGAGCATGTCGTAGTCCCGCTCAGGCTCGATGAGGAAAGGATTTTGCCGCGCCGTGAAGTAAAGGCTCGCGGAGGCGGGGAGGCCCGAAGCGGTCTGCCCGCTCATGTGCACGGCCACGCCGCAGATATCTCCGGGGACGGCGTTTGCAGGAATGACCACCGCCGATTCGATGGTCTCTCCAGGGCCGAGGTAGAGCGAGAAATCTTGGGCCGCAAATGCCGCCGGCCGCGGGTCCTGGCGCGCGTCGCAGGGCCGCGCCTCGAGCCGCCGGCTGGTAAAGGTGACCGGCTCGTCCTCCAGGTTGGTCAGCGTGTAATCGCCGATAAGATTCTGTCCGAACGGCTTCAGGTTTTCCTCCCATTCGACCGGCGGCCGGATGAAGCCCCGGCGCTTGTTCCAGGCGTAGAGGTTGACCAGGGCGACGGTCTTCTGCGCCAGCATCTCCGGCGCGCCGGCGGGCTTCACGGTGACCTTGGCCTGGAAGGTGGTGTACAGCTCGTCTCGCCGGATGTTGCGGAGATCGTAACGGTGGGAAGCGGCCGGCACCGAGGTCTCTGCAATCTGGCCATCGTCGAATTCCCAGACAAAACGCGCCGCCCCTTGGACCAGCTCCGAGGCGTTTGAGACCACGAACTCCACCACGCGGGGACGAAACAAATTCGGCTGGACGTGGAGGATCGGAAAGCGATCTTGCCCCCCGCAGCTGGTCATGTTCACCACGACCTCCCGAGTGTCGAGGTGGCCTTCCCCGGTGCCCGCCACCACGAAAAGCCGGCGCGGGCCCGGCCGGCCCCGGAACTGAACCTGCTGGTCGTTACCGGAGACGCCGTTGATGGAAACCTCCACGGGCCTCCCGGGGCCGTCGGGATGGGCCGCGAGGACAGTGACGTGGATGTTTTCGCCGGGACAAACGCTGCTCTTATCGACCGTGACGCTGCGAATGAGGCCGGAGCCTGGACAATGCGAAAAGGTCGAGCAATCCAAAGCATCCGGCGTCGGGTCCATTCCACACGATGCGAAAGGGGGGGCGGGCTCCTTGCTTCCGAGGAAGAGATAGCCGAGAAGGACGATGGGATCGCTGACATCCGCATTGTCGTCGTCATTCACATCGGCGGCCTTCAAGCAAGAGGGCTTGGTCGCGCTGAGGAAAAGAAAGGTGAGGATTTCAATGGCATCGGTGATGTCGATGCCCCCGTCGTCGTTGAAGTCGCCGCGGCGGTAAAAAAACAGGTTCGTTTCCTCGACCTTGAAGATGAGCGTCAACTCGTCGTCCACTAGGTACTCTTCGGAGACGAAAGCCGGCTCCGGAGCGGGAGGACAGAAAGGAGGGCAGGCCGGCCAGGGGCGCGGGATCAGCCGCGCTTTGATCCGGTCCCCGTTTTGAAGCGCCAGGCTCAGCGAAATTTCACTCACGAAGGCGGGGGACCGGCAGACGCACTCACCGGCGGCAGGGTCCGGATGGCGGCCGCAATTCCCCGGCCCCTTGCCGCCATCGAAAGCCCAAAGCCCGGCGCAGGCGCCGCCGCAGGCGGGGTAGGAGTCTTGACAGCCCGGGCTGCCGCCCGGGCCGCCGGTCGGATAATAGTAGAGGGCTCGCCGCAATTTCTCTTGAACGGCCCCGTTGACTTCGACCTCGATCTCCAGGCTGAGGTCCCGGACGACGCTGGGCTGAAGTTGAGGCTCGGCAGCTTCCCCGTGCCAGACGACCTTGACCGCCTGGAGGCCCGCGGCGTTCTTGACCACCTCCACGGCTTCGATCGCCCGGTTGCCGCGGACGGGAGGCGGCGGGGTCCGGTAGACGAGGCGGAGCTGCGGGCGGTCCGCCGTCGCTTCGCGGCTGCGGAAGCCCCATCCCCCCACCGTGGTGTCGCTCGCGCCGCGCAGACTGAAGCCGTGGTTCGGCCTCATGCCCGCAAGCCACTCCTTGACGATCGGCGTGACCAGCCATTCCTTGTATCCATCCGAGGCTCCGGGGGATGATTTCACCGTCGGGGTGGCAGCGATGATCGGCTGGTTGTTCCAGGTAGCGGTTTTTTCATCCCAAGCTGCCGCGATCGGCGCGATGACTACCGGCGCCGTGGCCGGATCGCCCGTCGACGTCCGGGTGAATTCGTAGAGTCGCAAGACCGCGCTCTCGAGCTCGGCGCCGGTCGGCAAGACGCCGCCGAGGTTGAATCCGATCAGGCTGCGATAGACCTGCGGCCCGTTCTTGGGATCGATATTGACGCCGACGAAAAGCTGCGGCTGCGCGTTGGCATTGGCGGCCGGATCTGCCGTGCTGACGAACACGTCACGGGCCGCCGGCAGGTCAACGGTCGTTTGCCCTTGAGAGCGCACCGAAAAAACCAGGACCAGGAGGACCAGCCTGGCCTTCAGGACGAGGAAAGCCTTGCCTGGGAGTTGAGCCGGCAAACGAGCACCGGCCGGCGCTTTCGCGTTGTTCGAGCCATTCGACACCATCGAGCACCTCCGAAGATATTCCATTTTACCCATCGAGTTCCATCGATGATAGACCTCCCTGGCGGCGCGATGTACCAGCGTTCCCACAAAACGGATTCCCCTTCCTGGACCGCTTGGGCCTCGGCATCCCGACCTATCGTCCAGGACGCGGATACGCTAACTACCATATCGTGGTGGTAGCCGCAAAGATCACGGCGCGGTGTTGTAGAGGAGGTAGTGGCCCCACGGCACGGGGATCTGAGGGCTGCCCGGAGAGACGCTGAAGGCGATCTCATGGCCGTTCGTGTCATCACCGTCCGTGTTCCCGCCGGCGAGGCTGTTGATGACGAGGTCCTTCTCCTGGTAGAGCATGCGGCGGGTATAGTCATGCAACGGAACCTTGTTATCGGGCCGATAGCCCACCTCGGCCCGTCGGTAGGCGAAGATGCGGCCCCGATTTGTCGATGCGATGATTTCGGCTGCTCCGTCGGCGTTGTAGTCGTCAATGAGGGCGTCCATGAAGGCCTCGCCGGGCCTGAGGATATCCACCACCTCGAAATCCCAGGCCCCCTTACCGTCCGTGGAGACGGTGGGCCCATAGGCGCGGCGCTGATAGGAGACCAGGATGCCCCGATCTCCCGCGCGAACGGCGAGCAGAAGCTCGTTCTTCCCATCGCGCGAAGGGCCACCGATGGTTAGCCGGCCGCTGGGATGCCCGAAAACGGTCTTGGCTGGGGTGGGTGTCAAGCGATCGAAGGGGTCCAAGGGCGGGCCCGAGTCGGACCTGAGAGTCTCCACCGGGAACACGGCCTCGGGGGAGCGACCGCCCAGAGCGCTCCGGACGAGGATCGCGCCCTTATCCCCGAGCGCGGCGACTTCCGCCTTGCCGTCGCCCGTCAGGTCGCCGAGGGCGCAGGAGGATATGTCCGTCTGGAGCCCCACGTCCGCGCTGTTCCAGGACCCTTGTCCGCCAGGGGCCTCCGCGCCCGCGTTCCGGCCGAGAAGCAGGACGCTCCGGCTGCCAAGGGCGACAACGGCCCGCTCGTCGGAGGTTATCAGGTTCGCGGCATTGGAATAGCCGACGGAGCCCACCACTGCCGGTTCCAAGATCCAGGTTTCCAGCGTCCACGCGGGCGACATCCAGGGCCGCGTGTTCGTCCAGGCGTCCACGAAGTCGCCCCGCGTCGGAAAGGGCTTCGCCGGATCTCGGAAATAGACGGCAAGTGGTCCGGCCTGGGCGCGGTAAAAGCTGCGCGTCCACCACTCGGAGCGCTTGAGGGCCTCGAGCCGCTTCGGGAGCGATCCGGGCCACTCTCCGCCCTCTTCGCCATAGGGGCGGTCGACCGGGATGCTGTAGAGGGCGAGCGCCTCGTCGATGCGGTCTCCATTGAAGTCCCCCCCGACGACCCAGAGGGCGCCGAATCCCCCGATGGAGGGGAAAAGATCACCTCCGGCTGGGTCGCTGCCACCGCGCGGCCGATCCTCTGGATGCCGAAGACCTGGAGGATGCATGAGGGGGCGTCGCCGCCCTTGCTCGCGGTGATGATCTCCATCCTCCCGTCCCCGTTCACGTCGGCCATCGCGCCCCCGTTCGTCTCCGTGCCGCGGTTTTGGTAGAGGAGGAGGGAGGAGGGCATCCCTCCCCAGGCGCTCGACGCGGGCCAGGCGAGGGCGAGCGTGAAAAACCAAACCAGCGATAGAAAGGTCGAAAGGCACATGTCGCGATTATTGGTAAGAAAATGTTCGCATCCAATCTGTACTTTTGCATATTTTTAACCGTCTGCGGGCAAAATATGCAAAAGCCAAGCTTAGCTCTCAGCCGCACGGCGGGTAGTAGTCGCAGCCGAGGTCTCCCGGCGAGCCGGGGGGATCGGGGTCGAGACCGCAGTCGGCCGGCGGGATGCCCGGGGCCGGAGGGGCGTCGCCCCCGAGGAACAGATGGGTGAGGAGGAAGATGGCGTCGGTGATGTCCAGCTCGCCGGTATTGTCGGCGTCGGCGGCTTCCTTGCATGTCACCGTCTGAGCGTCCCCGAGGAAGAGAAAGCTCAGGATGGCGATGCCATCGCTGATGTCCGCCTGGCCGTCATTATTGGGATCGCCGCGGTGGAACGGGCGCCGCGGCAGGACTTGCAGGTTGAATTCGCCGGAGCCGCAGCGGGGGCCGCGGCTGCAGGAGTCGCAGGCTTGCGCGATGAAAGGATAAGCTCCGGTGCTGCCTGGGACCGGCGTTCCCGAGATGGCGCCGGTGGAGGGATCGAGCGCCAGGCCCGGGGGAAGGCCTTGAGGGCCGAAGATGGACCACTGATAAGGCGGCGTTCCCCCCGTCGCCGCCAGCGACGCCGAGTAAGGCGCCCCCTCCACGGCTTTGGGCAGACTGGCGGCCGCGATTTGAATGTCGCTTTCGCAGACGCAGACCTCGCCGTTCTGCGTCTCCGCGAGGTAAGTGACTTTGCCATCGTCCGTGACCGCGTTCTTCTGGACATCGTTGGTGGGAGTGGCGCGCAATCCGGGGACGAACTCGACGGCGGCGCAGTTCTTGGGGTCGTTCCCGACCGGAGGCGCCGGCGTCAGCTCGAAGACCAGGACCTCGCGCTCGCCGCTCGCAATCAGGGCGTCGGGATCCGAGGAGCTGGTGATCCAGGCGAGCAGCACGCCGCCAGGCAGCGGATCGCCGTTGACATCGAAGGGCTGGAGGTTCGGAAAAATCTGCGGGCTGGGAAACTGCTGGAGCGCCTGGCCGGGAAGGACGCTCTTGACCGTGAACACCTCCGGATCGAGGCGCAAGGCCATGGAGCCGGCACGCATGCCCACCGCGCTGTTGATCCAGATGGAAACCGAGTGGGAGTCCGGCCCCGGCCCGGTGAAGAAGGTGACGGTGGACTGGGCGAAGGCAGTAGACCCCAAAAACATCAGCGCGAACGGAAGGATCACCATAATGCGGGCTCCGCCCGCAACCGAGCTATCCGCAACTTCTCCGCAATCTGCGGAGAAGTTGCGGAGGAAGAATCTATTCATGGTCCGGTTGCCTCGTTTAATTGGAGACCACTATACCACAGCGGCCCCCCTCGTGCGAGCCCATCCTGGAAATCTACTGCTACTGCGCCCCGTACTCGGCGATCTCCCGCCCCATGACGAGAAGGAGGTAGATCTTGGCGCCGAAGATGCTCCCGATCTCCCGGCCGGAGTTGGCGGCATCCCTGCCAGCCTGGACGCCCTCGCCGACGCCGGGAAGGTTTCCCGCCGGATCTTCGGCGAATTCCTGAGCACTCTGGTAGCGCTCGTAGGCTTCCTTGGCCTTCTGGTAGAGCGCCTCGTAGTCTTCTCCGAGCATGCCCGCGCGGGCTTCGTCGAGCTTCTCGTTGAGAGGGTCTTTGATGAAGTGATCGATCGCCTTGTCCAGGCTGTCCTTGACGATGTCTCGGATGGCCCCCCCGAGGCACTCCGCGCCGGCCTGGTTGAGGGAGCCGCCGCCGGCCACCGCCTTGTTGAGGCAGGCGACGAACTTCATGCAGCGCTTGACCATGGGAATGGAAATCTCCTTGAGGACGAAGAGCCCTTCGCTGGCCGCCTGGCCCTGCCCGTTTTCGCCCACGGCCAGGACATCCCCCGAGGGCTCGAGGCGCCACCAGGCGATCCTGGGAGCGCCGGCGATCTCCACCGGCCGCGCCGGGACGAGGAGAGCCGCTCCTCCGGCGAGGTGAGACGCCATGACCGCTTTGGCATCCGGGCTGGCCTCGACCTTCGAGAGCTCCTCGGGCTTGTCCACCCGGACCATCTCCATCTCAAGCCGGCGCGCGGAGCGGAGTATCTGGGCGGCCCAGAGGGCCGGATCCGCCCCCTCCACGAGACCCTCCAGCTCGCTGGCGAGGAGGCCGTGGAGGCGCCTGGCCCGGGCGCAGGCGGCCGGATCGCCCAGGGCCTCGAGATGGCAGAGGGCGATGTCGATCCCGGCGCGCAGGCGGACCAGGCCATCTCCATCGACCTCCAGAGACTCGCTTCGCAGGTAAAGGTTGGGGGCGGGGAGAAAACAGATCCCCTGGCCGGCGGCAGAGGCGCCGGCCAGGCTGAACGCGTGGTTGTGGAGAGCGATGAGGCTCGCTGGCAGCTCCGGAAGCCCGCCCAGGGCCTCCTCCATCTTCCCCCCGTAAACGCCCTGGTCCAGGGCGAGCGCTCGCTCGAGGAGAGGCTGATGGACCAGGCGGTCCAGGGATTCAAGGGCAAGGCCCTGCCAGCCCAGGGGCCCCGCGGGCGCGATCGCCTGGCAGCGCCGGAGGAGCGCGAGCTTCACCTTTTCGGCCTTCCGCCATGCGGGGGCAATGGAGGGCTTCGAGGCGGCGCGAGCGGCCGGGCCGATCCGGTCGAGCAGCGCCCGCTCGACCGTTTCAGGAGCGCGGCCCGGCCCCTTCAGGGTGAAAGACAGCCAGACTCCCGCCAGCTCGGTCTTCCCTTCCCCCTCCTTCAAGCGCCTGGCGCGGCCAAAAGGATCCACGGCGCCGCCGTCCAGGAGCCCGGGAGCGGGGGCGGATCCCAGGTTCCCCTCGAGGTCGAATCTCCGGCCCGGAACGAGGGGATCGCCGGTGAGGCCCGCCAGGACGCCGAACCACTTGAAGCTCCGGGCTTGCTCGAGGATCGGATTTCCCTTCGAGTTCTGCTTGAGCAAGCGGTCGAGGGACAAGCCCTCCGGGGCCAGGGCGAGGTCGAGGGCGCGCCCCTGCAGGTCCTCGACCGGCCACTCTTTCTCGAAGAGCGCTTGCCGGTGGAGCCCTTCCTTGTCGAGGCGCTCGAGCTCCACTTTGAAGCCGAGGGCATGCCGCCAGGAGGCCGGCAGCTCGTCGAGGATCTCCGCTTCCGCCGGAACGGGCCAGGCGGCCGCCGGATCGTAGGCTTCCCATTTACCGCCCCGCTCGAGCTCGAGCCACACGTGCTCGCCGGCGGCCAGGAGAATTTCTTCCTCACGCGCCGGAACCGCCGCGCTTCCGCCCAGCAGCTTCTCGATCTGAGCGAGGTCCTCCTTCACCTCAGCGAGGAGCCGCCGGGTCTCCTCGGCCCCTTTGGCGAAGACTTCCTGCTCTTTGCCGGCCGCGGGCTTCTCTTCCGCCGGCCGCGGCTGGCCCGCGGAGCCCGGCAGCAGGGCGGGCCGGGAGAGGGGGGCGGACCGCGCCGCTTGAAGGAGGGCTCTCGCCTTTTCTCCCGGGAGCGCCGCGACCCGGAAACGCGCGCGCGGCTTCGGCTCGCCGGCCCCGACCATCTGCCGCATCAGCAGGCAGAGGTCGGCGCTGTTTCCGGCGCCGGCCTGGAGAGTCCCCTGGGGCCCCCGCAAGATCCCCCGGTAAGGCTCGAAGCGAAGGGCGCGCCGCAAGTAAGCCTCGATGGCCCGAGGATCGCCGCCGAGGCGCCTGGCGATCTCCTCGGGAGTCCGGGCGGGCCAGTCCACGGCATCATAAACCGTCTTCAACCGTCCCAGGCGCTTCTCCAGCTCCGCCTTCTTCGCCGCGTAGCTTTCATCGGACCACACGGGGGCCGGGGCCGAGATGAAGAGGGAAGGGATCGATACCACAAGAAATATATACTTGGTGAAATTCATGGGAGTCCTCTACACGTTTCCGAACCTGGTTCTGAGCTCTTCGACTCGCCAAATTTTCGTGCCTTTGACCCACCCCCGTCAAGAAACTTTTCCTGGATTGCAATTTGGCATGAGGCGATGGGATTCTTGGGTAAAATGGACCTATGTGCACCAAGGCGCTTTACCCGCTCTTATTTTTTATGGCCAACCTCGTTGGCATATCCAGGGCGCTGGGACAGGACCTGCCGCCGCACCGGCAGGTGTCATTGAAGCTGCTTTCCTACAACGTGCACATCGGAGGAGATGCCGGCACGGCAGCCATGGGCCAGTTCGTCGCCAGACAGGGGGCCGACCTCGTTTCCCTCCAGGAAGTTCCCAACACCTTTTACCGCGACACCGTGGCGCGAATCGCCGGTTATCCTCACAAAAGCCGCCTCGAGCTGGGGAAAACCATCCTCTCGCGAACCCCCATCGAAGAAGAACAGGTGATCCCGCTCATCGACAACCGCAGTTTATTGCGCATCTCCACCACCTTTGAAGGCATTCGGCTGTCGATTTACGATGTCCACATCTCCTGGGATGCCGAGGGGGACGCCCAGGCCAAGCAAATCATCAATACCTATCTCCCGCGGGACCTCAATCCCAGGAAGATTTTCATCGGAGATTTCAACGATGAACACTTCGCCACTCAAAACATCATCCTCGAGTCGGCCCTTTGCGATGCCTGGACCGACCTGGGGATCCGGCCCGGCGCGCGCACCTCCTGGCCGGCGACCGGCTGGTCGGGAAGCGAAGGCCACCAGCTCATCGACCTCCTGCTCTACGATCCTGCCGGAGGCCTCTTCCCTCTCAGCGGAGAGATCCTCAACCTCGCCCCGCCGCTCTCGGACCACCGGCCGGTGATGTTCCGGGTGCAACTCACCGACCCCATCACCATCCATCCTCCCGCTTCTTTTTCAGTGGAAGCGATGTTGGATGCCAGGATGCTGGAAGTGCGCTTCGACCGCGAAATCGAATCCGAAGCCGCGGCCGATTCAAGCCATTACGCCATCACCCGGGCCGATGGGGCGCCCGGGCCGGCCGTCGAAACGGCCACGGTCGACCGCCATCGCCGCAGCGTGCGCCTGGCGACCGCGCCCCATGAAGCGGGCCAAGAATACCGGCTGGCCATCGCCGGCATCCCCGCCCGCCAGGGCAGTATCGGCATGGCGGCGCCGCCTCAGGCTTACCGCTACCTGGAAAACCTGGTGGCCAACGCCGGAGCCGAAGAGGGCATGAGCGGCTGGGAGGTTCTGGGCGGCATGGAGGCTCACAGTGAGCTCCGGCAGGTGCGGCCTTTTTTGGGGGAACGGTTTTTTGGCGGCGGGAAAAGCGATGAGCGCTCGCGGGCCTCGCAGGCCATTTCGCTGGAGCGGTTTTCGCAGGCGATCGATGGCGGATATGCCACCTTGATCCTCGGAGCGTATCTTTCCACGGGCTATCTCTCGTTTCCCGGCGGCGAGAGCCGCGCCGAGCCGTACGATGACGCTGAAATGCGCGCTCAGGCGCTCGATGCCGCCGGCGCGGTGCTGGCAGAAACCTCCTCAGGAAAATATGACACCCTTTACTGGTATCCCTATCGCGAAGAGCTGCTGCTCCCTCCCGGAAGCCGCCTGTTAAAAATCACCCTCGCCGCCGACCGGAAGCTCCTCCTCGGCGGCCCGCAAAATGACGCCGCCATCGATGCGGTGTTTGCCGCCGTCTCGATCGGCGAAACGCCTCACGGCTACCGGAGCGGCAACTTGCTCGCCAATCCCGGCGCGGAGGAGGAAACCCTGGCTCCCTGGGAAGGGACGCCGAACTTGAGGCGCCTCAAAAATTACCAGCCCTTCTCCGGCACCATCGCCGTCGCGGCTTCAGGGGACGGGATGTTCCTTGCGCTCAGCGCGCGGGACGGCGGCCGGCTCTCCCAGACCATCGCCCTGCCGGCCTTCACGCGCTTCGATTACCTGCGCTGGGGCGGCACCCTGCGCACTTTCGCAAGCCGCATGAGCGCGGCGATCCGCCTCGAGTTCCTCGACGCCGCCGGCGCTGTCCTGCGGTCCTCCTCCACCGGTCCCGAGCGGAGGGCGGAGTGGACGATTCATGAGGTTTTCACCCCCATCCCCGAGGGAGCGGTCCAGGCGCTCTTACGGCTCGAGACGGCGGGGACCGGCCAGGGAGCCTTCGCCGACGATTTTTTCGCCCAGGTGGCCGGCGGGCCGCCGGAAAATCCGTGGTTCGCCCGCGGCGATGCCAACCGGGACGGCGATTTGACGGTGGCGGATGCGGTGGCGAGCTTCCGGCGCCTGTTCGGGCCGCAGAGCGGAGCCGTGATCTGCGACGATGCCGCCGACTTCGATGACAGCGGCGAGCTGGATTTGACCGACGGCATCCGCCTGCTGGCCTATCTTTTCCTGGGAGATCCGGCCCCGCCGCCGCCCGGGATGGAAAAGCCCGGCCCGGATCCGACGCCGGACGCGCTCTGGTGCAGATAAGATCGTTCATGAATCCAATTCGTATTGACTCGTTTCACCTGTTTGCGAAAGACGGAACTGTAGATACGGTGGAGAAAACTATGAAGACTCTCGCCTGCCGGATTCTTTTCCTGTCCTTGACGCTTTTTTCGATGGTCTTCGCTGCCGAGGAGACGCCGCCCATCGGCTTCGGCGCCCTCCTGGGCTTCGACCAGCTCCCCCTCCTCGTGGATTGGCCCGCGTTCCAGGATTCCAGCTACTCCCGGGAAAACGTGAACCAGGACGCGGGGAACTTCCTCCGGATCGAGCCGAACGGCGAGCAGGTCCTCACGGATGCCGATGGCCCCGGCGTCGTCTACAGGCTCTGGTCGACCGGCGTCGTGGGCGCCCAGATGTCCGAGAACTGCCGGATGCGGTTCACCTTCGACGGCGAGGAGAAGCCCCGGCTGGACCTCTCGATCCCGGAACTCTTCGGGGCCAAGGGAAGCCGGTGGCCCTTCGTCCCGCCGCTGTCGGTGACCTTCGAAAGCGGCGCCGGGGGCGGCGAGGGCCCCTGCAACCTCTCCTACGTCCCCATCCCCTTCGCGAAGCACCTCAAGATCACCGGCAAGAACGTCATGTTTTACCATGTCGACTACCACAAGCTCCCCCCGGGGACGCCGGTGGAGAGCTTCAGCCTGGAGCTGGCCGAGAAGAACCGCCCGGTCCTAGAGAAGGCCGCCGCCCTCCTCGAGGCGATCCCGGCGAGACCCGCGAGCCCCGGATCTGGCGAGGCCGGGAAGTTCGTGGACTCCAAGGGCATCGAGCTCGCCCCGTCCGAGGTGCGCTCTGTCCCCATCCGGGGGGAAGGGGCGATCGAGACCATCCTGGTGAAGCTCACCCAGCCCTCGGGGAAGGTCCTGAGGGGGGTGGTCATCGAGGTCGCCTTCGAGGAGGAGGGGAACCTCTGCGTCCGCGCGCCCGTGGGGGACTTCTTCGGGAGCGGCTGCGGGGACCGGAGGTTCAAGAGCCTGCCCTGCGGCATGACCGACGAGGGGTACTACGCCCACTGGCTCATGCCCTTCCGGAAGCTCGCCGTGGTGAACCTCCGCAATGAGACCGGCGAGCCGGTGAAGCTCGAACGTTGGAGGATCGTCTGGTCGCTCCGGCCCCTCCCCTCGAACGCGGGCACCTTCCACGCCCGCTACGTCGAGAACCCGGACATCCCGCTGCGCGAGGACTACCGCATCCTCGAGGTCCAGGGGCGGGGGAAGCTGGTGGGGGCGAACGTCACCATGCAGAACGCCCACGGGTCCCAGGGGATCTTTTATCTCGAGGGGGATGAGAAGATCTACGCCGACGGGGAGAAGTGGCCGAGCCGATGGCTCGGGACCGGGACCGAGGACTACTTCGACGGCGCCTACTTCTGGAACCACCCCCAGAAGGAAGCCATGGCCAGGCCCTACGGGGGGCTGACGTACCTCGACTGGGGGATCGGCCGGGTCTGCGCGTACCGGTGGCATATCCTCGACTTCGTCAGCTTCAAGCAAAGCCTCCGGCTGGACCTCGAGCACGGCGGCGTGAGCGATTGGCCCTCCCATTACGCCTCGGTCGCCTACTACTACCTCGAGAGCCCGACCCGGCAGCCTGACCTGCCAGCCCTCGCGCTCCGGCTCCCGAAGACTCCCCTTCCCGAGGCCCCGAGGTTCCTCTGCACCGTGCTCGCGGCGGAGCCCGAGATCGATGGCCGGAGGCTCCAGAGGCGTTCCTTCGGCGAGCTGGATTCCGAGTACGAGAGCAAGGACACGGCCTTCATCGGGAGCGGAAGGCCAGGGGACAAGGTCCAGGTGCCCCTCATGGTCCCCGGCGATGAGGAGTTCGACCTGGCGCTCTTCCTCGTGGGGGGGCCGGAGTACGGCAACGCCGCGGTCTCGGTGGACGGGAAGCTCCTGGGGGAAGCCGCCGCCTTCATGGCGGTCTTCAAGCCCTGGTTCTCGACCCAGTTCGGGCCCCTGCGCCTCGCGGGGGGGCCCCACCAGGTCACCCTCGAGCTGAAGGGGAAGGGGCCAACCGGCGGCGACCTCCAGGTGGGAGTGGTGGCGGTGCAGTTGAAGCCCCGCTCGGCCTTCATCGACCAGTGGTCGCTGGTGGGAAACTGGCCTTGCCCGAAGGAGGGGGGCTGGGAGAAGGCTTACCCACCGGAGCGGAACCAGGCTCTCGAGGCCGAGTATCCGCTACCCGGCGGCACCAAGGTCCGCTGGCGGGAGCACCAGGGGGCTCACGTCGGCCTCGCCGGCGGGGACTGGCTCGTGGCCTACGGCCTGACCACCATCCACAGCCCGGGAGACCGCACCGTGGCGTGTTTCATCGGAAAGGACGATGGCCTGAAGATCTGGCTGAACGACGAGGTGGCCTTCGACCAGAACACCTGGAGCCACGGCTGGCCCGATCAGTTCTACACCGTCCTCAAGCTGAAGGCCGGCTGGAACAAGGTCCTGGTGCGCTCCTACAACTGGAGCGGCGCCTGGGCCTTCAGCCTCAGGCCCGGCGACCCGGACCGGAAACTGAAGTTCGCCCGGAAGCCGGAGTAGGAAGGATCACTTCTTTCGCCGGATGAAGAACTCCATTTCCACGGAGGCCGGCTCCGGCTGCTCGAAGGGGAGCGAGTCCTCGACGTACGACAGCCGGTAGCGGCTTTCCGTCCCCTCGGCGACCAGCCGCAGCGTCGCCGCGCCGTCCGATTCAGTGCTCACATCGACCGTGGCGCTCGTCCCAGTGAGCCTTCCCCCACAAGTGGTTCGTCCAGTCCACCACCAGGAAGTCTGCTCCCGACTCGGCGAGCCAGATCATGTGCTGGCGCGTCACGTCGGGATTCCAGGACCAGTAAAAGCCCAGGAGCGGGACGGCCTGGGCGGTGTTCCAGGAGGCGTTCCGGGGCGTGAACCAAGGCTCCCACTGCATGCCGACGAGATGTTCCGGATCATTCTTCACGGCCGCAAGCCGCCGCCACTCGACCTCGACGCGCGCGGGCCTCGAGGCCGGCGCCGCGCCGCTGGAGCGGTGCTCCGCCATCAGCTCGGCGCGGTCGCGCAGGGTCGGCCAGTTCTCCATGGCGGGCGCCCACGGCCCGAACTGGGCGGGGCCGAGCGATCGCGCCGCCTCGCCTCCCGCGGCGGCGCCGGGCCAGCCCTCCGGCTTTTCCCGAAAGGAGCGGAAGGACGGATCGGAGTTGAATACCCCCCGCCGCTCGCCAGCCTCCCACTCGAGGTGGACGAGAATTCCGGCCGGCCCGCTTGCGTTCCTCGCCTCGAGGGAGAGGACGTTTTCCCCCCGACCAGTTGAGCCGCCGCCTCCCGGAACGGCTCGGCGCGAGCCCAGCCGCTCGCGCTCCCCACCCGGCGGCCATTGAGGAAGATCTCGACGGCGTCATCGGCGGCCGCCCAGAGCGCCGCCGACCGGGGCGCCTCCGGCAGCCGGAACTGGCCTTGCAGGTAAACCACCTGGTTTTCCTCCGCCCGATCCCCCCAGATCCACTCCTCCCTGGCGACGCGGTGCGGCGGGCGCGCCTCGACGTGAATATCGGCCGCCCCCGGGTTGGGAAGGGGGAGGTAGAAAGTAGCCTGGCCATGCTCGTCGGCCAGCTCGGGTGCGCCCCAGCGCTTCCCGTTCACGTACGGGAGGAGCCGGGTGCCGGCGGGCGAGAAGCCGCCCAGCGAGGTTACCAAGGCGCGCACCGCCACCGCGCGTCCCATGCCGATCCGCGTCTTGTCGACCTGGATGTGAATCAGCGCCTTCCAGTCCTCGGCGAACTCGAGATCCGGCGCCAGGAGAACCGCCATGACAACCAGACATGCCATACCGCTGGATCTTTTCATGAAACACCTTTCACGGCAGCGAGCCGGGGTCCTTGACGGCGCGCTCGATCGCCTCGCGCCAGCGCGGCGCCGCGCTTTCCTCGCAGACCAGGATGAGGCTCAAGGCCTGGTCGCCCGAGACCTCGATCCGCAGCTCCGCTCCTTGCCACGTGGCGGCGGAACGCTCGAAGGCGCGCCACCGGCCGTTCTCGAGCTCGCCGGTTTCGGCCGCAGCGCCGCTCCAGGCCCGCTCCTGCGCCAGGCGGACCGCTCCCGCCTGGAGCGGCAGGAGGAGCAGGGCCCGCGAGCGGCGCAGATCGCCGCCATCGAGGGAAAGGATGATGCCATCGGTTCCATCTTGCGCAAACCCTTCATCGCCGAGCTTGCAAGCTCCTTGAACCTCCACCGCCCGGAGCGCTCCGCCGCCATCGAGCCAGAGGAGCGCCGGCCGCCGGCTCTTGACCATCAGGGAGGCCGGCGGCTTCAGGTCCGTGAGCGTGACCTCCCGCGCGGCCTCGCCGGCGTTGAAGAGCACGTACGCCCGGCCGCCGTCCCGGAGCGGCACGCGGAAGGCGTGGATCAGCGGATCATCCGGCTCGAGGCCGATGGGCTTCAAGCCCGCGGCCGCGAGGACGCGGCGGTAAAGCGCCAGGCTGTCGGGGTGGCGCGCTCTCTTCTCGATCAGCTCGAGGGGCTCCGGGGTGAAAAAAACCCGGCCCCGGCCCACCTCGTTCTCGACCACGAGCGGCTCGCCGCCGGCGGCAAACTTCAAGACCTTGGCGCCGGCCGGCTCGACGCGGATGCAGGGCCGCTCGACGGCGCTGTCCGCGCCCTCAGCCGGAACCTGTATATTCGGATAGTTCTCGGCGACGAAGCGCACGCCGCACAGCACCTCGAGGCGCCGCGCGCGCGCACGCCGCCGCAGCTCGTCGTAGGAGAGGTCGCCGGAGAGGTAGAGGACGCCGCCCCGCCGCACCCAGTCGAGGAGCTTCTCGTAAGCCTCGTCGGGCGGGCAGTAGGGGAGCGGATAGAAGATCGCCTTCGCGGCCGGAGGGATCTCGAGGCCATCTTCGTTGAGCGTCCCCAAGTTGTCGGCGTGAACAGAAAGGGCGAGGCCGATCCCCCGCAGGATCCCCTCGATCACCTGCCACTTGCCGCCGCCCATGCGGTGGCCGTCGGCGGTGAGGAGATAAACCGCCGGCTCCTCGTAAAGCGGCGCGAGGTGGCGGAAGAGCAGGCTCTGGTTGCGATGGACGTAGGCCGTATCCTTGGGGACGCCGTCGCAGGCATGGACCATGCCCCAGGGGAAGACCCGGTGGGCGTCGTCCTTCCAGCACCAGTTGTGAATTCTCGAGGCCCCCAGCCCCAGCGCGTAGTGCGCGACCCCGAGGAAAAGCTCGATCGCCTCCTCGCGGCTCCGGGCGGTGTGGTAGCCGTGATCCTTGCCGTCCCCCCAGGCGGGGTGCATCTTGACACCGTACTCGCCCGGGCCGAAGGATTTGCCGCGGGCGCGCTGGTCGTTGTACTTGGAGAGGAGCGGAAAGCGCTCGAGGTCCTTCCCCCGGCGCTCGAAGAAGCCGAAGTTGGCAAGGTCCAGTCCATCGATGCCGGCGGGGAGGTCGACCCCTTGATGCGGCAATTGGTAGAACTCGGCGGTGGCGGGATGCTCGCGGTCGTGCTCGCGGATGCCGGCCATGAGCGCTCCGCACCAGCGCCGGATGAGCGCGGCGCGGAAGCGGTTCAAATCGTAAACCTGGACGTCGCCCCAGTCGCGCTCCCAGTCGTTGAAGTCCTCCGCCGGTATGCCGCCGAGCATATCCTTTGGCGCCCGATCGCCCCAGGCCTGCCGCAGCTTCTCATCGGCGCCGTAGCGCGCCTTGAGGAACTCGTTCCACTGCGGCGCCGTCGCCGGGGAGAGCTGGCAGCGCAGGTCGCCGTTCAGGTAGTAGATCAGGCCCGGCACGCGGGCGTAGCGCTCGGCGTAGCGCCGGCAGAACTCCTTCTCCCGCGCCAGCTCCTCATCGCCCGCGGCGACGTTGTATCCGACGAGCAGGCAGGGGAAGTAGACCTGCTGGTATTTCTGCGCGAGCTGGACGATCCCATCGACCTTGCGGAGCAGCTCCTCCGCCCTTGCCGGCGGCTCCGGGAGCCCGAACTGCAGGTTCTCGTAGATCTGCACCCCGAAATCCCGGCGCCGGCGCATATCGAAAAGCCACTGGAGCGGCGTCTCGCGCTGAGTAGTGAAGACGTAGCTCCAGTCGTCGGTGCCGAAGAGGAACATCGGCCGTTCGCCGAGACAGAGGTAATTGCCGCGGTAGCGCAGCCTCGGGCCGCTCGCGACGGCGCGCTCATCCCACGCCATGAAGCCGCTCTCGAGGCGGTCGATTTCTTCGGACCCATCGTAAAGATGGCCGGCCAGGTAGTAGAAATCGCTCTCGAAGCGCTCGGGCTTCCACTCGAGGCGGGCGAGCTGGGATTTTCCGGACGGAAGGACTGCCTCGGCGGCAAGCACGGCAAGAGGCGGGCGGGCGGCGGATGCCGGATCGTCTGGAGTGATCGCAGGCTCTCCCTCGAAAATCTCGATGCTCAGCCGCAATTTTCTCTCCTCCCGCCCGCCGTTGAAGATCGCCGCCAGAAGCCGGACGCCCTCCCCCTGGCGGCAGCAGGCGGGCTCGGGGATGAGCGAGGCGAGGTAGACGTCCTTCACCAGCGAGCGCGCCAGGCCCGCGAGCGCTCCCGCCATGCCAGGATTTTCTTCGGCAAAGAGGTCGCGGCTGGTGACGCCGAAGAAGGCCCAGCTCGAGCCGGCGTAGGGCCCGTCGTAGTGGCGCAGCATGGCCCCCGCCGCGCCGCGCAGTCGGCCGTAGCGGTCGTGTGCGTCGAGGAGCGGGAGCCAGCGCGCCTCGTCGAAGCCGGCGACGCCGCTCGCCGCCCAGCCTTCGAGGGGGCCGCCGAGCTCGATCCTGAAGTCAAGGATGCACTGACCGGGAGCGGCCCGGGCGGAGCGCGCCCGCTCGAGCGGGTAGCCGGGGTCGAAAACCCCGAGCTGATCCGGCTCGGTCCGCAGGCCATCCTCGGGAATGCCGTGGCGGGTGTTGAGCCGAACGGGGCGCGGCGGCTCGAAGTCGAGCTTGGTTTTCAAGGCGCGCCGGCCGGAGCGCCGGACGCGCGTCTCGATGGAACACAGCTCCGGGCTCGAGCGGCTCCAGCGCTTGAGATCTTTACTTTCCGGGTCGAACTCCTCCTCGAAGCCGGCCTCGACCAGGAGATGGCCCGAGCCGTCGATGAGCTTGAGGTCATCAAAGCACGCGGCGCCGCGGCAGCGGTAGAGCCCAGCGCGCAACTCGACGGTCTCCGCTTGCGGGTGCACGTTGAACTCGTGGCGGAACTCCTTCCAGTCCTGGGTGCCGCGCACCTGGCAGAGGTCCTTCCACTCCGGCAGGCTGCCATCCGGGGCGATCTGATAGACCGCGAAGTAAGCCATGCCGGGCCCCGCAACCTTGGCAGCCTTGAGCCAGCCCGAGAACTCGAGCCGGCCGCGGCCGCGCAGCTCGCCCGCGGGGATGGGAAAGCGCCAGACGGCGTGTTCGGCCGCCGGCGAACGCGGCGGCGGGACATCGCCGGCCGGCCGCCAGCCCGCGGGCGTCCGCTCGAGCAGGTGGTCGAAAGCGTAGCCGCCCATGGAGATGAACTTCCCCCCCTGGCGCAGGAAGCGGCGGAAGTTCTCCGCCGCCGCCACCGGAAAGCTGGCGCCGTAGGGCAAGACCACGAGGTCGAAGACCTCTCGGTCGAGCAGCTCGCGGCTGGCAAGCTGCTCGGCGTTCAAGAAGGCGGCACCGAAGCCGGCTTGCCGGAGGACCTTGGCAAGGTGCTCCGGCGAGGAGGGGGCGCCGCCGGGCGGGAAGTCGTCCTTCAGGATGGCGATGTTTCCCGCCGCGCCCGCCTCGAGGCCCATGTCCTTCGCCGCGGCGAGTCGCGCGGCGGCCAGCGCTTCGCTGGACACGGCCTTATCGCCGGGGACGAGCGTGAAGGCATCGAACCAGGCCGTCCCCCGAGCTTGAAAGAGGCCGCAGCGGATGGACACGGCGGCGCAGCCCGCGGCCACTTGAAAGGTGTGGCGGTACTCCCGCCAGCCGGCGGTGCCGTCAAGCTGCGCGAAATCCTGGGCGGCGATGAGCTCATCGAAGTCGCCGAGCTGATAGACCGCCAGGTAAGCGTAGCCGGCGCCGGCGGTTTTCTCGACCTTCTCGACCTTGAGGGCGGCGGCGCAGGTGAAGACGGCGCCGGCCGGCAAGCCGGAAAGGTCCTGCGCGGCGCCCCCGCTCATCACGCGGAGCGATGACTTGCCGTGGTGAGCCGCGCCGCCCTCGATCTCGACGCCGCCGGAATAGCTCCAGCCGCCCAGGCCGCGCTCGAAGCCGCCGTTATCGAGAAGATCGCCGGCCGCGAAAACCTCAATCGCCGCCCCGGCGAGGACGAAGGCAAGGAGGAGGAAACGCATCTTGCTTGCCAGGGTACAAATTCACTCCCCATTCCGTCTGTGACCTTGGTGCCCCACAGAGGATTCAACCTCAATCATTACGGGCGTTTTTTACTTTTCTTTTACGAGCGCTTGAAGAGGATCCAAACTCTTTTCGCATTTCTTCGATAGAATAGGTCTTCCCGCTTCTGGCTCGCTGGCTCAGCACTTCCAGATACGCCATGAAATCCACATTCTGACCAAGGGCTAAAGCCTCTAACGCCAAATCATCTTTAACCGCGACTAGGGCGAAGGTTGGCTTCCCTTTCTCAGTAAAAACCACTACCTCTTTCTTAGCCAGGCGAGCAGTCTTTTGAAAAGTTGGAGGAGTCTTTTCGAGTTGCAATGTCTTCACAATTTTATTTCCTTTCCTCCTACAAAAAGGCGATTTCCTATCTTTTTTCCAACGGCAAGCACAAAAACTTCCTGCTCCGTATCATCAACATCAAAAAAAACTCTCAGGGAGCCAATCCGTAATTCATATTTAGCCAAAGGATTCGGTCGTAGTAATTTTAAATTCCGAGTCTCTTTTTTAGGATCGAATGACAGTGATGATTCGACTTGATTTAAAACGATGGCTTGTTCCCTGGAGGTTAAATTTTTTAATTGAATCTTCGCATCTTCCGAAAAACGAAGGAAATAGGGCACGAACTGATTCTAAAGGCGCTAAATAAAAAAACAAGGATCGGTTCGAAGACCTTGATCTTACTTTTCTTGTTCCTCAGGCCGCGCTCGAAGCTGCCGTTATCTAGTAGATCGCCGGCCGCGGAAACCTCAATCGCCGCGCCGGCGAGGACGAAGGCAAGGAGGAGACGCATTTTGTTACCATCACCTTCCGGGCGCGGCGCCGTTGCGCTCGAGGCGCGCGCCGGCGGCTTTGGCCCAGCGAAGCCTGGCAAGGGGGCCATCAGGCCGATCTTCAATCGCCGCGCTTTCAGCAGCCGCGCCGCCGGCCACAGCGACGGCCCGGAAAGCCACTCGTCCCAGAGCGTCGCCTTGGGCCCGGCGCCGGGGTAGTGGAGCCAGAACATGGAGCGCAAGCTGTCCATCTCCCCCTCATGCCCCGGCACGTAAAAGCGCGGGAAGTCCTCGGGGATGGGCGAGGATCCTGCTGAGGATAACAGCGTAGTCAACCAGAAAATAATTGGAATTGAATTTCTCACCATGATATCCGCCAGTATCTTACCTCAGCCGGTCCATTGATAGGCTCAAGCTGCCAGGATACCAATTCAACTCCATTCCGTCTGTGACCTCGGTGCTCCCTTTCATGACCAATGCGGCTCACCCGCGGGTCAGGATGCGACTTCCATGAGCCGCGAGACCGGTCCAGGGTTTAATCTTCGCCAGCTTAGCGCCCAAAGCTCGTTCCGCGACCTCCGTGTCGTGGGCTGCCTGGGCACGCAGCCAGTAGCATTGGAAAGGCCAAAGAACCGGCACAGGCGCAAGTCGGTGTCAGCAGTGATGGCACGTTTGCCCGCCACGATGTCGCCGATACGCTGCGCCGGAACGCCAATCTCCTTGGCCAGCCGGTACTTGCTGATCCCCATCGGCTTCAGAAATTCTTTCAGCAACAGTTCACCGGGCGTTACGGGCTTCAGCTTACGCATCATAATTATCCATCTTGTTAGTAACGCATTACGTGCTTAACGTCAAGCGTGATTATTGACGTGCCTGGCCGCTCTCTACTGCGAGCGGACGTAGGGCGAGAGGCTGGCCCATGCCTCCATCACGTTCCGAAGCGCTTCCAGGTAGGCCAGCCGGACGGCGGTATGGTCCCGTCGCACCGGGAGGACCTCGTCGAGGTTGGCGTCGCCGGCGGAGTAGCGCGCTTCGGCGGCCTGGAGGACGGTGTCGGCTCGTGGCAAGACCTCACGCTTCAAGATCCGCGCCCCGGCGAGCGCGTTGGCCAGCCGGAGGCGGGATTCCTGCAGTTTCAGGATCAACTCGTTTCGGGTCGCACTGGCGCGCCCCTCCGACGCGGCGAGATCCGCGCTCGCCTCGCGCCACCGGCCCTGGTTTCGATCGAAGAGCGGGATGGGAATTGCGAACCCCACGTCGAAGGAATCCTTCTCCGAATGCTCCAGCCGGCGGTAAAAGAGCTCGAGGTTGACGTCGGGGATCCGCTGCGCCTCGGCCAGTTCCACGCGGGCGCGCTGGACGGCGACGTCCGCCTCGGCGGAAGCCAGAAGGGGGTGTTCCGCCAGGCGGGATGAGAGCGACTCCAGGGTGGGGACCTCCAGGGCCGCGTCGAGGGGGCCCGCGAGGGACTCAAGGCGCCAGGTCGGGCGGCCCATGGCCGCAAGCAGCGCCGCCAGCGCCTGTTCGCGCAGCGACCGGGCTCGCTCGAGTTCTATCCGAGTTCTGAGCAGTTCCATCTCGGCGCGGGCGACCTCTTCGGGCAGGACGTCCCCGGCGGCGAGGCGAGCCCGAGCCGCCGCCGCCCCGCTCTCGCCGATGCGCATGGCATCGGCTTGCGCGTCGATGACCCCTTGGAGGTAGAGCGCGGCGGCGAAGGAGCCGTGGACCCGCGCGCGGATCTCCAGGCGCCGGGCCTCGAATTCCTTCAGCAGCCGGTCCCGGTCGAGCTCTTCGACGCGGGAGGCGGCGGAGAGCCGCCTGCCAAGGGGAAAGCGCTGCGAGAGACCGACCGGATACTCCGCTTCGCCGGTCGGGCTGCCGCTGATCGGGGCGGACTCCATGCGGGCCACCGCCTGAGGATTGGGGAAGAGGCCGGCCTGCACGGCCCGTCCCTCGGCGGCTTCCACGCGCGCCCGAGCGACAACCAGTTCGGGGTGGAAGCGATCCGCGAGTTCCAGGGCCTGGTCGAGGGTCAGCTCCTCGAGCCGTTCAGGCGCCCCTCGGCTCTCCGAATCCGCGGCCTGCTCGGCGGCGCGCTCGGCAGGAGGCCGAAGATGGGGCTCTGAAGCTGGAGCCGGATCAGGAGCCGACTCGATGGCGCATCCGCAAAAAAGCACGACGTTGAGCGCGGTCAAAAACAGCACGTTTCTCATTGGACATCTCCCGAATTTGAAGCCGGCGGCCGTCCGAACCTGAGATAGAGCGCCGGAACCACAATCATGTTGAGGAGCATGGAGGTGAGGAGGCCGAAGAGGATGACCATGGCCATGGGGGTCTGGATCTCGCTCCCGGGTTTGCCGCCGCCCAAGGCGAGGGGGATGAGCGCCAGGCCGGCCGCCAGCGCCGTCATCAGGATCGGCACGAGGCGCTCCCGGGCGCCCCGGGAGACCGCCTCGGCGAAGTCGGCGACCCCCTCGCGCTCCTGGAGGTGGCGGAGGTGCGACACCAGCATGATCCCGTTGCGGGCCGCGATGCCGAAGACGGTGATGAAGCCGATGAGCGAGGCGACCGAGAGCACCCCGTCGGAGATGAAAACCCCGGCGACACCTCCGATGAGCGCCAGCGGCAAGTTGACCATGACCAGGGCGGCGTCGCGGCCGGACTGGAAGGCCAACTGGAGGAAGAACCCGATGCCGATGACGACCACGGCCCCGAGCCAGGCGAGGAGCCGGCCCGCCTCCGCGGCGGCCTCGAACTGCCCGCCGTACTCCACCCGGTAGCCGCGCTGCCGCGCCACCATCGGGTCAACGAGCATCCGGGCGTCCTCCACGACCGACGCCACATCCCGGCCCGCGACGTTGCACAGGACCACGATTTTCCGCTCCACGCTCTCCCGGCTGATCATGTTCGGCCCGGTGTCCTTGGCGATCTCGGCCACCGCCTTGAGGGGGATCTTCGCGCCCGCCGGGGTGTCGAGCGGGAGGTCACCGATGGTCCGGGGATTCCAGCCGTCGCGCTCGCTGAAGCGGACCACCAGGTCGAAAGCGTTCCGGCCTTCCAGCACGCGCGACACGGTCACCCCCTGGAGCGAGGCCTCGATCGTGCGGCCCACTTCCTGGATCGACAGGCCATGACGCGCGGTGGCGCTCCGGTCCAATCGCACCTTGAGGATGGGGATATCCATCTGCGGCTCGACGGAAAGATCGACGACTCCCGCCACCGCGGCCATGGCTCGGCGGGCCTTCTCGGCCAGGCCCCGCAGCGTGTACAGGTCTTCCCCAAAGATCTTGACCGCCACGTTCGCCCGCGTGCCCGAGAGCATGTGATCGATGCGGTGGGAGATGGGCTGCCCGATGGCGATGTTCATGCCGGGGATGAGGGAGAAGTCGCGGCGGAGGGCCGCGAGGAATTCGTCCCGGGTCCGGTCCTTCAGAACAAACGAGACATCGAGCTCCGCTGCCTCGACCCCTTGCGCGTGCTCATCGAGCTCGGCCCGGCCGGTCCGCCGCGCCACCGAAACCACCTCCGCATGCGCGAGCAAGGTCTCTTCCACGATCCGCCCCAGGGCGTCGGACTCGGGGAGCGAGGTCCCGGGCAAGGTGACGGCGCTGATGGTCAGCGAGCCTTCGTTGAACTCCGGCAAGAAAGCATGCCCCAGGAATTTCGAAGCGGCGAGCGCGCCGGCCAGGAGCACCGCCCCCGGGATGGCCACCGCCCAGGGATGCGGGAGAACCAGGGCGAGGATCCGGGCGTAGCCCGATTTCAACACCCGGGCGACTTTTGGCTCCCGGCCCGCTCGAACCGCCTTGCTTCCAGGGAGGAGGAGGTGGCAGAGGGCGGGGGTGACGGTCACGGCCACCAGGAGGGAGGCGAGGAGAGAAACGATAAAGGCCGTCCCCAGCGGCTGGAGCAGCCGGCCTTCGACGCCGGGAAGGAAGAAGAGCGGGAGGAACACCAGCACGATGATCAGCGTGGCGGAGACGATGGATATACGGATTTCGACGCTCGCCTCGTAGACCACCTGGCGCGCGGGCTGGCGCAGGTCGGCCGGGAGCGCGCCATTCTCACGGAGGCGCCGGAAGACGTTCTCCACGACGATCACGGCGTCATCGACGATCATGCCGATGGCGATCGCCATGCCTCCGAGGGTCATGGTGTTGATCGTCGCCCCGAAAGCGCGGAGGGCGAGGACGGCGGTGACCAGCGAAAGGGGAATGGCCGTCAAGGTAATAAGAGTCGCGCGCAGGTTCGCGAGAAAGGCCAGCATGACCAGAACTACGAAGATGCCCCCGTCTCGCAGCGCGTCGAGGACGTTGTGGACCGCGACCTCGATGAAGTCGGCCTGGCGGAAAATCCGCTTGTCGATCTTCATGCCTTCGGGCAGTTTTGCCGCCAGGTTGTCGAGGACCGCGTCCAGCTCGCGCGTCAGGGCAAGCGTGTTGGCTCCGGGCTGCTTCTGGATGCCGAGAATGACGGCGGGCTTTGCGTTCGCGGATCCCTCGCCGCGCTTGGGGGCCTCGCCGATCCGCACCTCGCCCAGGTCGGAGACGCGGATGGGGACGCCGTCCACCGCGGCCACCACCGTCTCGCCGATGTCGCCGAGCGTCCGGACGCGGCCGATGCCGGTCACCAGGTACTCGGAGCCTCCCTCGATCATGATGCCCGCGGAGACGTTCTGGTTGGCCGCCGCCAGGGCTTGCGCTGCGCGGCTTACCGAGATGCCGTAGGCTCGCAGCTTCGCCGGGGAGAGCACCGCCTGGTATTGCTTCTCGCCGCCCCCGATGGGGGTAACCTGAGAGACGCCGGGAACCGAGAGGAGCCGGCGGCGGATCACCGTGTCGGCGACGGTTCGCAGTTCGATGGGGCCGTGGCGGTCCGAGGTAATCGAGATGAACAAGATCTCGCCCATGATGGAGGAAATCGGAGCCAGGATGGGGCGTTCGACCTCGGGCGGGAGATCGCCGGCGGCGAGCGCGACCTTCTCGCTGACGACCTGGCGGGCGGTGTAGAGGTCGGTGCCCCAGGAGAATTCCACCCAGACCACGGAGATGCCGACAGCCGTCGAGGAGCGCACTCTCCGGACCCCGGGAGCGCCGTTGAGCGCCGCCTCGATCAGGAAGGTGACCTGGTTTTCAACCTCGGTCGGGGCCATGCCGCGGGCCTCGGTGATGACGGTGACGGTCGGCGCGGTGAGATCGGGGAAGACGTCGATCGGCATCCGGAGCGCGGCGTAGCCGCCAATGGCCATGAGGAGGAGGGCCGTGGCAATCACCGCACTCCGGTTGTGGAGCGACCAGTGGATCAGCAAGTTCATCATGGCGTTTCCTTAATGGGCGTGCCCGTGAGCCGGGATGGAGGTGGAGACCGACGCTAGCCGGATCGCATACCCTTCCTTGGTGACGACCCGTTCCCCTTCGGAGAGCCCCGAGAGCACCTGCACGAATCCGCCGTCCCGGATGCCGAGGGTGAGATAGCGCTTCTCAAAGGTCTCCCCGGAGCGCTGGACGAAAGCGGTGGGACGGCCCTCTTCATCCACGATCGCGGACTCGGGGATGGCCAGGGTATTCTCGGCCCGCGAGGTCGCCAGGTACAGCGTGAGGGTCATGTCGATCCGGAGGCGGCCTTGCGGATTCTTCATCTCGTAGACGAGCGGAACGGTGCGGCTGGCGGGATCGACCGCCGGGCCAAAGAACGCCACGCGCCCCCCGCTCTCGCCAAGGATGGGAACGAATTTCCCCTGGGCGTCCGGAGTCTCGTAGAAGGCCTCCTGCGAGGGTTCGATCCGGTTCAGATCGGACTCGGAGATTTTGGCCTCGATGAGCACCGAGGCGGTGTCGAGGATTCTGAAGACGGCGCGGTCGGAAGGGACGTGCTCGCCGGCGGCCGCGGCGACCTCGACGACGGCGCCGGAAATGGGGGATTTCAGCTCGACGGCGGGGAGGCTCGCCGCCTGATCCGCCGCCGCGCTGGGGCTGACGAAGATCGCACCCGCCTTGCGGTAAGCGGCCTGGACGGCGAGGGCGGCCTGGTGGTTGGCCTGCGCCGTGCGCAGGGCAAAATCCGCTTCCTGAAGTTCCCGTTCGGATTTGAATTTGCCGGCCGCGAGCTTCTGGGCCCGCGCGAAGGCCAGTTCGGCCAGATCCCGGGCCAGCTTGGCGCGGATCACCTCTGCCTCGGATTCGACGAGCTTCACGGTGAATTCCGAGAACGGCGGCTGGACGAGAGCCAGGGTTTGCCCCGCTGCAACTCGATCTCCCAGTGAGGGGAGCGAGTTACTCGGCGGGGCCAGGAGGCGGCCGGCAACCGGCGGGGTGACGGCAGCCTTGGAACTCGGGCGCGGGGAGACGACGCCAGGGAGCCGGCGCCGCTCCACCAGATGACGCCTTCCAACCGGCTCCGCCTTGGTTTTCACCTTCCACTGCTGCTCCTTGAGGAAGCTGATCCCCTCGGGGGCTTCGGGATCGGGCGCCTCGACCGCTTCGTCCTTCGAGGCGAAGACCGCGAACGCCGGCAGATCCACGATGCTGTCGCCTTCGCCCGTGGAGATGGCCAGCCGGGCCGTCCACTGGCCAGGCTGGGGGATGGTGAGAGCCGGGGTGTAGATGCCGGCCCGCGCGGGGGCGGGCTCCACGTGCTCGATCGAGGCGCCGGCGGCCGAGCGCAGGAGGAACTTCACCGGGCCGGCGCGCCGCGGCTCGAGCGTTTGCAAATCGGTGAGGTGGGTGACCAGCGTCGCCGGCGCGGCCGCGATGATGGGACGGTGCTCGATGAAGGCCTCGAAGCGATCGCCCCAGACGGTGACCTGGGCGGACTTTTCTGGATGGTCCCCGGCTGGCGCCGCACGCTCCCCTTCGAGCGGTTTGGGATTGCAGCTTGAAAATAGCATCAGAAATAAGGAAGCACCCGTCCACGGAACGGGTGCCCACGCTGGCCGTTTTGACATGGAAAATCTCCTGCAATTTGAAGGCGCCGTAAACCGCCTGGAGTCGATCCTCCTTCTCCAGGCTGAATCGAACTGGACAACTAGCGGCGGCCGCTTGGAGAAGCGGCGCCGGAGCCATTTTGGAGTTCAGGAGCGGGGAGGGGCGCGCGGCTGGCGTGGAGACGGCGGCGGGAGCGCTCGGGGCTCGAGGAAAGGTTCAGGCCGGTGCGAGGCGACGGAAAGCGTCCCTTCCGGAGGCGCCGCAAAGACCGGAGCGCTGAGGGCGGTGTTGACCGCTATCGTCTCGGCCGGGCGAACCAGGACGATTTCCTGCCGGTGCTCGTAAGCCGGATGGGGCTCATGGGGGGAGGGGTGGTCGAGGTCACCAGCGTGGCCGGAGGGTGATTCCAGCGCCATGGGGAAGGTCCGGAGGCCGCGGGCCTCGAGGTGCGCCTCCGCCAGCAGGTGGAGCGGCACGTAGATGCAATTGGCGGCGATGGCCGCGGCGGAGAGGAGGATGCCCCAGATGGGGCATTTTCTTTCGTCGCAGGCTTTCATGGTTTCACTTCAGAAAGACACGATCATGATGGACAACCTGAATCTCTTTCCACACTGGAGGTCGGACAAAAGTGTAATATCCCTGGAAGATTTTTTAAAATCAAGCCCAATCCGGTGGAATTTCCTAAAGCGGCCAAGGCCGCAGCCAAATGTCGAGGCCAAGGAAGAAAAGGATGAAGAGGATTAAACCGCCAAGACGCCGAGGACGCCAAGATAAGACGCAAGGCGAATGAAAGAGCGGTTCTTGGACGCCAAGACTTCTCTGCTGCCTGCGAAGAAGATTTGATGGAAGAATCTAAGGCCGAGGAGCCGGCACCGTCTCTCAACCGAAGGTTTCTCTCATGCGCGCAGAGTAGTACTGGACGTTCTCCCACTTCGCCGTGGGCGGAAGGCGATGGTCTGGACAAGGAATGTAGCCTCCCAGCGCCACCAGCGGTTTGAGCCGCTCGATCTCCGCGTCCACCGCGGCGTGGTCCTCCGCGAGGACGTGCTTGTTCATGCCGCCAACTCCTCGGAGCTCGCGGCCGTACCGCTCGCGCCATGGCCGTATGCTGGCGTTCCACGTTCCCACCTCTATGGGGAACATGGTATTCACCCCGTTTTTGATCCACGTAGGAATGAGCGCATCGATCTTTCCGTCGCTGTCGAGGGAGACGATGGTGATACCATGATCGCGCGCGAGCTCGGTTATGCGCCGGTAATGCGGGCCGACCTTGTTCTCGAAGATCCGCGGCGGAATGAGGGGGCCGCTCTTGAAGCAGAGGTCTTCCCAGAAATGGGCGAAATCAAAGCGCGCGCCGGATGAAAGGATCCGCTCCGTGACCCGGTAGGCGAGCTCCCCGACGGTGTCGATCATCTCATCGTACAATTTTTCGTCATCGGCGTAAAGGTAACTCACCCCTTCCAGCCCCATCATGTTCCGGATCTGCCCGAAGAGGCTGCCGCAGTGCACGCCCAGGGGATCGTGCCGTTCCGCTTCCTGCCGCCGGATGGCTTCCAGCCGTTTTGCATCGATCCGGTCCTCGGAGTACTGGAGCCGCGGCTTGAAGTGCTCCTCCCAGCTCCGCCTGTCTTTCAAGAGATGGTCGACTTCCGAGGGAATCGACCGGAGGCCCGGTTTCTCAATCTGGATCACCCCATACTCGTTCAGAACCTTGAGCGTTCCGTCCGGCAGCTCCTCCAGGACCCGGCGTTCAAAAGGAGGATAGAGCGAGGAGAGCACGTCGGACCGATCCGAAAAAACCGTGAACCAGTTGAAATCGAAGCCGAGCTTCTCGGATATGGAGAGCTCGGCATCGTTGCCGTCGGCCACCCCCTCGATCTCTTCCAGCCCGAGATGCCCTTCGGCCGCCCACTTCTCGAGCGTCTCCTTCCAGTAACCGAAGTGCACGACCGGCATCCGGTCGTAGTCCTCGTAATGCAGGATCGCCCTGACTCGCTCACGATTGTTCATCTGGTTTTCTCACTCCGTCGTATGATTTGGACACGACCGCCCTGAAAGCTCCGGCCCGCGCGCGGGCATCGGAAACATGGCGAACGAGGAGGCTACACACATAAGCGGATCTGGGCGCATGAGCTGATCCGCAAGCATGACGCGCATATCGTACAGCTCACCTCGAACTTCGGCAAGTCTCAGAAGTGCCGGGACGTCCTCGAGAAGAAGGGGCACGAGTCGCCAGATCGAGCGGGTAGCCGGGATCGAAACCGGCCTGCCGGATGACCTTGGCGAGGTGCTCCGGCGAGGAGGGGGCGCCGCCGGGCAGGAGGTCGTCCTTCGGGATGGCGAAGTTTCCCGCCGGAGGTCCTTCATTTTTTTGAATAATCTACTCTCCGATTCACGCCGTCGGGAAAAATTACCACAAGATCATTCCTTTTCATTTCGTCTTTTATGGTGGAGGGAATAGCATGATAAAGAGCAGCCATGAAAATCGCAAATCCTACCGACGTTTGGTTTTGTGGAACCGCCATGCCATGGCTCTTTTCCTCCTGGCCTTTCCTCTCCCGGGCGCCGGATCAGGGCAGCCCCAACGGTTGAGTAGCATCCCGCTCCCCACGGGCTCTTCCTATCCCATGGGGCTTGCTGAGTTCGATGGACGGCTTTTCTTTAAGGCGAGCGATGGCATTCACGGCATGGGGTTGTGGGTAAGCGATGGGACAGAAAATGGAACTTACCTGGTCAAGGAAGGAAACGCGGGTTATTATTCAGGTCCTTCGCGCCTCACCGGTTATCAAGGAATGGCCTACTTTATAACCTATGAGACCGGCAAACCGGTGCTCTGGAAAAGCGACGGCACTCCTGAAAACACGATTCCGGTGATCTCGCTCTCCAACGATCCAAGTGGATACCCGGTGGGCGACCTGACGGTTGCAAACGGCCAGCTTTTCTTCGTTGCCTTCGATGAGCTCAACGGCCGGGAGCTGTGGGCGAGCGATGGATCACCTGAAGGCACTGCAATGCTCAAGGACATCCTCCCCGGTCCGAACGGCTCCTCTCCGCAAAATCTCACGGCTGTAAACGAAGTCTTGTTTTTTCAGGCCAACGACGGCGAGAGGGGCTTTGAGCTGTGGAGGAGCGACGGCACTTCAGATGGGACTGTCCTGGTCAAGGATATCCTTTTTGGAACGATTCCGCACCTGCGATCCTTCACCCCGTTCAAGGGAATGCTCTTCTTCATGGCTAGCGATGGAAATCGCGGCAGCGGGCTGTGGAGGAGCGACGGCACCGAATCCGGGACCATCCTGGTCAAGGAGATCAACCCAGGCTTGATTCATTCCGGGATGGACCGGCTAACGGTCTGGGATGGCCTCCTTTTTTTAAGCGCATCGAGTAGCCAGCACGGCGCGGAGCTCTGGAGAAGCGACGGGACCGAAGAGGGAACTTATCTGGCGGTGGATATCATCCCCGGTTCAGTGGGCGCCGATCCGAGGTATTTGACCGCCGCTGCGGATAAGCTTTTTTTCACCACCCGGGGATTTCCCGATATAACCCAGGAGCTCCTCTGGGTAAGCGACGGCACTGCCGGGGGTACGGCCGTGGTGCAAGGTTTTCAAAGAGACTTCAATGCCCTGGGAATTTATCCCTTGGGGACTTTGAAGAACACGCTCTTCTTCGCGGCGGGCTCTGAACCGCACCATAACTTGCTCTGGATCAGCGACGGCACGCCGGAGGGAACCTTTCCTCTCAAAAACCTGATGCTGCCTGAAGGAATCGGCGCTTCGATGAAATGGCTGGTGGAAATCGATGGCACGGTTTACTTTCCCGCTTCCGATTTCGTGCATGGTCTGGAGCTCTGGAAAAGCGATGGAACCGGAAATGGGACCCAAAATGTCAAAGACATCAATCCTTTGACCAATTCGAGCGCTCCGAAAATCGCCTCGAAAGCTGTGGTCAAGGACAAGCTCTTTTTCGTCCCCAAGCCCATCCCGATAAACCAGGAACTGTGGGCCACCGATGGAACGACAGCCGGAACTTACCCCTTTGCAGACTTCAAGCCGTTTCCACCAGCAGAGATAAGCTCTCTCACCGCATCCGGCAGCATGCTCTTTTTCGTTCACGCCGACAGCAAGACAGGAAGGGAGCTGTGGTCAAGCGATGGCACGCCCGAGGGAACCAGGATTTTTATTGACCAGGCGCCTGGCCAACTCAGTTCGGAGTCCGCTTTTCTCACCGATGTTCACGGGACGCTGTTTTTTACAACGCAAAAATATTCCGGCGGCACGCTCCTCTTTGACTACCAGCTCTGGAAAACCGATGGCCGCCCTGATAATACCAAAGCCCTCAAAACTCTTGACCGTATCTTCAACCTCACCGCGGCATCCACGAGGCTATTCTTCATTGCCCTGGAAGCCGCTTCCGGAGTCGAGCTGTGGACGAGCGATGGAACCGAAGAGGGGACGCATCTTCTCAGAGACATCCAGCCCGGACAAGCAAGCTCCAATCCGGACGACCTGACCAGCGACGGCAATCGGCTCTTCTTGACTGCCGATGATGGCAATACGGGCCGGGAGTTGTGGTTGAGCGATGGGACTGCAGCGGGAACTTACCTGGTGAAGGACATCCAGCCCGGGCCCGAGGGCGCGGATCCGACTTACCTTACCGTCGTGAACGGCCTGCTTTACTTCCGGGCCGGTGAAAATTCCACGGGGTTGGAGCTGTGGAGGAGCGACGGCACCTCCGACGGCACCTATATCGTCAAGGACATTCGACCCGGCCCGGAGCCTTCCTATCCGGCTTTCCTCACCAATACCAACGGCACCTTGTTCTTCTCGGCCAATGACGGCAGAAGCGGCAACGAGCTGTGGAAGAGCAACGGCATGCTGGAGGGAACGATGATCGTCAAACACATCCTGCCTGGCCCGCTGGGCTCCGATCCCAGCCAGTTTTTCAGCGCCGGCGGTCTCCTTTACTTCAGCGCTTATACCTCCCCCCACGGCAGGGAATTGTGGCGGAGCGATGGCACCGCTGCCGGGACCGATATGGTGGCGGATTTGAGGCCAGGGCCAGCCAGCTCGGCTCCGGATTCACTGGATCAGCTCAACGGCCTCCTCCTCTTCACCGCCGCCGGCAATTCCGTGGACTGGGAGCTCTGGGCGGTTCCCGTGGAGCGAATGCACCGCGCCTTCATTCGGGGAAAGGTTGATCCGGGAAGCCCGGATGAGAAGCCGGATCTGACCGACGGCATTGACATCTTCACTTACCTCTTCCTTGGAGATCCCGTCCTCCCTTGTTCCTCCAGCGCCGATGTCGACGACTCCGGGGACCTCGAGATCACCGATGGGATCGCCCTTTTCCTCTACCTCTTCCTCTCGGGCCCCGCGCCCGCCGGCCCTTTCCCGGCTTGCGGGATCGACCCGACGCCGGACGGGCTCCCCTGCGAGATCCACCCGCTCTGTGCGCAAGTTGAATGACCGGCAATTCCTTCCTGGCATGTCGTCCTCTATGACCCCGGGGACGCCGCTGATCGCTGATGTCCAGTTTATTAATCGGCGGCTCAGGCCTTCGCCCAGATCTGATAGGCTCGGTGTTCCCGTTTATCCCACGATCCGCTTCACGTGGGGCACGTGTTTCGGGGCTACACTGGTTCGCATCTGCTACAACCTGCCAGGTTGCTTGCCTCCCTTGGCGGATCTGACCGGGATGATTGCCCGGCCACAGAGGCTTGTATTTCCAGGCTTTCAACAATCTGGTCACCCTCCTTGTCGCTGGATATAACTACGACAGCTACTGGACGCTTATGTCGGCGGGACTTTTACCCGCTGGAATAGCAGCTAGCCTCGCTGAACCGGACCTCGCCGTGCGGATTTCCCACAGCGACTTCTTCAAGCCCTGCTCACCGCGCTTGACCAGGGACGTGTGATCTTGGGGCGTAGCAGCGGATAGCGTTGGAGTGTTTTCGCGAAGGCCTCAACCTTTCACGAGAGGCTTTTGCAGGCAAGCTTGGAGTCAGCGGGCAGTCGGTTTTTCGCTGGGAATCCGGACGTTCTCATCCACGACGATGGGTGGTCCAGCGGATGGAATCGCTTCGAAAGAAGGCGGTCAAAAACGCCAGGCCAGTTGAAAAGCCGCTCGGCCGCTTCGACGACGTCCTGGATTGTCAGGCGGGTTTATTCCAGAAAGGCTTTTAGCATCGCCACGCCACTGGGCCGGCCGGGCTTTCCAGGGAGCGCTCCGCGGCGCTGGCTTCAGGGGGATGAGGATCTCGACTTGAGCGAAATGCGGGCGGAAAAGGGAGAAAAGCGACCGCCCGCGGGCAATGCCACCAGCGAAAATACCCGCGGGGAAATGTCCCGCATGGGACATTTTAAAGTCGCAAGTCGTTGCTAATCCTCAATCTCTCATCAGGCACGCCGCGCGGCTTTCGATCCCTGCAAAACCGGCGGCCCCTGCGGGAGAGCACGCCGCGAAGCGCGCGACAAGC